>JAGKSX010000010.1 GCA_018993155.1 Hydrogenophaga sp.
CGCCCTACGACCTGACCAAGGGCCGCATCAACTTCCGTCACATCGAAGGCCGCGGCCCGATGGTGCCGCGCAAGCCGCGCTGATCCTTCGTTTTTCTCAGTAAAACAGGGCCTGCAGGTCGACGCTGCTGCGCCGGCCCACGTCGGCGTGGTGCGCCGACAGCCAGGCGCTGGCGTGCTCGCGGCCCAGCGCGAACAGCATTTCAAAGAAGCGCATGTTCGCCGCGGCCTTGCTCTCGGTGCTCAGCTCGCGCATGACCTCGCTGGCCTCGATCACGTGAAAGTGCGTGCTGGCCAGGCGCCGGTCGAGCTCTCCCCGGCGCCACCAGGCGCTGTGGGCCGCGCGCTCGCGCAGGTGGGCAAACATGCGCATCTCGCGCAGGAAGGTGGCGTTGAACGCCAGTTCCATCATGCGGCTCTTGATGTCCGCTGCCGACTGCGGCGTGGCGCTGTGCTTGAGCGGGGCCAGCATCACCAGCACGATGTCGCGTGCGCGGCACTCGTGGAACAGCGGGAAGACCGCCGGATTGGCCGCGTAACCCCCATCCCAGTAAGGCTCTCCATCGATCACCACGCTGCGGTGCATGGTGGGCAGGCAGGCCGACGCCAGCACCGCGTCGGGCGTGAGCTCCGCTGAGCGGAACAGCCGCAACTTGCCGGTGTTGGCGTTGGTCGCCGCCACGAACAGCTTGACCGGGCTGCGCCCGCGCAGGCGCTCGAAATCAACTTGGCTCGACAGGATCTTGCGCAAGGGGTTGAGGTCGAACGGGTTGAGCTGCTCAGGCGAGAAGTAGTGGGTCCACTGCAGCATGAGTTGCATGGCCGGCGCCAGCCGCATGTCCTTGCCATCGGCCGTGGGCACGGCCACCTCGAACGGCATGCTGGCCGCCACGGCGCTCCAGAAGCCCCTGAGCGCGGTGCGTGCGCCCTCCGCTCCCCCAGCCATCAGGCCTTGCGCGAGCAGCACCGCGTTCATCGCGCCGGCGCTGGTGCCGCTCACGCCATCGAAGCGCAGGCGCCCGTCCTCCAGCAGGGCATCGAGCACACCCCAGGTGAAGGCGCCGTGCGCGCCGCCGCCCTGCAGGGCCAGGTTGACGGTGGGCGGACCGCGCCAGCGCAAGGCCATGGGGCCTACCCCCGCGTGCGCCGGGCTCGCACGGCGCCCGCCAGGCCTTCGAGCACCGGCACGGTCTGCTCGAACGAGATGCAGGCATCGGTCACGCTCACGCCCGCCTGCAGGGGCTGGCCGGGCACGATGTCCTGCCGGCCTTCGTGCAGGTGGCTCTCGATCATCACACCCACGATGCGGTGCTCGCCCGCGCCGATCTGCGCGGCGACATCGGCGGCCACGTCGATCTGCCGGCGGTGCTGCTTGCTGCTGTTGGCGTGCGACACATCGACCATCACCTGTTCGCGCAGGCCGGCTTTCTGCAGCAGACCGCAGGCGGCGGCGACGTCCGCGGCGCTGTAGTTGGGCTGCGCGCCGCCGCGCAGGATCACGTGGCAGTCGTCGTTGCCACGCGTCTCGAAGATCGCGGCCTGCCCCATCTTGGTCATGCCCATGAAGGCGTGCGCGGCGCGCGCGGCCTGGATCGCGTCGGACGCGACCTTGACGCCGCCGTCCGTGCCGTTCTTGAACCCCACCGGGCAGCTCAGCCCGCTGGCGAGCTGCCGGTGGCTCTGGCTCTCGGTGGTGCGCGCGCCGATCGCGCCCCAGCTCACGAGATCGCTGATGAACTGCGGGCTGAGCAGGTCCAGGAACTCGGTGCCCACCGGCAGGCCCAGCGCGAGCACCTCCAGCAGCAGCGCGCGTGCCATCTCCAGCCCTTCGTTGATGGCGAAGCTGCCATCGAGGTGCGGGTCGTTGATGTAGCCCTTCCAGCCCACCGTGGTGCGCGGCTTCTCGAAGTACACGCGCATCACCACCAGCAGGTCCTCCTGCAGGGCGTCGGCTTGGGCCTTGAGGCGCTCGGCGTATTCGATGGCCTGGGCGTGGTCGTGGATGGAGCACGGGCCGACGACGACCACGAGGCGGTCGTCCTGCCCATGCAGCACGCGCGATATCGCGGCGCGGCTGCTTTCCACCAGGGCTTGCGCGGGATCGGGTGCGGGCAGCCATTCCTGCAGCAGCGCCGGCGTGATGAGGGGGCGCACCGCGCCGATGCGCAGGTCGTCGATGCGGGTGGTGTCGTGGGTGGACAGGACGGTGTGCGGGGTGTGGGTTTTCATGGCAGGTCGAAATGTCGGGCTGATGACAAAGAAGCGGCCCGAGGTCCGTGGAGCCGCAAAAAAGTCACGTTCGGTGGATTCTGGGGCATGGGCGGTTTCAGGCGCCGAAGCGCTTGGTCGACATAGACAGAGACAGGCCCACCGTGTGGGCGATGGAAGATGGACAGGACGATGAAGACCCTTTACCTCGGACTCGTGGCAGTGTGCCTGGGCAGCGGCCCGGCCCTGGCGCAGACGACCGCGCCCAGCGACCCGCCCGCGATGGTGCTGGAGCCTTTCAAGAACGAGGTGTGGATCAACGTGGGCGGCTTCTCGCGCCACTTTGCCCGCCACAACGGCTACAACGAGAACAACCTGGGCCTGGGCGCCGAGTACCGCACCAGCACCGAGCTGTCCTACATGGCCGGCGCTTACGACAACAGCGTGCACAGGACCACGTCGTACGTGGCCATGAACTGGCAGCCCTGGTCCCTGGGGCCGATCAAGCTCGGGGGCACGCTGGGGATCATGAACGGCTATCCCTCGCTCGCCAGGGGCGGCACCTTCTTCGCCGCCCTGCCCATGGCCACCTGGGAAGGTGAGCGCTACGGCGTCAACGTCGGCATCATCCCCTCGATGGGCAAGATCGACGGCGCGGTGATCGTGCAGTTCAAGCTGCGCGTGGTTTGAGGGCCTGCGCATCCGGGCGCTGTGTGTGCGTCTGGATGAAGCGGGGCAGGGCGGCGCGCGTGCAGCGCTGCAGGGCCATCAGAAAACCGTGATCGGGCTCGTTCACGCCATGGCGTGCGCGCAGGTCGTGCTGGATGCGGCCCAGCAGCTCGGCCGCCATCTCGGCATCGGCCAAGGCCCGGTGCGCCTGGCCGGTGCGCGGCAGCCGGAAAAAATCCACCAGTGAACCCAGCTTGTGGCTCGGCGCCTCGGGGTAGAGCCGGCGCGAGAGCAGCACCGTGCAGGCAAAGGGTTGTGGGGCGTTGGCGCCTGCGCGCTCGAGCTCGGCTGTCCAGAAGCGGCGGTCGAACGCCGCGTTGTGCGCCACCATGGGCACTTGGCCCACGAAACGCGCGGCCTCGCGCATCACGGTGTCGGCCGGTGGCGCGGTCTCGACCATGGCGTTGGTGATGCCGGTCAGCTGCGTGATGAAAGACGGGATGCGCACGCCCGCGTTCATCAGGCTCTGGTAGCGGTCCACCACGCGCCCCTGTTCGGTGATGACGATGGCCACCTCGGTGGCGCGGTCGCCCATGGTGGGCGAGATGCCGGTGGTTTCGAAGTCGATGACAGCAATGCGGGACATGGGGCTGAACTGTAGCGCGGCGCGCACCCCACGCGCCGAAGCCCCGACATCGCTGAAAGACGCCGGGGCTCCGGTGGGCGGACCGTTCAGCGCTGGACCACGACGAGGGTCTGCATCATGTAGCGGTGCGGCGCCTGTTCGCGGTAGGTGATGCCGGTCTGGCCGTCGGCCACCAGCTCGCCCCGCGCCCAGGCGGTGCGCAGCTCGGCCTGCACGTCGGCGCGGGTCTTCATCGATGTCATGGGCATGGTGGTGTAGCGGCCAGGGTTCAGGTCGCGGTAGGTGGCACCGGTCTGGCCATCGGCGATCAGCGTGCCGTTGCGCTGCGCTTCGGCGAGTTCGGCGCGGACCTGGTCGCGCGTCTTGGGCGACGCAGCGTCGGCGGCCAGCGCCATGCCGGTGCAGGCGGTGGAGAGGGCCAGGGCGATGAGGGAGAGGCGGGCGAATTTCATGGGAGGCTCCTTGGGGTTGTGCCGACGGTGCCGGCGTTGGCTTGCCCACTGAATACGCCGTGGCGCCGCCATCGGATTCAGCCCATTTCCATTTGCGCCACCCGAGGGGCGGCGGCCCCTTCAACGGGGTCGGCGCGAAGCGACCTTGTGCAGCAATTCGAGCAGCAGCGCGCGCTCGCCGGCGCTGAGATGGTCGTAGGTCGCGCGCTCGCCCTCGATCACGCTCTCGGCGGCCGTCCGCGCGGTCTTCGCGCCTTTCGGTGTCGTGCTCACTCGCTGCGTGCGGCGGTCGGTGTCGCTGCGCTCGCGCACGATCAGCCCACGCCGCTCCAGACGCTCCAGCCAGGTGGTGAGGTTGGGCGGTGTCACGGCCAGGGCGCGCGCGAGCTGCCGCGCACTCACGCCCGGGTTGTGGTGCACCAGCGCAAGGATGGTGAACTCCACCGGCCGCAGGTCGTGGGGCTTGCCGATGCGCTGCTGGAACACGTCGAGCGTGCTGAGCTGGGCCTGGGCGATCTGGTAACCCAGGATGCCCAGCAGCCCGGCTTCAGACAGGTGACCTGCGGGCGTTTCGTCGGGGGAGGGGCGTTGCGGCATGCCGGCGATTGTCCCGCAAGGCCCGACCTAGGGAATGCACGGATGTGGGCAAATAGATAGTTTAGTAACTTAACTATTGGCATCCACACACCACAACGAGGAGACATTTCCCATGCCAGCATCCCTCTCACGCCTGCCGCTGCTCGCGGTGATCACCCTGGCCGCCTGCGGCGGCGGCTCGGACAACCCGGCACCGACCCCGCCGCCATCGGCCCCACCGCCCATTCCGCAACTGGGCCAGGCCGCGCCTGCCGCCCTGGTGGGCAGCTGCGCCGACCTCGCGTTGCGCCTGGCCGGCCTGGCCAACACGACCCTCACCGCGAGCACGGACGTGGCCGCAGGCGCGCTCACCGTGGGCGGCCAGCCGGTGCCGGCACACTGCCGCGTCACGGGCAAGATGTTCGAGCGCACCAGCGCCGTGGACGGCAACACCTACGCGATCTCGTTCGAGGTGCGCCTGCCGCTGGCGTGGAACGGCCGCTTCTTCCACCAAGGCAATGGCGGCATCGATGGCAGCGTGGTCACGGCCACGGGGGCCGAGGGCGGCGGCCCGTTGACCCATGCCCTGCACAAGGGCTTTGCGGTGCTCAGCTCCGATGCCGGCCACGCTGCCGCCATGGGCCCCTTCTTCGGCATCGACCCACAGGCCCGGCTGGACTACGGCTACCAGGCTGCCGCGAAGCTCACCCCCATGGCCAAGAACCTGCTGGCCGGCGCCTATGGCAAAGGCCCCGACCGCTCCTACTTCGGCGGTTGCAGCAACGGCGGCCGCCATGTGTTCAACGCCTTTGCCCGCATGCCCGAGCAGTACGACGGTTACCTGGCCGGCGCGCCGGGCTACAACCTGCCCAAATCGGCGGTGGCCAACATCTTCGGCGGCCAGCGCTACGCCAGCGTGGCCACGGATCCGGCCGACATCTCCACCGGCTTCACGAACGCCGAACGCGCCACCGTCGCCGCCGCGGTGCTGGCCAAGTGCGACGCGCTGGACGGGGCCACCGACGGCCTGATCCAGGACGTCAAGGCCTGCCAGAGCAACTTCTCGCTGGCCGCCGATGTGCCCACCTGCCCGGGCGCGCGAGACGGCAGCTGCCTGAGCAGTGCGCAGAAGACCGCGATCGCGCCGATCTTCAGCGGCGCCACCACCAGCACCGGCGCTCCGGTGTATTCGAGCTTTCCGTACGACGCTGGCATCGGCTCCGGTGGCATTCCGTTCTGGGAGTTCACCGCACCGGTGGCGCTGGATTCGGGTGCGGTGGGCGTGATCTTCGCGGTGCCGCCCGCCGATCCGCTCACGTTCAACGGGCCGAGCTTTGCGTTGACGGGCAGCATCGACGCCATGTTCGCGTCGATCAGCGCGACCAACGCGACCTACACCGAATCGGCCATGAGCTTCATGACACCACCGAACCCGACCCAACTCTCCAGGGTGCGCGACCGGGGCGCCAAGATCATGGTCTACCACGGGGTGAGCGACCCGATCTTCTCGTCCGACGACAGCGTGAGCTGGGTCAAGGGCGTGGCCACGAACCACGCCGATGCCAATGCCTTCGCGCGGCTGTACCTCGTGCCGGGCATGGGCCACTGCTCGGGAGGCCCGGCCACCGACCAGTTCGACATGCTCGCCTCGCTGGTCGACTGGGTCGAGCGGGGGGTGGTGCCCGACCGGGTCACCGCCTCGGCGCGCGGCGCCGGCAACCTCGGTGGCGTGAACGCCGAGACGCCGGCGGGATGGGCCGCGAACCGCACCCGACCGCTGTGCCCCTGGCCGCAGGTCGCGCGCTACAACGGCAGCGGCAGCCTGGACAGCGCCAGCAGCTTCAGCTGCAGGCCCTGAGCCTTCACCCCGCCTTGGGGTACAGCACCATCTGCGTGCAGCGGAACAGGGCAATCGTCCTGCCCGTTTCGCGGTGCGTGACCACCGCGTCCCACACCTGCGTGGTGCGGCCCAGGTGGGCGGGCCTGGCCACGCAGTCGACGGTGCCCTCCAGCGCCGTGCCCAGGTGGTTGCTCTTGAGCTCGATGGTGGTGAAGCCGTTGGCCTCCTTGGGCAGGTTGGCCACGCAGCCGTAGCCGCAGGCCGTGTCGGCCAGCGTGACCACGCTGCCCGCGTGCAGGAAGCCGTTGGGTGCCATGGTGTGGGGCTGCACAGCGAGCTCGGCGCGCACCTCCTGCGGGCTCACCTGCGTGAAGACCAGGCCGAGATGGCCCGGCAGTTTGCCCACGCCGCGTTGGTTGAACTGTTGGGTGAGATCGGTCATGCGGGTCTCCTGCTTTTTGGAATGATGGTGAGAGGGGCTCAGCGCGTCCAGCTGCCCAGCCGGATCGCGATCGCCAGGGTGGAACCATAAACGACCAGGCTGAGCGCGACCACCGCGAACAGGCCGCTGGCCGAGGTCTGGAACACGTGCACGCAGAGCCAGCCGCCCACCGCGAGGATCAGCAGGCGGCCCATGCTGCCCGCCAGCGGCCAGAACATGCGGCCCGCGCCCTGCGAAGCGAAGAACAGCGCCAGGCCCAGGCCGAAGAAGCCGTAGCAGCCGCCGACGATGTTCAGGTAGCTGGCGCCGAAGGCCCGCACCGCGGCGTCCTGCGTGAAGAGGTTCATCCACAGTCCGGGGGCGATCGCGGTCGCCACGCCGATGGCGCCCGTGATGGCCGCCACCACCGCGCCACCGGCCCAGGCCACGCGCACCGCGCGCGGGGCCTGCCCCGCGCCCATGTTGGTCGCGACCATCGCGGTCAGCGCGGTGCCGAAGCCGAACGCGATCGGCACCAGGATGTACTCGAGCCGCGCCGCCACGCCATAGCCCGCGAGCGCGGCCGTGCCGTAGTGGCCCACGAAGGCCGTGGCCACCGCGATGGAGGCGTTGCTGATCACCGGGCTCAGCGAGGCCGGCAGGCCCACGCGCAGAATCTCGCGCCACAGCGAGCGCTGCGGCCACCACGGTGTGCGCCCGAGGTGCACCGCGCCGTCGCGGCGCAGCAGCCAGGCCACCATCACCACGGCCGACAGCGCGTTCACCGTGAGCGTGCTCAGGGCCGCGCCGGCCACGCCGATGCCCGGCACCGGGCCCCAGCCGAACACCAGCAGCGGGCTCAGGCCCAGGTGCATCAGCGCGGTGGCCACCAGCAGCAGCGAAGGCAGCAGCATGTTGCCCGCGCCCCGCACCACGGCGGCCAGCACGTTGGTGAACCAGATCACCGCGGCGCCCGCGAACAGCGCGTTCGAATACGCCAGCGCCGCCTCCAGCGCGGGTCCGCGCCCACCCATGGCGGCGAAGATGCCGCGCCCGCCGCCAAGCAGGGCGCCCATGAACAGCACCGCCAGCAGCGCGGCGATCAACAAGGCCTGCTGCGCCAGCCGGCTCGCGTCCTCGCGCCGGCCCGCGCCCAGCGCGCGCGCCACGGCGGCGGTGGCCGCGCCGCCGATGCCACCGGCCGACATCTGCAGCATCAGCATCGACAAAGGGAACACCAGCGCGATGCCGGCGAGCGCGTCCGCCCCCACCAACCCGAGGATGTAGCCGTCGTAGCCGATCACGATGGTCATGGCGAACAGGCCCATCACGTTGGGCGTGGCCAGCCGGAACAGCGTGGGCAGCAGCGGCGCGTGCAGCATCTGCTGCACGCGGGTCTGGGCGGGGTCGGTGCGCGCGGCGTCGACGGGCAGGACAGCGCTCATGGGGGCGCTCCGCTCAGGCGCGCGCATCGCGCAGGTAGATGCCGGGTTCGGCCGAGAGGCCGCGCTTGACCTGTTGCGTGAGCTCGTCGCCCAGCACCTCCTCGGCACCGGCTTCCAGCGCATCGAAGGCGCGGCGCACGATGGCCTCGGGCGTGGACTTGGGCATCTCGATGCCGCGCGTGAGGTCGGTGTCCACGAAACCCATGTGCAGGCCCAGCACCTGCGTGCCTTGTGCGCGCAGGTCGTGGCGCAGCCCGTTCGTGAGCGCCCAGGCGGCGGACTTGCTCGCGCCGTAGACCGACAGCATGGGCGAGTTGATCCAACTCGCGATCGACAGCACATTGAGCAGCGCGCCGCCGCCGTTGGCCGCGAGCACCGGCGCAAAGGCCTGGCTCACGCGCAGCAGGCCGAAGAAGTTGGTCTCCAGGTGCGCGCGAGCCGAGGCCTCGCCGCCTTCGGCGAGGAAGCCACCGAACGAGGCGATGCCGGCATTGTTGACCACCAGCGTCACGTCGCTCGCGTGGTGCGCCGCAGCGGCCACCGCCGCCGGGTCGGTCACGTCCAGCGCGATCGGCTCCACGCCCGGCAGCGTCACGCTGGCCGGATTGCGCGTCCCGGCGTAGACCTTGCGTGCGCCGCGCGCCAGCGCCTCGCGTGCGAAGGCCAGGCCGATGCCCCGGTTGGCGCCGGTGATGAGAACGGTGGCGTTGTGAAGCTGCATGGTGAAAGTCCAGTCAATGAAGGAAGGGAGGCAAGGTGAATATGACGATCGTCATATTTGTGGGCGAAAAAAAGCGGGGCACATGAAAGCCGGCCGGGTTCAGGTGGAAGGGGAAGACGAAGAAACGTCGTGCTGCGCCAGCAAGGCGCGGCGGTTGTCGGCCAGCAGGGCCTTGCCTTCGGCGTTGTCGCCCAGCGCGCGCGCCAGCTGCAGCGCGCCCACCAGCTGGCTGGCGATGGCAGCGGCCAGGCCGGGGACCGCACCCTCGGGCAGCGCGCGCTCGACCGCCGCCACCAGGCCGCGCACGCGCTCGGCGGCGGCGGCGCGCACATCGGGCGACTGGCGCGGCATCTCCGACACCAGGGCCGCCACCGCGCAGCCGTTTTCGGTGGCGCTCAGATGGCGCTCCGACAGGTAGCCGTCCACCAGCGCACGCAGGGGGCTCGCACCCTCGGCCTCGCGCGCGGCGTTGCCCTTGGCGATGCGCGCCGCGCTCTGCTGCCCGGCGTGCGCCAGGGCCTCGGCCAGCAGCGCGTCGCGCGAGGCGAAGTGGGCGTAGAAGCCGCCGTGGGTCAGGCCGGCCTCTTTCATGATGTCGGCCACGCCCACGCCCTGGAAACCCGCGCGGCGGATCGCCCGCGACGCGGTGTCGACGATGCGTTCGTGCGTGAGGGCCTTGCGGCTGGGCGCGATTTCCATGGTGGCGGGATTGTAGCCATCAATATGACGACCATCATATTTCACCCGATCAACGGCGCAACCGCGCCCGGCGCGGGGGCCCCCGTGCGATCATCCGGGGCATCACGATGCGTGATGGCAACCAGGCCCGGAGACCGTTTTGGAACTGCGACAACTGCGTTACTTCGTGCGGGTGGTGGAGCTGGGCTCCATGGGCCGGGCCGCGATCGACCTGGATCTGGTGCAGTCCGCCCTGAGCCAGCAGATCAGCCGTCTGGAGAGTGAGCTCAGCACCCGCCTGCTGCAGCGCACGCCGCGCGGCGTGGTGCCCACCGATGCCGGTGCCGCCTTCTTCCGCGAGGCCCAGCTCACGCTGCGCCACGCCGCCCAGGCCGTGCGCGCCGCGCAGCAGGCCCGCCTCTCGGGCACGGTGAGCGTGGGGCTGGCGCCCACGACCGCTGCCATGCTTGGCCTGCCGTTGATCCAGGCCATGCAGGCGCGATACCCGGATGTGCGCCTGCACATGGTGGAAAGCATGTCCGGCCACCTCGCGGCCATGCTCAACGCGCGCGAGCTCGATCTCGCCGTGCTGTTCGACGCCCGCCTGCAGACCCAGCCCGACGGCCGTGGCAGCCGCCTTTGGCAGGTGCAGCCGCTGTTGTCGGAAGACCTGTTCCTGATCGCGCCGCGGCACGACCCCCGACCGCGCCCGGCCAGCATGCGACTGGCCGACCTGGGCGACGAACCCCTGATCCTGCCCACCGGGCCGCACGGCCTGCGCAGCGCGCTGGACGCCGCGTTCGCCCGCGCCGGCGTGGTGCCGCGCGTGGTGCTGGAGGTGGACTCGCTCTCGCTGGTGATGCGGGCGGTCGACGCCGGGCTGGGTGCCACCCTGCAGCCGCATGCCGCCGTGGGCCCCGCACCCGACGCCGCGCACCGTTACGCGCTGGTGCGCATCGACGACGCGCAGGCCAACCGCGTCAACCTGCTGTGCAGCCTGTCCGAGGGCGAACTCTCGCCCGCCGCGCTGGCCACCCGGGTCGTGATCCGCGACACCCTGCAGGCGCTGGTGCAGGGCGGCCAGTGGCCCGGCACCCGGCTCTGGCATCACGATCCGTGATGCCCCCATGCCGCCGGTGAGCTTCACCGGCGGCCGTTCGCTCCCTACAGTGCGGGCCATGGTCGGGCGGTCCCGGCGAGCCGTGAGGAGCGATTTTTGTTGGAAGAACCCGATGTCCTGGTGATTGGGGGCGGCAATGCCGCCCTGTGCGCCGCCTTGATGGCGCGCGAAGCCGGCGCCCGCGTGCTGCTGCTCGAAGCCGCACCGCGCGAGTGGCGCGGAGGCAACTCCGGCCACACCCGCAACCTGCGCTGCATGCACGACGCGCCGCAGGACGTGCTGGTCGAGGCCTACCCCGAAGAAGAGTTCTGGCAGGACCTGCTCAAGGTCACCGGCGGCCAGACCAACGAACACCTCGCGCGCCTGACCATCCGTGCCTCGTCGAGCTGCCGCGACTGGATGCGCCGCCACGGCGTTCACTTCCAGCCGCCACTCTCGGGCGCGCTGCACGTCGCGCGCACCAACGCCTTCTTCATGGGCGGGGGCAAGGCGCTGGTCAACGCCTACTACCGCAGCGCTGAAAAGCTCGGCGTGCGCGTGCGCTACGAAACGCCGGTGGACCGCATCGAGGTCCAGGACGGCCGCTTCGTCGCCGCGCTCACGCGCAGCGGCGAGCGCATCACCGCCAGAAGCTGCGTGCTCGCCGCCGGGGGCTTCGAGTCCGACCGCGACTGGCTGCGCGAAGCCTGGGGCCAGAACGAGCGCGGCGAATGGCCGGCCGACAACTTCCTCATCCGCGGCACGGCCTACAACAAAGGCGTGTTGCTCAAGCACCTGCTGGACGACCACGGCGCCGACCGCATCGGCGACCCCACGCAGGCCCACATGGTCGCCATCGACGCGCGCGCGCCGCTCTACGACGGCGGCATCTGCACCCGCATCGACTGCGTCTCGCTCGGCGTGGTGGTCAACCGCGAGGCGCGCCGCTTCTACGACGAAGGCGAAGACTTCTGGCCCAAGCGCTACGCCATCTGGGGCCGCCTCGTCGCCCAGCAACCGCAGCAGATCGGCTACTCCATCATCGACAGCAAGGCCATCGGCCGCTTCATGCCGCCCGTGTTCCCGGGCGTGAAAGCCGACACCCTGCCCGACCTCGCGCGCCAGCTTGGCCTGGACGTGGACACCTTCATGCAGACCCTCGACAGCTACAACGCCGCCTGCCGCGTCGGCACCTTCGACCACACCGCGCTCGACGACTGCCACACCAAAGGCCTGACACCGGCCAAGACCCACTGGGCCCGCCCCATCGACACCGCCCCCTTCTATGGCTTCGCGCTGCGCCCCGGCATCACCTTCACCTACCTCGGCCTGCGCACCGATCACACCGCCGCCGTGCGCTTCAACGACCGGCCCAGCCCCAACCTCTTCGTGGCCGGCGAGATGATGGCCGGCAACGTGCTCGGCAAGGGCTACACCGCCGGCGTGGGCATGTCCATCGGCACCGCCTTCGGCCGCATCGCCGGCACGAACGCGGCGCGGGCCGCCGTGAAAGGAGCGCAGCATGCAGGCGCTTGAAGCCCTCGCGCGCGACGCGCGCGCGCTCGCCCAGGGCGAGGTCGTGCTCTCCGCACCCGAAACCGAGGTGGCGCGCCAGATGCAGATCTGCAACGCCTGCCGCTACTGCGAGGGCTTCTGCGCGGTCTTCCCGGCCATGACGCGCCGGCTCGAGTTCGGCAAGGCCGACATCCACTTCCTCGCCAACCTCTGCCACAACTGCGGCGCCTGCCTGCACGCCTGCCAGTACGCACCGCCGCACGAATTCGCCGTTAACGTGCCCCAGGCCATGGCCGAGGTGCGCGGGCAGACCTATGCCGACTACGCCTGGCCGCCCACGCTGGGCGGGCTCTACCAGCGCAACGGCCTCACGCTCAGCGTGGCACTCGCCGCCGGCCTCGCACTGTTCCTGCTGCTTGCCGTCGCGCTCAAGGGCAGCCTGTGGCCCAGCGACCTGGCCGGCAACTTCTACCACCTGTTCCCGCACAACCTGCTGGTCAGCCTGTTCGCGCCCGTGTTCCTGTTCGTGGTGTTCGCGCTCGGCATGGGCGTCACCCGCTTCTGGCGCGACGTCACCCCCGCCACCAGCGGCGGGCCCCTGAACTTGCCGGCCACCGGCGAAGCCGCGCACGACGCGCTGCGGCTCAAGTACCTCGACGGTGGCCACGGCGACGGTTGCCCCAACGAGGACGACGCCTACACCCTCTCGCGCCGCCGTTACCACCACTTCACCTTCTACGGCTTCATGCTGTGCTTCGCCGCCACCAGTGTGGCCACGGTCTACCACTATGTGTTCGGCTGGGTCGCACCCTACGAACTGCCCAGCCTGCCCAAGCTGCTCGGCGTGGTGGGCGGCGTGAGCCTGCTGATCGGCACCACGGGTCTGTGGCGACTCAACCGGCGCCGGCATCCGCTGCATGGCGACATCGCGCAGAAACCGATGGACCTCGGCTTCATCGCCCTGCTGTTCCTCACCAGCGCCACCGGCCTGGCGCTGTGGCTGTTGCGCGGCACGCCGGCGCTCGCCATCGCGCTGTGCCTGCACCTCGGTGCGGTGATGGCCCTGTTCGCCACGCTGCCCTACGGCAAGTTCGCGCACGGCGTGTTCCGCACCGCCTCGCTGCTGCGGTTCGCGGTGGAGAAGCGGCAGCCGAACCCCGTTGGCCTGAGCGCGGATTGAACTTCCCCACCCCAGAAAGAAGAGACCCACGATGAAGAAACGACAACTGCTGTGGGCCGCCGTGCTCGCGACCTCCACCCTGGCACTCGGCCACGCGCAAGCCCAGGACTTTCCGCCCAGGAAGCCGGTCACGCTGGTGGTGGGTTTTGCGGCCGGCGGCGCCGCCGATGCGGCCGCCCGCCTGATCGCGAAGAAGCTCGCGGCCAACATCGGCCAGTCGGTGGTGGTCGACAACAAAGGCGGTGCGGGCGGCAACATTGCCCACCAGTTCGTCGCCAACGCCGCGCCCGACGGCACGGTGCTGCTGTTCGGTTCGATCGGTCCGCTGACCATCGCCCCGCACCTCATGAAGCTGCCCTACGACCCGTTCAAGGACCTGGCCCCGGTCTCCGGTGGCGTGAACTTTCCGAACGTGCTGGTGGCGCGCAAGGGCCTGGGCGTGAAGACCCTGGCCGAGTTCGTGGCGCTCGAGAAGAAAAAGCCAGGCAGTCTGGACTTCGCCTCCACGGGCGCCGGCTCAGCCTCGCACCTGGCCGGTGAACTCTTCAACCAGCGCGCGGGCATCGACATGGTGCACGTGCCCTACAAGGGCGGCGCGCCCGCGCTGCAGGACCTGCTCGGCGAGCGGGTCGCGTCCTACTTCTCCGCGCCGCCCACCGCCCTGCCGCACATCGAAACCGGCAAGCTCGTGCCGCTGGCCACGACCGGGCCGACCCGGCCGGCCTACCTGCCCAATGTCCCCACCGTCGCCGAAGCGGGATACCCGGGCTTCGAGGCCTTGAACTGGTATGCCTTTGTCGCTCCCGGCAAGACGCCCGTGGCCTTGCTCGACCGCTGGAACCAGGAGATCGTCAAGGCGCTCAACGACGCCGAGGTGAAGGCGGCCCTCAACGAGCACGGGCTCACGCCTCAGCCCACGTCCCGCGCCGAACTCACCGAGTTCATGAAGAAGGAAGACGCCAAGTGGGGCGCGATCGTGCGAGAGCGCAAGATCACGGCGAACTGAGGCGCGGGGCGTTTCGCGGCCGAGGCCGCAGGGCGCCAGCTGCTAGCGCGTCGAGGCGACGCCCAGCGAGCTGCTCCACGAGGCCATCGCGCAGTCCACGATGCGCAGCAGCTGTTCCTCGCCCATGCCGTCGCGCGCCTGCATCGACAGGCCCTCGAGCACCGTGGTGTAGTACATCGCAAGCAGCGCCGAGTCGACCTGCGGCGGCACGTCGCCGTCGGCGATGCCGCACTCGATGCGGTGCTGGATCGCGTCCTGCGCGCGCAGGCGCAGCTCGCGCAGGTGGGCGCGCACCTTCTCGTTGGCCGGCACGCCCACGGTGGCGCCGAGCACCACCATGCAGCCGCTGGGCCGGCTCGGGTTCACGTAGGCGATGGCGTGGCTGCGCAGCATGGCCGCGATGGCCTCGAAGGCCGTGGGTTCGTCGGTCAGCGCCAGCTCGGCCTCGGGGTTTTCCGTGCGCTCGTAGAGATCCACCGCCTCGCGGAACAGCGCCTCCTTGGAGCCGAAGGCCGCGTAGAGGCTGGGCGGGTTGATGCCCATGGCCGTGGTGAGGTCGGCGATGGACGTGCCGTCGTAGCCGCGGTCCCAGAACACCAGCATGGCCTTGGCGAGCACGGCATCGCGCGCGAAACCGGGTGGGCGACCTCGGGTGGCCATGGCGTTTCCTTTCTGTATGAGTGGTCGAAGAATTCGGGCCGGGCGCGAACCGGCACGCCTTTCTACCATTTTGAAGTCATCACTACGAAAAGGACTCGACATGAAACCGCTCCAGGGCAAAGTGGCGCTCGTCACCGGCGGCAGCCGGGGCATCGGCGCGGCCATCGCGCGCCAGCTCGCGCAGCACGGCGCCGAAGTGGCCTTCACCCACCAGCACCCCTCGGCGCAGGCGCAGCGCACCCGCGACGGCATCGTGGCCGAGGGCGTTCGCTGCAGCGCCATCCAGGCCGACAGCGCGGACCGCCAGGCCCTGGCCGCCGCGGTGGACCGCGTGCGCGAGGTGCATGGCCGGCTGGACATCCTGGTCAACAACGCGGGCATCTATGCCGGCGGCGCCATCGACGAGACCACCGACGCGCAGCTCGACGCGCTGGTCGCCGTGCACATGGCCGCGACGGTGATCGCCACGCGCGCCGCAGTGCCGCACATGGCGCCGGGCGGCAGCGTGATCAGCATCGGCAGCTGCCTCTCGGAGCGCGTGCCGGAGGCGGGCTGGAGCCTGTACGCGATGAGCAAGGCCGCGCTGGTCGGCCTCACCAAGGGCCTGGCGCGCGACCTCGGGCCGCGCGGCATCACGGCCAACCTGGTGCTGCCCGGCCCGATCAACACCGACATGAACCCGGCGGACAGCCCGCAGGCCGAGGGCGAGCGCGCCCATGTGGCGCTGGGCCGGTACGGTGAGCCGCACGAGGTGGCGGCGCTGGTGGCCTTCCTGGCCGGCGATGGCGCGCGCTTCATCACGGGCGCATCGATCGCCGTCGATGGGGGGTACGCCGCATGATTGCCTCCCAGGAAAAAACCGCCTGGCTGATCCTGCTCTTCGCGGCCCTGCTGGAGCCCGTGTGGCTGATCGCGCTCAAACGCTCGCAGGAGTTCACCGTGTTCTGGCCCAGCGTGATCGGCCTGGGCGTGGTCGCGCTGAGCCTGGGCCTGCTGACGCTGGCCCTGCGGGACCTGCCCATGGGCACCGCCTACGCCGTCTGGGTGGGCGTGGGCTGCGTGACGGTGGCGCTGTCGGGCATCACCTGGATGGGGGAGAGCGGCGACCCGTTCCGGCTCGCCTGCATGGGCCTGATCCTGGTCGGCGTGGCCGGCCTCAAGGCCACCACGTAGCGCTGCTCAGGCGGCGGTGGCGAGCCTGCGCCGTGGCGCCGCCTTGCGGGCGCGCGGCGGCGCGGGCGCATCGACCATCTGCAGCAGCACCAGGCGCACGCCGGCCTGCATGGTGGCGATGGCTTTCCTGTCACCCGAGAGGTGCTTGAGCAGGGCTTGCTGGAACAGGCCGTCGAGCAGGGCGTAGGCCACCTCGCTCGGCACCTTCACCGGTGCCCCTGCGAGCTCCGAGAGGCGCTGCATCACGCGCCAGATCATCTTTTCCAGGCTCTTGTCGATGGCCTCCACATCGTCGCGCAGCGCCTCCTCGAACAGCGCCTGCGAGCGCAGGTCGTACCAGAGCCGGTGCATGGTGGTCTCGGTGCGCAGCGTCTCGCCGAGCGCCTCGACAAAACCGTCGAGCAGTTGTTCGAAGTGAGTGGAGGTCGTCGTGACCTCGTCGTAGCGCGTCACGCAGCGCGCCTTGTACTGGCGCACGCTGCACAGGATCAGGTCGAGCTTGTCGGTGAAGTAGTAGTGCAGCACGCCGTGCGAGAACGCCGAGTTCTGCGCGATCTCGCGCAGGCTGGTGCGCGCGTAGCCCAGGTCGGCCAGCGTCTGCAGCGCGGCCTCGCCGAGTTCGGCGCGGCGTTCGTTGAACTTGTCGTTGCGGGGGGGCGCTTTGCTCATCGGGCCATTGTAAGGACGGCCGACCACCCGCGCCAATCAAGTTTGGACAGTCGTCAAGAAAAATCTTGACACTTGTCAAGAAAGCTCCGTAGCATGGAGCCGTTCCTCGAAGAACACGGTCCACACACACAGGAGACAAACATGGCGAAGTTCGATCTGACCGGCCGCAAGGCCCTGGTCACCGGGGGCGCGCGCGGCCTCGGCGAAGGCATGGCGCAGGCGCTCGCGGCAGCGGGAGCCTCGGTGATGATTGGCGACGTGCTCACGTCGCTCGGCCAGGAGACAGCGGGCAAGCTCCCCGTCACCGGTGGCGCGAAGGCCGGTTTCGTGAAGCTCGACGTGACGCAGGAGGCCGACTGGCAGGCGGCGGTGAAAGCCACGGTTGACATGCTGGGCGGCTTCGACATCCTGATCAACAACGCCGGCATCGAGGTCACCGCGCTGGTGGCCGACATCGAGCCCGAGGCGCTGCGCAAGATGCTGGACGTGAACATCGTCGGCACCGCGCTGGGCCTCAAGCACGCCTTCCGCGCCATGCGACCCAACGGCGCCGCCGGGAAGGGTGGCGCGGTGGTCAACATCGCCTCGGTGGCCGCCACCATCGCCTTCCCCGCCATCGCCGGCTACTCGGCGACCAAGTCGGCGGTGGACCGCCTCACCCGCGTGGCCGCGATGGAAGCCGGCAAGCTTGGCTACGGCGTGCGCGTGAACTGCATCTACCCCGGCCTGGTGCCGACCGAGATGGGCATGAAGCTCGCCGGTGACGTGGTGGCCGCCGGCCTGTTCGCCTCGCCCGAGGCGGCAGTCGGCGCCATCATCGAGCAGACGCCTTCGGGCCGCCTCGGCGAGGTCGGCGACATGGCCGACGCGGTGGTCTTCCTCTGTTCCGATGCGGCCCGCTTCATCAACGGCGCGGGCCTGCCGGTCGACGGCGGCATGGGCATGTAGGGCCTGCTAACCCTATTTTTTCAAGATGCGTTGCGGATCAAAAAGGCCATGCGCAAGGCGCGAAACGCAGACGGGCCGGCGGCCCGGCGAGGCTTCGCAACGCGGCGCATGGCCTTTTTGGCCGCAACCCGAAGGGAAGGGGTTGAAAACAACGCCACTCTTCGTTGCACTCCTAGGCCAGACATCCAGTCTGGCCGTCGTCGCGCGCCTCGATTGGCGCTGTTTTCAACCCCTTCGCACTCGAAAAAAATAGGGTTAACAGGCCCTAGGAGAACACCATGAGCAGCAAGAAACCCGTCATCGTCTACGGCGCCTCCGGCTACACCGGCCGCCTGGTCTGCGAGTACCTGCGCGAGTACAACATTCCCTTCATCGCCGCCGGCCGCAGTGCCGACAAGCTCAACGCCGCGATGCAGGCCAACGTGCCCGGCGTCGAGACCGCGAGCTTCGAGGTGGTGGAGGTCGAGCATTCGGTCAAGGCGCTCACCGAGCTGTTCAAGGGCGCCTCGGTCGTGCTCAACACCGTGGGCCCGTTCGCGAAGTTCGGCCCCGAGGTGGTGCAGGCCTGCCTGGCCGCGAAGTGCCACTACACCGACACCACCGGCGAGCAGGACTGGCTGATCACGCTGGACGAGCAGTACGGCGAGAAGTTCGCCAACGCCGGCCTGCTGCTTTCGCCCGGCCTGGCGCAGATGTACACCACCGGCGAGATCGCCGCGCAGATCTGCCTGGAGACGCCGGGCCTGGACACGCTGGACATCGCGGTGTTCTGGGGCGGCAGCCCCACCATCGCGTCCACCCAGACCATCCTGGTCAACGCCGCCACCTCCAAGGCGTTCCACCTGCAGCAGAACCAGTACGTGGAATGGCAACCCGACGCCGGGCTCTACCAGCTCGCCATTCCCGGCCAGCACGAGATGGCGCTGGCCCTGCCCTGGGGCGGCACCTCGCACCCGGTGTGGTTCAGGCGCGACCCGCGCGTGGCCAACGTGAAGGTGCTGGGCGGCGTGTTCAACAAGCCGCTGATGCAGGGCGTGCCGCTGATCGTGGCCGCCGCGCTGGAGGCCACCAAGGACATGAACCCCGACGAGCGCTACGCCGCGCTCGCGCAGACCGCGGCCGGCGTGATGAACACCATGCCGCCGCGCGAGAACCCGCGCATCAACAAGTCGGTCGATTCGGTGCACGCCTCGGGTCCGCTGGGCCGCGCGCACTGCGTCATCTTCGGCAACTGCAACTACAAGCAGACCGGGATGATGCAGGCCTTCGCCGCCAACTGGCTGCTGCAGCAGCCACCGAAGCGCGTGGGTTTCGCCTCGGGCTGCCAGGCCTTCGGGCACCACGAGCTGCTCGGTGCGCTGCGCGGCTTCGGTCTGGTGCAGGCGCCGGTGCTGACCGTGCACGTGTGAAACAGGCCCTTCCATGCGGCTGATCGACTACCTCGACAAGGGGGCCATGCTCGGCCCGGACGCGCCCTGTCTCTCGATGGGTGGCATGGACCTGAGCTACGACGACGTGCGGCGCATCAGCCACCGCGTGGCGCGCGCGCTCGCGCGCACCGGCATCGAGCCCGGCGCCAAGGTGGCGGTGCTGTCCAGCAACGACGCGCTGGCGTTCGCCTGCGTGTTCGGCATCTCGCGCGCGGGCGCCGTCTGGTGCCCGGTGAACCCGCGCAACGAGGCCTCGGAAAACCGCCACGTGCTCGACGCCTTCGACTGCCGCTGCCTGATCTTCCACAGCGCCTACGCGCCCATGGTCGAGCAGATGCGCGCGCAGCTGCCCAAGGTGCGCGTGTGCGTGTGCCTCGACGCCGTGCTGCCCTTCGCGCCCTCCTGGGCGCAATGGACCGACGGCACCAGCGACGAGCCGCTGGAGGTGCCTCCGGTGGACGACCTGGCCATGATCGCGGGCACCGGCGGCACCACCGGCCAACCCAAGGGCGTGATGCTCTCGGGCCGCAACCTGGAGACCATGAGCGCGCTCACGCTCATGGGCTACCCGTTCGACGGCCGGCCCACCTACCTCGCGCTCGCGCCGCTCACGCACGCGGCCGGCGTGCTGTGCCTGCCGGTGATGGCCCTGGGCGGGCGCGTGGTCATCATGCCCAGGCCCGACCTGGGCGAGTTCCTGGCGCTGATCGAGCGCCACCGCGTCACCCACACCTTCCTGCCACCCACGCTGATCTACATGCTGCTGCAGCACGAGCGGCTGGCGACGACGAAGCTCGATTCGCTGCAGTGCTTCTGGTACGGCGCCGCGCCGATCTCGGCCGCGCGGCTGGAAGAGGCGCTGGTCAAGATCGGCCCGGTGATGGCGCAGCTCTTCGGCCAGACCGAGGCGCCGATGATGATTTCCATGATGTCGCCGCGCGAGCACTTCCACGCCGACGGCAGCGTGGCGCGCGAGCGCCTCTCGTCCGCCGGGCGGCCCGGCCCGCTGGTGCAGGTGGCGACCATGGACAGCGAAGGCGCGCTGCTGCCCCCGGGCGGCACCGGCGAGATCGTGGTGCGCAGCTCGCTGGTGATGATGGGTTACTACCAGGACCCCAAAGCCACGGAAGAGGCTGGCCGCTTCGGCTGGCACCACACCGGCGACATCGGCCGGCTGGACGCGGACGGTTTTCTCTACATCGTCGACCGCGCGAAAGACATGATCATCACCGGCGGCTTCAACGTCTACTCGGTCGAGGTCGAGCAGGCGCTGATGCAGCACCCCGATGTGCAGGACAGCGCCGTGATCGGCCTGCCCGACGAGAAGTGGGGCGAGGCGGTGGTGGCGGTGCTGCAGCCGCACGCGGGCCGCAGCCTGCAGCCCGAGGAGATCATCGCCTTCGTGAAGGCGCGCATCGGCAGCGTGAAGGCACCCAAGCGGGTCGAGGTCTGGCCCGACCTGCCGCGCTCCAAGGTCGGCAAGGTGATGAAGAAGGACATCCGCGCCGAGCTGCTGGCGCGGCTGAACCGTCAGACCGGCGCCTGAGCCAGCAGGGGCCCGGTGCGCTCCACGATGAAGTCGCGCAGGCAGCGCACCAGCGGCGTGAGCTGGCGCCGGCTGGGCAGCACCAGGAACAGCGGCACGGCTTCGGTGGTCCAGTCGGTGCACAGGGCCTGCAGGCGGCCTTGCGCCAGGTCATCGGCCACGTCGAAGAACGATTTGTAGGCGATGCCCTTGCCCAGCAGGGCCCAGCGCCGCACCGCGTCGCCGTCGTTGGAGACGTTGACGCTCTTCACGCGCACCGTGATCTCGGCCTCGGCGTCGCCGCGCGAGAAGCGCCAGCGGTCGTGCACCTCGTCGTAGAGCATGAAGCACAGGCAGTGATGCCCGCTCAGCTCGTGCGGCGTGGCGGGCGCACCGTGCCGCGCGAGGTAGGCCGGTGAGGCGCACAGCACGCGCCGGTGCGAGGCCGCCAGCGGCAACGCCACCAGGTTGGAATCGCGCGGCTTGCCGTAGCGGAAGGCCGCGTCCACCGGGTTGCTGTAGACGTTGGCGATGCTGTCCGAGAGCAGCAGGCGCACGTCCACGCGCGGGTGCGTGTCCTGGAACTCGTTGAGCCAGGGCAGCAGCAGGTTGCGCCCCAGGTCGGACGGCGCGGCGAGCTGCAGCACGCCTTGCAAGGCCTGCTCGCCCGCGCCGATCTGCTGGCTCGCCTGCTGCAGCGCCTCCAGTGCGGGGCGGCACTGTTCGAGGAAGCGCTCGCCCTGTTGCGTGAGCCGCAGGCTGCGCGTGGAGCGCACGAACAGCGGCACGCCGAGTTCCGCTTCCAGCCGCTTGAGGGCCGCGCTGGTGGCGGCGGGCGTGAGGTCGAGCGCGCGCGCCGTGGCCGACAGGCTGCCGCTGTCGACGGTGCGCACGAAGATGTCCAGGTCCTGCAGGGCTTTCATGATTTTCAAATTCTGCTTGAGGATGCATTCAAAAGCCAGGTGGTTTTTCAAATGAACGGATCGGGAGACCATGCTGTCCATTCCCACTTCACCGAAAGCCCACCATGCCCTCCCACCTGTTCCGCCCCCTTGAACTCGGCCCGCTGCAGCTGCCCAACCGCCTGGTGATGGCGCCGCTCACACGCAGCCGCAGCAGCCAGCCCGGCAACGTGCCCAACGCGCTCATGGCCACCTACTACGCGCAGCGCGCCGGTGCCGGCCTGATCGTGTCCGAAGCGACCCAGATCTCGCCGCAGGGCCAGGGCTACAGCTTCACGCCCGGCATCCACAGCGAGGCCCAGGTGGACGGCTGGCGCCGCGTGACCGACGCGGTGCACGCGGCGGGCGGGCGCATGGTGCTGCAGCTGTGGCACGTGGGCCGCATGTCGCACCCCAGCTTCCATGCCGACGGCCTGCCGCTCGCGCCCTCGGCCCTCTCGCCCGACGCCAAGGTCTGGGTGATGGGTGAGGACGGCGTGGGCCGCATGGTGGACGCCCCGGTGCCGAGGGCGATGACGCTGCAGGACATCCAGCGCACGATCGGCGACTACCGCCGCGCCGCCGCCAACGCCATGCGCGCCGGCTTCGACGGCGTGGAGATCCACGGCGCCAACGGTTACCTGATCGACCAGTTCCTGCGCACCACCTCGAACCACCGCACCGACGCCTACGGCGGTGGCATGCCGCAGCGCACGCGCTTCGCCGCCGAGGTGGCCGCTGCCGTGGCCAGCGAAGCCGGCGCCGAGCGCACCGGCATGCGGCTGGCGCCCTACATCACCCAGCGCAACATGGACTGCCCCGAGATCGTGCCCACCATCCTGCACTTGGCGAAGCAGCTGGACGAGATCGGCCTGGCCTACCTCCACCTGGCCGAAGCCGACTGGGACGACGCGCGCCAGGTGCCCGACGCCTTCCGCCACGACCTGCGCCGCGCCTACCAGGGCCGCGTGATCGTCGCGGGCAAGTACGACGCGCCGCGCGCCGAGGCCATCCTCCAGAGCGGGCTGGCCGACCTGGTGGCCTTCGGCCGCTCCTTCATCGCCAACCCCGACCTGCCGGCTCGCCTGGCCGCCAACCTCCCCCTGGCCGCGCTCGATCCGGCCACACTGTTCGGCGGCGGCGCGCGCGGCTACACGGACTACGCTGTCGCGGCCTGAATGCCTCCCTCTGTCACCTCCTCTGAAAGCAAGACCATGAAAGCCGTTGGATACCAGAAGCCCCAGGCCATCAGCGCCGCCGACTCGCTGATCGACATCACCCTGCCCGAGCCCGTGGCCACGGGCCGCGACCTGCTGGTCGAGGTGAAAGCCGTGTCGGTCAACCCGGTGGACACCAAGGTGCGCAAGAGCAGCGCGCCGGCCGAGGGCGAGGCTTACAAGGTGCTGGGCTGGGACGCCAGCGGCATCGTCAAGGCCGTGGGGCCGGAGGTCACGCTGTTCCAGCCGGGCGACCGCGTCTGGTACGCCGGCTCCATCGCGCGCCCGGGCACCAACAGCGAGCTGCACCGGGTGGACGAGCGCATCGTCGGCCACATGCCGAAGTCGCTCGATTTCGCGCAGGCCGCGGCGCTGCCGCTCACCGCCATCACCGCCTGGGAGATGCTGTTCGACCGCCTGGGCGTCGCCCCCGGCAAGGCGCCCAGCGCGCAGACGCTGCTCATCATCGGCGCCTCGGGCGGCGTGGGCTCCATCCTCACGCAGCTGGCCACGCGGCTGACCAGCCTCACCGTCATCGGCACCGCCTCGCGGCCCGAGACGCAGGCCTGGGTGAAGGCGCTGGGCGCGCACCACGTGATCGACCACGGCCAGCCGATCGCCGCCGAGTTGAAGCGCATCGGTTTCCCCCAGGTGGACCACATCGTGAGCCTCACGCAGACCGACGCGCACTTCGACCAGATCGTCGAGGCCATCGCGCCCCAGGGGAAGTTCGGCCTGATCGACGACCCGGCCTCGCTGGACGTGACCAAGTTCAAGCGCAAGTCGGTCTCGGTGCACTGGGAGCTGATGTTCACGCGCGCGCTGTTCGGCACGGCCGACATGGTCGGCCAGCACCGCCTGCTCAACGAGGTGGCCGCGCTGGTCGACGCCGGTCTGATCCGCACCACGCTGGCCGAGCACTTCGGCCCCGTCAACGCCGCCAACCTCAAGCGCGCCCACGCCCTGATCGAGTCGGGCCAGGCGCGCGGCAAGGTGGTGCTGGAAGGCTGGGCCTGAGGCTTTCCTAGCGCCTGGTCGCCTTCTTGTGCGCCGCGCGGGGCGTGGCGTCGGCGGGTGGCGACACGGTCTCGAAGAACGCGTGCACCATGCGCGCGCTGCGCCGCTCGGCCAGGCACAGCACGTGCGCGTAGGTGAAGATGTCCGCGTCGCTGATGCTCACCAGGTGCAGGCCCGGGCCGGGCACGAACTCCACCGTGGACACGGCGGCGATGCCGATGCCCTGTGACACGGCCTCGCGGATCACCTCGCGGCTGCTGATCTCCATCACCACCTCGGGCGCCACGCCGGCCTTGTTCAAGGCCTGCTCCAGCGCCTTGCGCGTGGTCGAGCCCTGCTCGCGCAGGATCATGCGCTCGCCCTGCAGCTCGGCCAGCCGGATGCTGCGGCGCCGCGCGAAGCGGTGCTCGCTGGCGGTGAAGATGCCCACCGGGTGGCGGCTGAACGGCACCGAGAGGAAACGGTCGTCCTTCACCAGCTGCGCGAGCACGCCCACGTCGGCGCGGTAGTCGAGCAGGCGGTCCAGCACGTCCTGCGAGTTGCCGGTGCTCACGCTGACCTTGATGTCGGGGTAGTGCTGGCTGAAGTCCGCCAGCATCCGGGTCACGTGGTACGGCCCCACGGCGGCCACGCGCAGCTGGCCGGTGCGCAACTCGCCCGCGTCGCGCAGCAGGCTCACCGCGTCGCCCTCCAGGCTGAAGATGTTCTGCGCCAGCTGCATCAGCTGTTCGCCCAGCTGCGTGAGCTGCACGCGGCGCCCGCTGCGGTGGAACAGCTCCACCTTGTAGCTCTCCTCGAGAAAGCGCACCTGCGTGGTGATGGTGGGCTGGCTCACGTGCAGGTGCTCCGCGGCCTTGGTGAAGCTGCCCATGCGGGCCACGGCGTAGAAGGATCGGAGCTGGGTGAGTCGCATAGAAAAATTGTATAGAACTCCGCCAATCTTTGAATTGGTCGCAGACCAGCGGCGGTGGTTTACTGACGTCCAGAGCAGTGCAGGAGTCGCCAGAACCACCGAATGCTCGTGATTTTTCATCGTTGTCACAGGCGCGTCACACCCGGCTGAAAAACTCCAAGCCGGGCACTTCCGCCCAGCCAAAGATGGAGAAATTTCATGCCCCTACAAACCCCCGGAGACAAGCTCATGATGAATCGCAGAAAGGTGCTGATCGGCACCGCCGCCACCGTGGCCGGCACGCTGGCCTTCCCGGCCCGCTCGCAACAGGTGCTCACCGTCGGCCTGATCCCGTCGGAAGATTCCCGCGCCATGATCGCCAACAGCCAGAAGATGATGGACATGCTGTCCGCCGCGCTGGGCATGCCGGTCAAGCCCTTCGTGGCGGCCGACTACAACGGCGTCATCGAGGCGCTGCGCTCCAAGCGCCTGGACGTGGCCTACCTCGGCCCGTTCTCCTACGTGCTCGGCGCCACCATCGCGCCCATCGAGGCCTTCGCCGTGGCCGAGACCAAGAAGGCCGGGCGCACCTTCTATCACAGCCAGGTCATCGCGCACAAAGACAGCGGCATCAAGACCGTGGCCGACCTCAAGGGCAAGACCTTCGCCTTCGTCGACCCCAGCTCCACCTCGGGCCACCTGTTCCCCAAGGCCGGTCTGATGAAGGCGGGCTTCGACACCGACAAGGACTTCGGCCGCGTGATCTTCTCGGGCTCGCACGACTCCAGCGCGATCGCGGTGCAGAACAAGAAGGTGGACGCCGCCGCCATCGCCGACCGCATCCTGGACGCCGCCATCGCCAAGGGCCTGGCCAAGCGCGAGGACCTGGTCGAGGTGTGGAAGTCCGACCCCATCCCCGAGTCGCCCACCGTGTGGCGCACCGACCTGCCGGCCGACCTCAAGAAGCGCGTGCAGGCCGCCTTCCTGCAGGTCAAGGACATCCCGTGGTCCGACCAGGGTCAGCTCAACGGCTTTCACCCCACCAACGACGCGGCCTACAACGTGATCCGCGACACCGCCAAGCTGCTCAACCTCGATCTGAGGAAGATGAAATGATCGAGATCCGCAACCTCACCAAGCGCTATGGCGACTTCGTGGCCTTGCACGACGTCAGCCTGAGCGTGGCCAAGGGCGAGTTCGTCGTGATCCTGGGCGCCTCGGGCGCGGGCAAGTCCACGCTGCTGCGCTGCATCAACCACCTCGCCGAGCCCTCGGGCGGCGAGATCCGGGTGGACGGCGAACTCTCGCGCGGCGACCGCGCCGGCCTGCGCAAGGTGCGCCGCGACGTGGCCATGATCTTCCAGCACTACAACGTGGTGCCGCGCCTCTCGGTGCTGAAGAACGTGCTCACCGGCCGCCTGGGCTCCATGCCCGCGCTGATGTCGTGGTTCCAGCTGTTTCCGCGCGAGGACATCGACGCCGCGCGCGAATGCCTGCACCGCGTCGAGCTCGAACACAAGGCCGATGTGCGCACCGACACGCTCTCGGGCGGGCAGAAGCAGCGCGTGGGCATCGCCCGCGCGCTGGCCCAGCACCCCAAGGTGATCCTGGCCGACGAGCCCGTGGCCAGCCTGGACCCGAAGACCTCGCGCAAGGTGCTGCGCTACCTGCAGCAGGCCAGCCGCGACTCCGGCATCACCGTCATCTGCAACCTGCACCAGGTGGACTACGCGCGCGAGTTCGGCCAGCGTGTGATCGGCGTGGCCGGTGGCCGCATCGTGTTCGAGGGCCGTCCCGACGAACTCACCGACGAGGTGCTGCAGCGCATCTACCCCGGTGGCCTTGAAGGCCCCACCCCGCCCGAAGCACCGGCGGCCTCGGTGGCCGTGCCGACCCCTGTCGCGGCGCACGCCGCTCCCCAACTGGCTCTGGAGCAACCATGATCGGCATCGGACGCTACAACCTGCTCGTCGCCAAGAGCGGCGGCAACGACGGCTGGTGGAAATACGCCGTCACCGGCCTGGCCCTGCTCGCCGTCATCTGGTGGGCCGCCATCGGCAGCCAGGTCAGCTTCAGTGAGCTGGTCAAGGGCGCACCCTGGATCAGCGACTTCCTCTCGCGCATGTTCCCGCCCAACTGGGAATTCGCGTCCAAGCTGGTCACGCCCGCCATCGAGACCGTGCAGATCGCGATCTGGGGCACGCTGCTGGCCTTCGTGCTCGCGGTGCCGGTGTGTTTCCTGGCCGCGCGCAACCTCTCGCCGCACCCCGTGGTGTTCCACTTCATGCGCCAGGTGCTCAACATCATGCGCGGCATCAACGAGATCATCCTCGCGCTGATCTTCGTCGCCGCCGTCGGTCTGGGCCCGTTCCCGGGTGTGCTGGCCCTCGCGCTGCACGGTGCCGGCATGCTGGGCAAGTTCTTCGCCGAGTCCATCGAGGACATCGACCAGGGCCCGATCGAAGCCCTGCGCTCCACCGGCGCGGGCCCGATCCAGATCATCATCTTCGGCGTGCTGCCGCAGGTGGTCACAACCTGGATTGCCGTCATCCTCTACCGCTTCGAGACCAACCTGCGCCAGGCCACCGTGCTGGGCATGGTGGGCGCGGGCGGCATCGGCTTCGAACTGGTGGGCAGCATGAAGCTGTTCCAGTACCAGGACACGGCCACCTGCATTCTCGTGATCGTGGCCATGGTCATGACCGCCGATTACGTTTCCAGCAAGCTTCGCGCTTGGATCCAACAAGGAGCACGTTGATGGCCCCGGACCAATTCAAACTCAAGGTCAATCACCGCGAGTACCACAAGCCGGCGCAGCCGGTGGTGGTGGTGTGTGTCGATGGCTGCGAGCCCGACTACATCACGCAGGCCATCCAGGCCGGCGTGGCACCCTTCATGAAGAAGATGCTCGCCAAGGGCACTTCGCTGGTCGGCGACTGCGTGGTCCCCAGCTTCACCAACCCGAACAACCTGTCCATCGTCACCGGCGCACCGCCCTCGGTGCACGGCATCTGCGGCAACTACTTCCTCGACACCGCCCTGGGCAAGGAAGTGATGATGAACGACCCGGCCTACCTGCGTGCCGAGACGCTGCTGGCCGCGTTTTCCCGGGCCGAGGCCAGCGTGGCCGTGGTCACCGCCAAGGACAAGCTGCGCACCCTGCTGGGCCACCAGCTGCTAGGCGGCATCTGCTTCTCGGCCGAGAAGGCCGACAAGGCCACCGTGGCCGACAGCGGCATCGACCGCGTGCTCGAGCTCGTGGGCAAGCCCGTGCCCTCGGTCTACAGCGCCGACCTGAGCGAGTTCGTGTTCGCCGCTGGCGTGAAGCTGCTGGAGACGCGCCGGCCCGACCTGATGTACCTCTCCACCACCGACTACGTGCAGCACAAGTGCGCGCCCGGCACCCAGGGCGCGAACGACTTCTACGCCATGATGGACGGCTACCTCGCCCAGCTCGACGCGCTCGGTGCGGTGATCGCGCTCACCGCCGACCACGGCATGAGCCCCAAGACCGATGCCGCCGGCCAGCCGCGCGTCGTCTTCCTGCAGGAGGTGCTGGACGACACCGCCGGTGCCAGCGGCAGCCGCGTGATCCTGCCCATCACCGACCCCTACGTGGTGCACCACGGCGCGCTCGGTTCCTTCGCCACCGTCTACCTGCCGCGCGGCGCCAACGCCCGCACCATCGCCAGCGCCCTGATGAGCCACGACGGCATCGAAGCCGTGCTCACGCGCGAGGAAGCCGCCGAGCGCTTCGAGCTGCCGCCCGACCGCATCGGCGACCTGGTGGTGATCTCCGACCACCTCACCGTGCTGGGCACGCGCGCCTCGGAGCACGACCTCAGCGGCCTCACCGTGCCGCTGCGCTCGCACGGCGGCCTGTCCGAGCAGAAGGTGCCACTGCTGTTCAACCGCAAGCTGCAAGGCCTCATCCCCGGGCGCCGGCTGCGCAACTTCGACATCTTCGACCTGGCGCTCAACCACGCCGTTCTCACGACCGCCTGAAGGCCTTTCATGACCTCGAACTACTTCAATCCCGTGCACAGCGTGTACGGGGCAGGGGCCCTGTTGTCGCTGCCGAAGCTGCTGGGAGGCCGCAAGGCCGCGCTGGTGACCTTCCCCGAGGCGCGCCAGCTCGGCCTGCTGGCCCGGCTGGAGGGCGTGCTCGGCGCCCAGCTGGCCTGCGTGATCGACCAGGTGCTGCCCAACCCCGATGTGGCCGAACTCGCCGCGACCCACGAGGCCTTCTGGCGCGCGCACGCCGACGTGGAGGTCATCGTGGCCGTGGGCGGTGGCAGCGCCATCGCCACCGCCAAGGCGCTCATGGTCGGCACCGCCAGCGGCCGCTTCCAGGAACTGGTGGACCTGCTGGCCACCGGCGCGGCTTTCACCCCGCACGCGGTCAAGACTCTGATCGCCGTGCCCACCACCGCCGGCACCGGCAGCGAAGTCACGCCCTGGGCCACCATCTGGGACCGTGAAAGCCAGAAGAAGTACTCGCTGCACCTGCCGCAGACCTGGCCCAGCGCGGCCATCATCGACCCCGAGCTCATGCTCTCGCTGCCGGCCTCGGTCACGCTGCAGAGCGGGCTCGATGCCTTGTCGCACGCGCTCGAATCGATCTGGAACGTCAACGCCAACCCGATCTCGGACGCCTTCGCGATCTCCGCCGTGGGCGACATCCTGGACGTGCTGCCGCGCCTGATGCGCGAGCTCGGCAACCTGGAGCTGCGTGGTCGCATGGCGCTGGCCGCGCTCAAGGCCGGCATGGCGTTCTCCAACACCAAGACGGCGCTGGCGCACTCCATCTCGTACGAGATGACGCTGCGCTACGGCCTGCCGCACGGCATCGCCTGCTCGTTTCCCTTGCCCATGGTGCTGGCGCGCGCCATCGGCCGCCGCGCAGACCGCGACGCGGTGCTCGAACAGGCGCTGGGCGGGCCGCTGGCCAACGCACCCGTGCGCCTGGCCCGGTTCATCGAACAGTTCGGCGTCAAGACCCGTTTCAGCGACTACGGCGTGAGCGACGAGGAAGCCGAACAGATGGTGCGGCACGCCCAGGGCGGCGCGCGCGGCAAGAATTTCATTGGCAGCGCCGAGGAGACCCTGGCATGAACGCACGCAGCCCCCTGCGCGACAGCGAACACTTCCGCGCCGAGGCGCTGCGCATCGGCGGCGACCGCATCACTCGCGAGCGCACGCTCGACGTGATCAACCCCTACAACCGCGAGCGCGTGGGCACCGTGCCCCTGGCCACGCTGGACGACGTGCGCCGCGCGTACCACATCGCCCGGTCCTACCAGGCCACGCTCACGCGCTACGAGCGCTCCAGCATCCTGCAGAAAGCCTCGGCCCTGCTGCGCGCGCGCGCCGAAGAGGCTTCCACGCTGATCACGCTCGAATCCGGCCTGTGCAGGAAGGACTCGATGTACGAGATCGGCCGCGTGGCCGACGTGCTGGTGTTCGGCGCCAACGAGGCCTTGCGCGACGACGGTCAGGTGTTCTCCTGCGACCTCACGCCGCACGGCAAGAAGCGCAAGGTCATCACGATGCGCGAGCCGCTGCAAGGCGTGATCACCGCCATCACGCCGTTCAACCACCCCATGAACCAGGTGGCGCACAAGGTGGTGCCCAGCATCGCGACCAACAACCGCATGGTGCTCAAGCCGTCCGAGAAGGTGCCGCTCTCGGCCTACTTCCTGGCCGACATCCTGTACGAGGCCGGCCTGCCGCCCGAGATGTTCCAGGTGGTCACTGGCGACCCGCGCGAGATCGCCGACGAGATGCTGGTCAACGAGCACGTGGACCTGATCACCTTCACCGGCGGCGTGCCCATCGGCAAGTACATCGCGCAGAAAGCGGGCTACCGCCGCATCGTGCTCGAACTCGGCGGCAACGACCCGCTGATCGTGATGGAGGACGCCGACCTCGACAAGGCCTCCGACCTCGCGGTGCAGGGCTCGTACAAGAACTCCGGCCAGCGTTGCACGGCGGTCAAGCGCATGCTGGTGCAAGCCTCGGTGGCGGCCGAGTTCACCGAACTTGTCGTCGAGAAGACGCGGCGCTGGAAACACGGCGACCCCATGGACGGCGGCATGGACATGGGCACCGTGATCGACGCCGCCTCCGCCGAGCGTTTCCAGGGCCTGGTCAACGAAGCCGTGTCGCAGGGCGCGCGCCTGCTCACCGGCAACCAGCGCGAAGGTGCGCTCTACGCGCCCACGGTGCTGGACAACGTGCGGCCCGAGATGACCCTGGTGCGCGAAGAAACTTTCGGCCCGGTCTCGCCCATCATCGCGTTCCGCGACATCGACGAAGCCATTCGCATCTCCAACGGCACGGCCTACGGCCTGTCCTCGGGCATCTGCACCAACCGCATGGACCACGCCACGCGCTTCGCCAAGGAGCTGGTGGTGGGCACGGTGAACGTGTGGGAGGTGCCGGGTTACCGCATCGAACTCACGCCCTTCGGCGGCATCAAGGACTCGGGCCTGGGCTACAAGGAAGGTGTGCAGGAGGCCATGAAGTCCTTCTGCAACGGCAAGACCTTCACCCTGCCGTGGTGAACAGCCCCTTAGAGTGCCGGTGAACCGCCCGGCTCGCTGAGCCGGTTCCCCCAGCCCTCCACCGTCTCGCGCAGCATGCGCGCGACGATCTTGCTCGCTGGCGTGAGCTGGCCCTGTTTCGGCAGGGCCAGCGTCACGTGGCGCCGCAGGTCGGGGTTGACCACGCGCGAGGCGCGCAGCCGGCCCGCGCGCAGCTCGGCGTCGATGGAGAACGGCCCGAGCAGCGAGTACAGCCCGCGCGTGTGGGCCACCAGTTCGCGTTGCACGCGCAGCGAATCGGCCTCCACCTCGGCCTGCAGCACGAAGCCCTTGCTGCGCGCCGTCTCGTCCAGCACCGCCCGCCAGTGCGCGGGCCGCCGAGGCAGCACCAGGCGCAGCCCGGCCAGGCGCGCGAATTCGAAGGTGTCGTTCTGCGTCAGCGGGTCGTCCGGGCGCGACACCAGGTAGGTGCCGGCCACGGCCAGCAGCTGCTCGTCCGCGCTGGTGGGCTTCTGGTAGCGGAACAGGATGGCCATGTCCACGCTGCCCATGTCCAGCAGTGCGTCCAGCTCGCCGCCCTGGCCCTCGCGCACGTTGAGCTTGATCTTCGGAAACTCGGCCTGCAGGCGCAGGAACACGTGGGTGATCAGCGGGTGCGCCGCCGAGGGCAGGATGCCCAGCCGCACCTCGCCCATGGGTTCGCCGGCATCGACGCGGATGTCGGCCAGCAGCTGGTCCGTGTCGCGCACCCAGCCGCGCACGCGCGCCTCCACGTGGCGGCCCAGGTCGGTCAGCGTCACGCCGCGCCCGGTGCGCCGGAACAGCGCGCCGCCGCACTGTTTCTCCAGTTCGCCGATCTGCCGGCTGATGTGCGACTGCACCGTCTGCCGCAGTGCCGCCGCCTTGGTGAAGCTGCCGAGCTCGGCCACTTCAAGGAACAGGCGGAAGTCGTTCGGGTTCATCGGGAGTCTCCGGTTGAGGCATGCTTTTTTGGGCATGTCTGAAATCTCGGTTTGCATTCTAGGCAGATGGCGGGTGCTTTTCTAGACTGCGTTCCCATCACCCCACGGAGACACCCGCCATGCGTTTTGCCAGCTTCGAGGTCGACGGCCGAGCCACCTACGGGGTGGTCGGCGCCGATGGCCGCCACACCCCTGTTCCCGCCGCGTTCCAGGCCCGCCACGCCGACCTGAAGGCCGCCATTGCCGCCAACGCACTCGGTGAACTCAGCAGCCTGGGCGGCCCCTCGCTCGCGCCCGACCAGCTGCGCCTGCTGCCGGTGATCCCCAACCCCGGCAAGCTGATCTGCATCGGCCTGAACTACAAGAGCCATGTGGCCGAGACCAAGCGCGCCGACAGCGAGTACCCCTCGATCTTCCTGCGCTTCAACGACACCCTGGCCGCGCACGGCGACGAAGTGCTGCGCCCCGTGTTTTCCGACCGCTTCGACTGGGAAGGCGAACTCGCCTTCGTCATCGGCCAGGGCGGCCGCGACATCCCGAAAGACAAGGCCTTCGACCACATCGCCGGCTACGCCTGCTTCAACGACGTGAGCGTGCGCGACTGGCAGAAGCACACCCACCAGTTCACCCCCGGCAAGAACTTCCCCGGCACCGGCCCCTTCGGCCCCTACATGGCCACGCGAGACGAAGTGCCTGACGTGACGAAGCTGCTGCTGGAAACGCGCCTGAACGGCACCGTGGTGCAGCACGCCAGCGTGGGCGACCTGATCTTCGACATCCCCACCATCGTCAACTACGTCTCGCGCTTCACGCCGCTCTCGCCCGGCGACGTGATCGCCACCGGCACGCCCGGCGGCGTTGGCGACCGCCGCGAGCCGCCGCTGTACATGAAAGAAGGCGACGTGGTCGAGGTCGAGATCACGGGCCTCGGAGTTCTCCGCAACCCCATCGGCGTCACGGCCTGATCCGCGACACAACACCATGAGCAACACCCACCTCACCCCGCACGACGCGCGCCTGCGCGTCGCCGTCGACATCGGCGGCACCTTCACCGACATGGCCGCCTTCGACGAAGTCACCGGCCAGCTGCTGTTCGGCAAGGCCCTGTCCACCCACGGTCAGCTGGTCAACGGCATCCAGGCCACGCTGGACAGCGCCGACATCGACCTGCGCGACGGCCACCTGTTCCTGCACGGCTCCACCATCGCCATCAACACGCTGCTGGAGCGCAACGGCGCCAAGACCGCGCTGCTGATCACCGAAGGCTTTCGCGACATCTACGAGATCGGCCGCGTGAACCGGCCCGACGCCTACAACCTGTTCTTCAACAAGCACGAGCCGCTGGTCAAGCGCTCGCTGCGCTACGAGGTGGCCGAGCGCCTGCGCGCCGACGGCAGCACGCACAAGGCGCTGGACGAAGACGCGGTGCGCGAGCTGGCGCGCGAACTCGGCGGCAAGGACATCGAGGCCGTGGCCGTGCTGCTGCTGCACTCGTACCGCAACCCGGCGCACGAACAGCGCGTGAAACAGATCCTGCAAGAGGAACTGCCGGGCGCCTTCGTCTGCGCCTCGCACGAACTCAGCCAGGAATACCGCGAGTTCGAGCGCGTCTCCACCGCGGTGGCCAACGCCTACGTGGGCCCGCGCGTCTCGGCCTACCTCGGCCAGCTGGAAGACCACCTGAGCAACAAAGGCTTCAAGGGCGACTTCTACGTGGTGCAGTCCACCGGCGGCCTGTTCCCCAGCGAACATGCCCGGCGCGATTGCGTGCGCATGCTCGAGTCCGGCCCGGCGGCCGGCGTGATCGGCGCGCAGGCCATCTGCGCGCAGCTCGGCATGGGCGACGCCATCGCCTTCGACATGGGTGGCACCACCGCCAAGGCCGGCGTGATCAGCGAAGGCCGGCCGCTGACCACTGGCAGCGCCCTCATCGGCGGCTACGAGCGCGCCCTGCCGATCCAGATCCCGATGATGGACATCCACGAGGTCGGCACCGGCGGCGGCTCCATCGCCCGCGTGGAAACCGGCAACGCGCTGCGCGTGGGCCCGCAGAGCGCGGGCTCCATCCCCGGCCCCGTGGCCTACGGCCGTGGCGGCACCGAACCCACCGTGACCGACGCCAACCTCGTGCTCGGCCGCCTCGACGCCGACCACTTCCTGGGCGGCGAACTCAAGCTCGACCTCGCCGGCACGCAGCGCCAGATGGAAGAGCGCGTGGCCAAGCCCCTGGGCCTGGACGCCACCGCCGCCGCCGACGGCATCCTGCGCATCGCCGTCACCCAGATGTCGCACGCCGTGAAGGCCGTCACCACCGAGCGCGGCCTGGACGCCGGCAGCTTCACCATGGTGGTCTACGGCGGCGCCGGCCCGCTGCACGCCTCGGCCATCGCGCGCGAGATCGGCATCCGCAAGGTGCTCATTCCCTACGCGCCGGGTTATTTCTCGGCCTACGGCATGCTGTTCTCCGACCTGCGCTACGACTACGTGCGCTCGGTGTTCCGCAAGCTCAACGACGTGTCCTTCGACGAAATCGAAGCGCTCTACAAGGGCATGGAAGACGAAGGCCGCGCCGCGCTCGCCGCCTCGGGCATCACGCCCGACGGCATCGTCATCGAACGCGCCGCCGACATGCGCTACGTGGGCCAGGAGCACGCTGTCACGGTGGACCTGCCCGGTGCGTTCTTCGTGGACAAGGACCGCTCGGCCATCAAGAACCACTTCGACCAGGTGCACAAGGTGCGCTACGGCACCTCGGCGCCCCAGGAAGCGGCCGACCTCGTGAGCCTGCGCGTGACCGTGCTCGGCACCATGAAGAAGCCGCCGCGCCACCACGTGGACGAAGGTGCGGCACAGCCCGAAGCGGCCGCCCTGCGCGGTACCAAGCCGGTGTACTTCCGCGCCGGCGGCTGGGCCGACACGCCGGTCTACAAGCGCGACGCGCTGCGCGCCGGCAACGTCATCGCCGGCCCGGCCCTGATCGAAGAACACGCCTCCACCACCGTGGTCCAGCCCGGCGACGAACTGCGCGTCGACGGCCTGGGCAACCTGCAAATCGCCATCGGGAGCGACCGCTCATGAACACACGAGACAACCTGCCCAGCACGACGGTTGACCCCGTCACCGTCGAGATCATCCGCAACGGCCTCTTCGCCGTGACGGAGGAGATGAAGACCAACCTCACGCGCACCGCGTACAACCTCATCATCTATGAGGCGCTGGACTTCACGGTGGGCCTGTTCACCAAGGAAGGCGACACGGTCTCCATCGGCCTGGGCCTGCCCATGTTCATCCGTGGCATGGCCGAGACGGTGAAGGCGAAGATCAAACACTTCGGCTACGAGAACATCAAGCCGGGCGACATCCTCGTCACCAACGACGCCTACACCACCGGCAGCCACCTGAACCACTTCACCTTCACCATGCCGGTGTTCCACGAAGGGCAGCTCGAAGGCTTCACCTGCTGCATGGCGCACTGGCTCGACGTGGGCGGCACCCTGGGCAACGTGACCACCGACATCTTCAGCGAAGGCATCCAGATCCCGATCGTGAAGTACCAGCGCGAAGGCGTGGTCAACCAGGACCTGGTCGACATCATCGCGATGAACGTGCGCATGCCCGAGCGCGCGCTGGGCGACCTGCGCGCGCAGATCACCGCCATCACCACCGGCGAGCGCCGCTATGTGGAGCTGCTGCAGCGCTACGGCGCCGACGCGGTCAACGGCTCGATCCGCCAGATCATGGATTCGAGCGAAGCCGTGGCGCGCAAGAACACGCTGTCCATCCCCGACGGCGTGTACGAAGCCGAGTCCTACATGGACGACGACGGCCTGGAGATCGGCAAGCGCATCCCCATCCGCGTCAAGGTCACCGTGAAAGGTGACGAGATGACGGTGGACCTGTCCGACGTGAGCAAGCAGGTGCGCGGCTTCTACAACTCCGGCTTCACCACCGGCATCGCCTGCGCGCAAGTGGCCTACAAGTGCCTCACCACGCCCACCGACTACCCGGTGAACGACGGCAGCTTCCGCTCGCTGAAAGTGATCATGCCCATGGGCACCGTCATCAGCGCCGAGCGCCCGTACCCGATGCGCGTGTGGATGACCTTCCCGATGACGGTAATCGACACCATCTTCAAGGCCCTTGCGCCCGCGATTCCCGACCGCGCCATCGCCGGCCACCACGCTGACCTGGTGTTTCCCAACATCCACGGCATCTCGCCGGAGGACGGCCGCTTGTTCATCGTCGGCATCGGCCCGCTGGGCGGCGGCTGGGGCGCCAAGAGCACGGAAGACGGCGTGTCCGTTACCGTCTGCATCAACGACGGCGACACCCACAACAGCCCGACCGAACAGCTCGAAGCCAAGTACCCGGTGCTGGTCGAGAAATACGAGATCCGCAAGGACAGCGCGGGTGCCGGCAAGTACCGTGGCGGCCTGGGCGCGGAGATGGTGGTGCAGGCGCTCTCGCCCTTCACCGTCACCACCCGCATCGACCGCGTGCACTGCAAGCCCTGGGGCCTGGAAGGCGGCGGCGACGCCATGGGCAACGGCTTGGCCGTGCGCCACAAGGGCGTGTGGAAGGAGGACCACCTCAACGCCAAGATCTTCAACGTGCGCCTCGAACGCGGCGATGCCTACAAGATGCTCTCGGGCGGCGGCGGTGGCTTCGGCAGCCCGCTGGAGCGCGAGGCCGAGAAGGTGGCCGAGGACGTGCGCGAAGGCTATGTGAGCGCCGAGGTGGCGCGCGAGGTCTACCGCGTGGCGCTCGATGCGCAACAGCAGGTGGACGAGGCCGCCACGGCCCGCCTGCGGGCCTGACATGGACGCCGCCACCGTGGCAGCCGCCGACCCCCGCGCCGCCCGCCTGCTGGGTCTGTGGAGCCGCCTGAGCGCCCAGCACGTCACGCTGGGCTCGGGTTGCGGCTGCGGCGTGGGCGGGGTCAGCGTCTCGCTGCAGGACTTCGAGCTCGACATCGCCGACTACCTCTGGGCCGAGAGCGAGCGCCTGGGCGTGTCCAGCGTGGAAGCTTTCCTGCTGCAGCCCGGGCCGATCGCCGAACAGCCCCAGCCGGTGATGAACCTGCTCACGCGCCTGGAAGCGGGTGAGGCCGACGAGGCCGATGCCGACTGGCTGCTCACGCGGCTGGCGCGCACGCTCGAATCCTTCGCCAAGCTGCACGGCCCCATGGGCACCGCGACATGAAAGCCGTGCCCGTCACCGTGCTCACCGGCTTCCTGGGCAGCGGCAAGACCACGCTGCTCAACCGCCTGCTGCGCGCGCCCGGCATGCACGGCACGGCCGTGGTCATCAACGAATTCGGCGCCGTCGGGCTGGACCACGACCTCGTTGACCACACCGAAGAGAACATGGTGCTGCTGGCCAACGGCTGCATCTGCTGCACCATCCGGGGCGACCTGGTGGAGGCCTTCGAGCGCCTGGCCGCCACGCCCGCCGCCCAGCGAGGCGAACTGCGCCACGTGGTGCTGGAAACCACCGGCCTGGCCGACCCCGCGCCCATCCTGCACACCCTCATGGGCGACCCGCGCCTGCACGGCACCTGGCGGCTCGCCGGCGTGGCCTGCACCGTGGACGCGTGCCACGGCATGGCCACGCTCGACCAGCACCCCGAAGCCGTGAAACAGGCCGCCGTGGCCGACCGCCTGCTGCTCACCAAGACCGACCTGCAGCCCGTGCCCGAGGCGCTCATGCAGCGCCTGCGCGACATCAACCCGCTGGCCGAGATCCGCACCGATGCCGGGGGCGCGCTGTCGGCCCTGCAAGCGCTGCTGGTGCGGCCGGCGCCCGCCTTCACCGCGCTGCCCGACGCGGGCCGCTCCGACTTCTTCCCCGCCTCCGCACCCGATGCGAGCCGCCACGACGACCGCATCCGATCGCACGTCATCGTGCGCGAGCAACCGCTCTCGCGCGAGGGCTTCTTCGCCTGGCTGGACATGATCGCGAAGATGCGCGGCGACGACCTGCTGCGCGTCAAGGGCATCGTGCACCTGGACGACGACCCGGAGCACCCGCTCGTCATCCACGGCGTGCAGCACCTGTTCCACCCGCCCGAGACGCTGCCCCGCTGGCCCAGCGACGACCGGCGCACGCGCATCGTGTTCATCACGCGCGGCATCGATGCCGAAGACATCGACGCCACGCTGAGCGTTTTTGAACGGCGCCGCACGCGCCGAGCCCCTGCCCCTCAACCCGATTGACACAACCCCCAAGGAGACAAGCATGAAGTTGAAGATGAAGCACTGGATGACCGGCCTGGCCCTCGCCGCCGTGGGCGTGGCGCCCGCCCTGGCCCAGGGCAAGTTCCCCGACAACATGATCAAGCTCATCGTGCCCTTTGCAGCCGGCGGCGGCGTGGACGGCGCGGCGCGCCTGCTTGCCAAACAGCTGCAGACCGACCTGGGCGTGACCGTGGTGGTGGACAACCGCGCCGGCGGCAGCGGCACCATCGGCGGCAAGGCGGTGCAGACCGCGCACCCCGACGGCTACACCCTGCTGTTCTCGGCCGCCACGCACGTGCTCGCCAGCCACGTGCTGGCCACGCCGCCCTACGACCCGGTGACCGACTTCGTGCCCGTGGCCCGCACCGGCGAAGCGCCGCTGCTCATCGTGATCCCGCCCACCGCGCCGCAGAAGAACCTGCGCGAAGTGATCGACGCGGCGGGCAAAGGCGGCAACAACTGGAACGCCGCCATCCCAGCGCTCGGCGCGCCCAGCCACCTCGCCACGCTGCTGCTGGCCAAGCAGGGCAAGGTCAGCTTCACCATGACGCCCTACCGGGGCACCGCGCCCGCCGCCACCGACGTGGCCGGTGGCCACGTGCAGGTGCTGGTCGATTCCATCATCTCGCTGCAACCCATGGCCAAAGGCGGCCGCGTGAAGCCCATCGCCCAGACCGGCGCCAAACGCAGCAGCGTCGCGCCCGACGTGCCCACGGCGGCCGAGAGCGGCTACCCGGGCCTGGTGTACGTGTCGTGGTACGGCGTGTGGGCACCCAAGGGCACGCCGGACGACCGCGTGCAGTTCCTCAACAAGGCCATCAACAAGGCCACGGAAGAACTGGCCAAGGCCGGCTCGCTCGCCTCGCTGGGCGTGGAGCCGGTGGTGGAGTCGGTGGACACCTTCCGCAAGTACATCGCGACCGATGTGGCGCAGAGCGCGGGATTGTTGAAAGAGGCAGGATTCAAGCCGGAGTGAGGGCCTGCGCGAATCGCCCCGCGCCCGCTCAGAACACCGACAGCCCGGTGCGCGCGGCGAACAGTTCCAGCGCCTGCATGCCCAGCAGCGAGTTGCCCGTGGCACCCAGCGCGGGCGACCACACGCACAGGCTCAGGCGATCGGGCACCACCGCCACGATGCCCCCGCCCACGCCGCTCTTGCACGGCAGGCCGATCCGGAACGCGAACTCACCTGCCGCGTCGTAGGTGCCGCAGGTCAGCATCAGCGCGTTGATGCGGCGCGTCTGGCGCTCGCTCAGCAGGGACTCGCCGCTGAACGGGTGCCGGCCGTCGCGGCACAGGAAGCCGGTGGCGCGCGCCAGTTGCAGGCAGCTCATGCGCACCGCGCAATGGTGGAAATAGGCGTCCAGCACGGCCGCGACGTCGTTGTCGATCTTGCCGAAGCTCTTCATGAAGTTGCCCAGCGCGATGTTGCGAAAACCGGTCGCGGCCTCGGACGCCGCCACCTCCTCGTCGAAGTGCACGGGCTCGTTGCACAGGCTGGACACCAGCTCCAGCATGGCCGCCTTGGGATCGCCCTGGCTGACCAGCCGGTCCGTGACGGCGATCGCGCCGGCGTTGATGAAGGGGTTGCGCGGCGTGCCCTGTTCGGCCTCCAGCTGCACCAGCGAGTTGAAGGGGTTGCCCGAGGGTTCCCGCCCGATGCGTTCCCACAGGCGCTCGCCCATGGCGCGCATGCCCAGGGTCAGGGCGAAGAGTTTGGAAATGCTCTGGATCGAGAAGGGGGTGGTGCTGTCGCCGGCCTGCGCCTCCTCGCCGTCGCAGGTGCGCAAGGCGATGCCGAACTGCGCCGCCGGCACGCGCGCCAGCGCGGGAATGTAATCGGCCACCCGGCCCTGCGCCCCCAGGGCCGGGCGCAGGGTGGCGACGATGTCCTCGAGGATGGGCTGGAATGGCATGGCGACGATTGTCGGTCAGCGCGCGCCGAGCGCCGCCGCCAGATGGGGTGCCGTCGGGCTGGCGGGGCAGGCCGCCACCGCATCGGGCGTGCCCGCCACGACGATGCGGCCGCCTTCATGGCCGGCGCCCGGCCCCACGTCGATCACCCAGTCGCTGGCGGCCACGACGCGCATGTCGTGCTCCACCATCACCACCGTGTTGCCGGCGTCCACCAGCGCATTCAGCTGCGCCATCAGCCGATCCACATCGGCGGGATGCAGGCCGGTGGTGGGCTCGTCGAGCACGTAGAGCGTGTCTCCCCGGTTGGGCCGCTGGAGTTCCGTGGCCAGTTTGATGCGCTGTGCCTCGCCGCCGGAGAGTTCGGTGGCCGGCTGCCCCAGCCGCAGGTAGCCCAGGCCGATGTCCTGCAACAGTTTCAACGGGCGGTGGATCGCCGGGTCCTGCTGGAAGAAGGCCACGCCTTCCTCCACCGTCATGGCCAGCACCTGGGCGATGTTCTTGCCGGCATGGGTGATCTGCAAGGTTTTCTCGTTGTAGCGCTGCCCGCCGCAGGTGGCGCAGGGTGCGTACACGCTGGGCATGAAGAGCAGTTCCACGTGGACAAAACCTTCGCCTTCGCAGGTGTCGCAGCGCCCGCCCGGCACGTTGAATGAAAAGCGCCCCGCGCCCCAGCGCCGCGACCGCGCCGCCGGCTCGGCCGCGAAGCGTTTTCGCACCGCATCGAACAGGCCTGTGTAAGTGGCGAGGTTGGAGCGCGGCGTGCGGCCGATCGGTTTCTGATCGACCCGCACCAGGCGGCGAAAGGCGTCGGCGCCGGCCTCGATCCGGCCGCCGCTCACCACCGCCGCCGCGCTGCCGGGCTCGGTGTCCTCGGTCTCGCCCGTGTCGCGTTGCGCCGGTTCATGGCCCAGGTGGTCCGCCATGAGGTCGACCAGCGCATGGCCCACCAGGCTCGACTTGCCCGAGCCGGACACCCCGGTCACGGCGGTCAGCACGCCGAGGGGAAAAGCCGCGTCGAGACGGTGCAGGTTGTTGCAGCTGACGCCGCTCAGTTGCAGCCAACCCTGCGGTGGGCGCGCCGCCCGCCTGCGCCGTGGGGGCGCGGCGAAGAGGTGCCGCGCGGTGTGGGAGTCCGGCCCGCGGCGCAGGCCCGCCGGCGGACCGCTGTACAGCACGCGCCCGCCGTTCTCGCCCGCTTCGGGGCCCACGTCCACGATCCAGTCGGCGTGTTTCATCACCGCGAGATCGTGTTCGACCACGAAGAGCGAGTTGCCGGCGCGCTTGAGGCGGTCCAGCGCCGCCAGCAGCGCCACGCCGTCGGCGGGGTGAAGGCCTGCCGAGGGCTCGTCGAGCACATAGAGCACGCCAAAGAGATTCGCGTGGATCTGCGTGGCCAGCCGCACGCGCTGCAGTTCGCCCGACGACAGGGTGGGTGTCTGCCGGTCGAGCGACAGATAGCCCAGGCCGATGTCCTCCAAGGTCTTGACGCGCTCCAGCACGTTCTGGGCGATCCGCTGGGCGGCGATGCGTTTCTCTTCCGAGAGGTGGGGCGTTCGCCGCACGTCGGGCGCGCCTTCATGACCCGGGCGCGGGGCCACGGCCCGGCCGGCGCGGCCCCTGGGGGTGGCCGTTGGCGCCGAGGGGGATGCGAGCCGGCCGGCGGCCGCCGGTTCAAGCACCTGCGCGAGCCGCGTCAATGGCAAGCGGGAGAGCTCGCCGATGTCCAGGCCGGCGAAGGTCACCGAGAGCGCCTCTGCCTTCAGGCGCTTGCCCTGGCACGAAGGACACACCGTGCCGGACATGAAGCGCGCCACGCGGCGCTTCATCAGTTCGCTGGAGGTCGTGGCGAAGGTCTGCAACACGTACTTGCGCACGCCCGTGAAAGTACCCTGGTAGCTCGGCTCCATCTTGCGGCGCAACGCGGCCCGCGTCTCGGCCGGGGTGAAGCCGGCGTACACCGGCACGGTGGGCTGCTCTTCGGTGTACAGGATCCAGTCCCTGTCTTTCTTGGGCAGATCGCGCCACGGCGTGTCGACGTCGTAGCCCAGCGTGACCAGGATGTCGCGCAGGTTCTGCCCATGCCAGGCGGGCGGCCACGCGGCGATGGCGCGTTCGCGGATGCTCAGCGTGTCGTCGGGCACCATGGCCTTCTCGGTCACGTCGTAGACGAATCCCATCCCCTGGCAGACCGGGCAGGCACCCTGGGGCGTGTGGGGCGAAAAGTCTTCGGCGAACAGCATGGGCTGGCCCGGCGGGTACAGGCCCGCGCGCGAGGACAGCATGCGCAGCATGTTGGGGATCATGGAGACCGAACCGAGCGGGGAGGGCGAGCCCGCCCAGCCCCCGGGCCGCTGCAGCGCCACCGCAGGCGGCAGGCCCCCGGTGCCGTCCACAACGGGCGGGCCCACCTCGGTCGGCCAGCCCGCGCGCGCAGGGCGGG
>JAGKSX010000011.1 GCA_018993155.1 Hydrogenophaga sp.
CTGGCCCGGCGGGTACAGGCCTGCGCGCGAGTACAGCATGCGCAGCATGTTGGAGATCATGGAGACCGAACCGAGCGTGGAGCGCGAGCCCGCCGAGCCCCTGGGCTGCTGCAGCGCCACGGCAGGCGGCAGGCCCTCGATGCTGTCCACATCGGGCGTGCCGACCTGGTCGATCAGCCGGCGCGCGTAGGGCGATACCGAGTCGAAGTAGCGCCGCTGCGCCTCGGCATAGACCGTGCCAAAGGCCAGCGAGGATTTGCCGGAGCCTGAGATGCCGGTGAAGACGACCAGCGCGTTGCGGGGCGCGTCGACATCCACGTTCTTCAGGTTGTGTTCGCGTGCGCCGCGCACGCTCACGAACTCGGAGGTTTTGTTCACTGGCGCACTCTTGAAGTTGCCGGATCAAGCGAGGGTCCGGTGACATACAGCTTGACACGGTTGGAGGCGCAGCAACAGGGGGTGCCTGGCGGGGCCGTTTGTCGGAGGCGTCCGACCCGGACGCCACCGCCCACCCTCGGCAGACGGCTTTTCGCGCCGCACCCACGCCGTTTCGTCGCAATCTGCTCGCCAGTCGTGTCCGCGCCCGGCACAGTGCGGCCTCCATCCACCCCCTCTCGCGGAGCCCACCATGCTGCTGCAACTGCTCGCCAACCACCCCGAAGCCGTGGTCCCTGTCCTGCGCCAGACGCCGTCGTGGGTGTGGGGCCTGCTCGTGGCGCTGCTCGCGCTGGGCGCCAGCCAGCTGCGCGAGCGCAGCGCCAGCCTGGCCCGCGTGTCGCTGATGCCCTTGGCGATGATGCTCTTCTCGGTCTCGGGCACGGTATCGGCCTTCGGGGCGACGCCTCACCTGGCCCTGGCCGTTTCGGCCTGGCTCATCGCCGCGGTGCTGGCCTTCGCCCTGGTCGCGCGCGGCCGCGCCGATGGCGCCCGGTACGACCCGGCGCGGCGCCTGTACCGCCTGCCGGGCAGCGCCGTCCCGCTGGGGTTGATCGTGGGCATCTTTCTGGTGAAGTACGTGGTCGGGGTCGATCTCACCATGGCGCCGCAGCTGGTCCGGGACACGCCGTACGTGCTGTGCGTCGCCGCCCTGTACGGCGCGTTCACGGGTTTCTTCATCGGCCGCGCCGCGCGCCTGTGGCGCCTGGCGGTGCGCCCTGGCAAAGCCCTTTATTCACCATTGAGTGAATAAAGGGCTTTGCGGAGGAGTTCGGGTACGCTGTGGCGGCATTGCCCGCCCCCCTTCCCCCCGCACAGGACCCCCCGCCGTGACCGCCAGAAAGGCCCCCTCCGAGACCAGGATCCGCGACGCCGAGCGCTCCAAGGCCGCCATCCTGGTGGCCGCGCGCGAGGAGTTCGCCCGCGCCGGCCTGGGCGGCGCGCGGGTGGAGCGCATCGCCGAGCAGGCGGCGGTGGACAAGAAGCTCGTCTACTACTACTTCAAGGACAAGGACGGCCTCTTCGCTGCCGCGCTGGAAAGTGTCTACGCCGAGATCCGCAACGCCCAGCTGTACCTGGATCTGCAAGGCATGCCGCCGCTGATCGCGCTGCGCCGGCTGGTGGAATTCACCTGGGACTACTACATCGCCCACCCCGAGTTCATCACCCTGCTCAACAGCGAAAACCTGCACCTGGCGCGCCACCTGCATGGCTCGCAGCGCATCCGCGAGCTGAACTCGCCGCTGGTGCAATCGCTCGGCGACATCCTGGAGCGCGGCCAGAAAGCGGGCCTGTTCCGCGCCGGCATCGACCCGGTGCAGCTCTACATCACCATCGCCGGCTGCTCCTACTTCTACCTCTCCAACATCCACACCCTCTCGGCCGGTTTCAACCGCGACTTCAAGGCGCCCAAGCAGCTCGCGCAGCGCCTGGCCCACATCACCGAGGTGATCTCGGCTTTCGTGCTCGCCTGACGGCTTTCTTCACCGCTCAGGGAAAACCAGGGGCTTCTCGCCCCTTTTCTTTGCCCTACAATTCTCCAAATGGTGAATAAAGAGCGAGAAAAGCCCATGCGAAAGATCGACAGTTACGCCCACATCCTGCCGCGCAAGTATTTCGAGCGCATGGCCGAGCTGGCCAAGGACAAGGGTGCCATCAAGCGCTGGTTGACCATTCCGGTGCTGTACGACCTGGACGCGCGCCTGAAGATGATGGAAGGCTTTCCGGAGTACCAGCAGATCCTCACGCTGTCGAACCCGCCCATCGAGCTGATCGCCGGCCCCGAAGACTCGCCCGCGCTGGCCCGCCTGGCCAACGAGGAGATGGCCAAGATCCGCGACGCGCACCCGGACAAGTTCCCCGCCTTCGTGGCCTCGCTGCCCATGAACAACCCGGCGGCCTGCCTGGAAGAGATGGCATACGCCATCAAGGTGCTGGGCGCGCGCGGCATCCAGGTCTTCACCAACGTGAACGGCCGCCCGCTGGACGAGCCCGAGTTCTGGCCCATCTTCGAGGCCGCCGTGAACACCTACGACGTGCCGGTCTGGATGCACCCCGCGCGTGGCGCGAACATGGCCGACTACGCCTCGGAGAAGAAGTCCAAGTTCGAGATCTGGTGGACCTTCGGCTGGCCCTACGAGACCAGCGCGGCCATGACGCGCATGGTGTTCTCCGGCTTCTTCGACAGGCTGCCCGGGCTCAAGGTGATCACCCACCACATGGGCGCCATGATCCCGTTCTTCGACGGGCGCGTCGGCCCCGGCCTGGACCAGTTCGGCAGCCGCACCTCGGACGAAGACTACGAAGGCCTGCTCAAGCGCATGGCCAAACGCCCGATCGACTACTTCCGCATGTTCTACGCCGATACGGCGCTGGCCGGCGGCCGCTCCGGCCTGCGTTGCGGGCTCGACTTCTTCGGTGCGAAGCAGGTGGTGTTCGCCTCCGACTGCCCCTTCGATCCGGAGGGCGGCCCCATGTTCATCCGCACCATCCCCGAAGCCATCGACTCGCTGAACCTGCCTGAAGAAGAGCGGGAAGGCATCTACTTCCGCAACGCGCTGCGCCTGTTGAAGATGCCCTGCTGCTAGTCGCCACACCCACCTTTCAAGGAGACACGACGATGACGAAACCATGGATCCGCGCGCTGCTGGCCGGCCTGCTCGCCGCCACCGGCCTCGGCGCGCACGCGCAGGCCCCGACCTACCCCAACCGCCCGGTGCGCATCATCGTGCCGTACGTGCCCGGCGGCACGGTGGACCTGGTGGCGCGTGTGCTCGCGCAGCGCCTCACCGAGCAGATGGGGCAGCCCTTCGTGGTGGAGAACCGCGCCGGCGCCAGCGGCGTCATCGGCAGCGACCTCGTGGCCAAGGCCCCGGCCGACGGCTACACCCTGCTGGTGCAGTCCCCCACGCTGATCGCCAACCCGCTCATGGTGCGCAAGGTGCCCTACGACGTGGTCACGGATTTCACGCCGGTGTCGTTCCTGGGCTCGGTGCCCATGGTGGTGGCGGCGCACCCCAGCGTGCCGGCCGACGACCTCAAGCACTTCCTTGAAGCCGCGCGCGCCAAGCCGCAGGGCTTCAGCCTGGGCACCTCGGCCATCGGTTCGCCCATGCACGTCTCGCTCGAAGCCATCAAGTTCGGCGGCAAGCTGGAGATGCCCATCGTCGCCTACCGCGGCACGGCCGCCGCCCTGAACGACCTGCTCGGCGGCCAGATCAGCGTGATCATCGACGCCCTGCCGTCCACCGCGCCGCACATCGCCAGCGGCAAGCTCAAGGCCCTGGCCGTGACCACCAAGGCGCGCCTGCCCAGCATGCCGAACGTGCCCACGGTGGCCGAGTCCGGCATTGCCGGCTTCGAGATGGTGACCTGGTACGGCCTGTGGGCGCCGGGCAAGCTGCCCGAGGCGATCAGCAAACGCCTCACCGAAGAAAGCGCCAAGGCCATGCGCTCGGCCCTGGTGACGGAGCGCCTCGGTGCGCAGGGCTTCGTCGCCGCGCCCATGGGCCCGGCGCAGTTCGCGCCCTACATCACCAAGGAAATCGCGACCTACGCGCGCATCGTGCGCGACGCGAAGATCCAGATCGACTGAGGGGACTTGGGGGCGGCCCGTAAACTCCGGGCCATGTCACTCAAAATCGTCGTCTACTCCAAGTCCGCCTGCCCGCAATGCGAGTCGGCCAAGATGCTGCTCAAGTCCCGCTCGCTCGGTTTCGAGGAAATCAAGATCGACGACGAGGCGGAGCGCATCGCGTTCTACGAGAAGTGCGGGCCTTCGGTGCGGCAGATGCCGCAGATCTTCATCAACGACCAGCGCGTGGGCGGCCTGCAGGGGCTGCAGGCGGCGCTGGCGCAGCTGGGGCGGTAGGCCCGCTGGTCCCGATCAGGCGTTGTCCGACAGCCTTCGGGGCGTCGGACAGGCCCAATGGGGGTTTGCAAGGAGAACGCCATGAAGCTCGAAGGCTCTTGCCATTGCGGCCGCGTGCGCTTCTCGGTCGACTCGGCCGAGCCCGTGCCGTTCATGCGGTGTTATTGCTCCATCTGCCGCAAGACGGCGGGCACCGGTGGTTACGCGATCAACCTGGGCGCCGACCACCGCACCCTGAAGGTGACGGGCAAGCGCTACTTGCGCGTTTACCAGGCCACCATCCAGGAAGGTGACGAGGCGCGGCACAGCACCGGCCAGCGGCACTTCTGCGGGCACTGCGGCACCGCGCTCTGGCTGTACGACCCGAGCTGGCCCGACCTGGTGCACCCGCATGCAGGCGCCATCGACACGCCTTTGCCCGAGCCGCCAGCCCACGTGCACATCATGCTGGGCTCCAAGGCCCCATGGGTTCGTGTGGAAGGCCGCAAAGGCGACCAGCGTTTTGACGCGTACCCGGATTTTTCACTCAAGGACTGGCACCGCCAACACGGTCCGAAGAAGCCGTCAGGTTGAGGCCTCTGGCGCGTTGCTCATCTGCTGATCGAGGCGTTGTGCCGTGTCCAGGAGGCCCATCAAACCCAGGGCACCGCTGGAGATGCCGAGGTAGATCAGCGCGTTCCAGGGCGATTCATTCTGCCCCAGCGCCACCGCCAGATGCAGGATGGAGGCGATGGCCGCCATGCCGGCCACGGTGATCACGCACAGCTTGAAAAATTCTTTCATCGCCATCTCCTTGAATCAACGGTAACGGTCCGTGACAGCAGGAAACGAGTGTGGATTTGAACCTCGGGCGTCGTTGTAGGAAGAGCAAAAATGCGCGTGTAGGAGACGTCCCACACGGCAAAGCCCCCCCGCGAGGGAGGGGCGAAGGGCCGGGGGATCAGGCGGCCAGCATCCAGCGCGGGGGGCTGGGTTGGTGGGGCGTGCGATCTTCGGCCGTGCCGAGTTGCACCACGCGCAAGCCTTCGGGCAGCCGGGAGGACGAACGCGGGTAGAGGTACGGGCACTCGTCGAGCCAGAGGTCCGGCTGGTCCTGCAGATTCTTCACGCAGCTGTTGAAAATCAACCCTTCGGCAAAGCCGGGTTGTTCACCAAAAATCTTGTAGATAAACACGAAAGCACTCCCAGAGGCGATTGGACAAGGGGTGGGTCGCATGCACTTGAAACTTCTTTCGCACATGCTGCCACTGTTGCGCGGCAAGAATATGACGGCCAGCGCGATCGCGGTGTAGGAGTTGTGGCAATTTTCACGAGGGAGCTGGAGAGGCGGCGAGCGGCGAGGGCCTGTTTCACCGCCTTCGCCCGCACGCGCCCAGCCACGCCGCCGTGCCCTGGGTGGAAAACCCAGGCCACCTCAGGGCGATGAGACCGGCCCCTTGGAGGCGGTTTGCAGCATGGCGGTGGTGTCGCTCAGCTGGTTCACCATCTGCTGTAACTCCGCGTTGACGATGCGCAGCAGCGAACCTAGCTCTGCCCTGGAAGGGGCCACACCCTCGTCGACCTCGATGGCGTACAGAGGCGTGACGAGTTTTTCCAGAGCGTGATAAGCGTCGAGCGTCATGCTCAGGTGCATCACCTGATCGGCAGCCAACACGGCGAGGCTGGGGGTTCTGGGGTGTTGCGGCTTGGCGGCGATGGCGCCTTGAGGAGTGCGTTTGGTCATAGAGCTCCAGCGATGTTGCTTGCAAAGGCCGCCTTCCAAATCAATGGAGCGGCGGCAAGAACAAACAAGCCACAGAGCTTCTGCGGGCAGCGGGCAATGCGGCTTGCGACGCATGCGGATGTCTCAGGCTTCCTAGACCCGATCACGTCTGTTTTTGACGTGACTCTGGAAGTATAGCTAGCGGGTTCTGCGCTCAAGCTAAATGTTGATGCCACACATGACAACGAACCATAGTGCTGCGATGTGCCGCCGCCTTGAGAGCGCGATACTGCGTCAATAAAGGAGACCACTATGCCGTTTCAGCTGTTGAGTGACGATGGATCGCTGCTAGATGCGCGATTCGACTTGGATGCGGACAACATCGTTTTTCATAGCCGGGGCGGAAGCAAAGCTAAGAATGGGACGAATCTCGACTATTCGAGAGCTCTCACGCTTCTTATAAGACGGCTAGCAGCTGTGGGATGGCCCGTTGATCGCGCTTGGCTCGACAGCGCTCAGGTGCAAGCCATGCCGCTGGAGGAAAGGGTCATTCTTCATACCAGTGAATGCAATATGCCGGCACCCCAAATGGTGAGCTTGATGTCCCGGCGAATGCAAGGTATGGCGCGCAAACCCACCTCGAAGTCGAAGAATGGCAATTCGACCAAGCGCATTCGCTTGCTGATCCGTGCAGGCTCTAAGAGTAGTGAACTCATCCGATGGTTGAAGGCAGTGCCTGTGGCAGCAGATCTTCGAACTCAACAGCGCTTACCTGCCTCAGAGCTATCGAAGGTCACAGCGGAGCACCTCTGGAATGCGGTGGAACGATTTCGAACCGGATTCACGGATCATGGTTTCGACGAATCAACAAACTACGATTTGCTTCTGCACGATGGTTCTCGTCTACCGCCTAAGGCGGTGTTTGGAATTGCCCTCTCAGAAGCACTTGGTTTTAAAGCCACGCCAAAGCACTTTTCCGCAGGCGTAGACACACCATGCTTTTTGTCCCTGGAAGCCGCGGGCTATCTCATCGTTCCTAAGAACTCGTCAGAAGTCGGAGTGGGAGATCAGTCACAGCCAAAAAGCTCCGACCCGGAATGGCTTGAAGGCACGCCAAAAGTGCGTCTCCATCTCCAGCGGGAACGAGCGTCTGGATTGCGGGAAGCAAAAAAGGCGGAGTTCCGCAGAAAGCATGGCGGCAAGCTGTTTTGCGAGCGCTGCGGCAAAGACCCTGTTGACGAGTACAAGAGCCGCCATGCGGATGCATGCATAGAAGTCCACCATCGCAAGACACACGTTGCGGACATGGCGGATGGTCACAAGACGTCGCTTCAAGACCTAGCGTGTCTTTGCGCCAACTGTCATCGGCTAGAACACCGTCTGCTTCGACTTGAAGTGCAAGCAGAGGCTGCGTCGCAAACTCATCCAACCACCGGAAAGCTCTCCGCCAGATAAGCCTCCCCGCGCTCCAGCACGAAATAGCGGAACGCCTCCGCCGCCGGTGAAAGCAGCTTGGACTGCGTGTGCACCACGTTCCAGGCGCGCACCACCGGCGCGCCCTCCACGTCCAGCACCGTCAGCAGCTGGTTGCTCAGCTCCAGGCCGATGGTGTGCAGCGACAGAAAGCTCAGGCCCATGCCGGCCATCACGGCCTGCTTGATGGTTTCGTTGCTCGCCATCTCCATGATCACGCGCAGCTCCACGTGCTCGTCGGCCAGGAATTTCTCCAGCGCCGCGCGCGTGCCTGAGCCCTGCTCGCGCACGATGAAGTCGTATTCGCGCAGCAGCGCCGCCGGCACATGGCCCGCGCGCGCGAGCGGGTGGTCCACCGGCGCCACGAACACGTGCGGGTGCGCGGCGAAGGGCTCGGCGCGCGTGGCCAGCTCCTTGGGCGGGCGGCCCATGATCGCGATGTCCACCTCGTTGGCGTGCAGCATCTTCACCAGCTGCTCGCGGTTGCTCACCGCCAGGCGGATGTCGATGCTGCCGTGCTCGCGCCGGAACTCGGCCAGCAGGTGCGGCAGGAAGTACTTGGCCGTGCTCACCATGCCGATCACCAGCGTGCCGGTCTCCAGCTTCTGCAGCCGCGCGGCCGCGTCCTCCGCGTCCTTCAGCGTCGCCAGCACCTTCCTCGCGTAGACCAGCATGTACTCGCCCACGGTGGTCAGCGCCACCTTGCGGCCGTTGCGCTCGAAGAGCGGCATGCCCACGTGCCCTTCCAGTTCCTTGACCTGCATCGTCACCGCCGGCGGCGTGAGGTGCAGCACCTGCGCCGCCCGCGCAAAGCTGAGGTGGCGCGCCACCTCGCTGAACACGCGCAACTGCCGGAAGGTGGCGTTCTTCATTCAGTAATTCCTTAATCGACTTACAAGAAATCGTGAATTTACTTTATTCAGACCGAAATCTACAGTCCGCTCCACCCCAGACAAACCCCACTTTTGGAGCCACCGATGAGCAACGCCCCCACTGGTTCAACCGAGATCACCGACGCCAAGAAGCGCTACAGCGCGGGCGTGCTCAAGTACAAGCAGATGGGCTACTGGATGCCCGACTACGTGCCCAAGGACACGGACACGCTCTGCCTGTTCCGCATCACGCCGCAGGACGGCGTGGACCCCGAGGAAGCCGCCGCCGCCGTGGCCGGCGAGTCGAGCACCGCCACCTGGACGGTGGTGTGGACCGACCGCCTCACCGCCTGCGACAGCTACCGCGCCAAGGCCTACAAGGTCCAGCCCGTGCCCAACCGCCCGGGCGAGTACTTCGCCTGGGTCGCCTACGACCTGATCCTGTTCGAGGAAGGCTCCATCGCCAACATGACGGCGAGCCTGATCGGCAACGTCTTCAGCTTCAAGCCGCTGAAGGCCGCGCGGCTGGAAGACATCCGCATCCCCGTGGCTTACGTGAAGACCTTCAAGGGCCCGCCCACCGGCCTGGTGGTCGAGCGCGAGCGCCTGGACAAGTTCGGCCGCCCGCTGCTGGGCGCCACCACCAAGCCCAAGCTGGGGCTTTCGGGTCGCAACTACGGCCGCGTGGTGTACGAAGGCCTCAAGGGCGGGCTCGATTTCATGAAGGACGACGAGAACATCAACTCGCAGCCCTTCATGCACTGGCGCGACCGCTTCCTGTTCGTGATGGACGCGGTCAACAAGGCCAGCGCCGAAACCGGTGAAGTCAAAGGCAGCTACCTGAACGTGACCGCCGCCACCATGGAAGACATGTACGAGCGCGCCGAGTTCGCCAAGGAGCTGGGCTCGGTGATCGTGATGGTGGACCTGGTGATCGGCTACACCGCCATCCAGAGCATGGCCAACTGGTGCCGCAAGAACGACATGATCATGCACATGCACCGCGCGGGCCACGGCACCTACACGCGGCAGAAGAACCACGGCGTGAGCTTCCGCGTGATCGCCAAGTGGCTGCGCCTGGCGGGCTGCGACCACCTGCACACCGGCACGGCGGTGGGCAAGCTCGAAGGCGACCCGCTCACCGTGCAGGGCTACTACAACGTCTGCCGCGACAGCTACACCAGGACCGATCTGCCGCGCGGCCTCTACTTCGACCAGGACTGGGCCGACCTCAAGAAGGTCATGCCCGTGGCCTCGGGCGGCATCCACGCCGGCCAGATGCACCAGCTGATCGAGCTCTTCGGCGACGACGTGGTGCTGCAGTTCGGCGGCGGCACCATCGGCCACCCCATGGGCATCCAGGCCGGCGCGGTGGCCAACCGCGTGGCGCTCGAAGCCATGGTGAAAGCGCGCAACGAAGGGCGCGATCTGCTGCAGGAAGGCCCCTCCATCCTCAAGCAGGCCGCGCAGCACTGCAGCCCGCTCAAGGCCGCGCTCGATACCTGGGGCGAGATCAGCTTCAACTACCAGAGCACGGACAGCAGCGACTACGTGGCCACCCCGGTGGCGGCGTAACACCCCCTGCGCCGCTGCGCGGCTTCCCCCTCTCTCGCCTTCGGCGGGAGGGGGACGGCACCAGAGGCCCGGCAAAGCCGGTTCCTCGGTACCTCTGGAAGGCGCTACCTCTGGCCCACACCTTTGAATCTTTTGGAGTTCCTCACCATGATGACCAACGCCACCGGCCGCATCACGCAAGGCCAGTTCAGCTTCCTGCCCGACCTGACGGACCCGGAGATCACCGCGCAGATCGAATACGGCCTCAAGCGCGGCTACGCCTGGAGCGTCGAGTACACCGACGACCCGCACCCGCGCAACACCTACTGGTCGATGTACGGCCACCCCATGTTCGACCTGCACGACGCCGCCGGCGTGCTGCAGGAGCTGCAGGCCTGCCGCAAAGCCTTCCCGCGCCACTACATCCGCATGATGGCCTTCGACTCCACGCGCAACGTCGAGACCATCGCCATGAGCTTCATCGTCAACCGCCCGACCAGCGAACCCGGCTTCATGCTGGAGCGCCAGGAGGTCAACGGCCGCAGCCTGCGCTACACCACGCGCGGCTACGGCACCGACCGCCCCGAAGGTGAACGCTACCGCGACACCGCCGCCTGAGCGAAGGGGAGAGCGCCGCCATGTCGTACCTCATCCCCGGCAGCACGCCGCCGCCACCGACCGATGCCGCCGTGACCACCGCGGCGGCATCGGTGGCCGCGCCGGCCCAACCGCCCGCGCGCTCGGTCGGTGCGGTGCTGGCCGACACCCAGGTCGAGGCCGTGCTGCAGGAACTGGACGACGAGCTCGTGGGCCTGGCCCCCGTCAAGGCGCGCGTGCGCGACATCGCCGCGCTGCTCGTCATCGACAAGCTGCGCACCCACCTGGGCCTGCCCTCGCAGCCGCCCAGCCTGCACATGTGCTTCTCGGGCAACCCCGGCACCGGCAAGACCACCGTGGCCCTGCGCATGGCGCAGATCCTTCACCGCCTGGGCTACGTGCGCAAGGGCCACATGGTGGCCGTCACGCGCGACGACCTGGTGGGCCAGTACATCGGCCACACCGCGCCCAAGACGCGCGAGGTGCTCAAGCGCGCCATGGGCGGTGTGCTCTTCATCGACGAGGCCTACTACCTCTACCGCCCCGAGAACGAGCGCGACTACGGCCAGGAGGCGATCGAGATCCTGCTGCAGGTGATGGAGAACCACCGCGACGACCTGGTGGTGATCCTTGCAGGCTACGAGGACCGCATGAACACCTTCTTCCAGTCCAACCCCGGCATGCGCTCGCGCATCGCGCACCACCTCACCTTCCCCGACTACGATGCCGGCGAGCTGATGCAGATCTCGCGCCAGATGCTGGCCGAGCAGAACTACCGCTTCAGCCCCGAGGCCGCCGAGGCCTTCGAGCGCTACCTGGGCCTGCGCCTGCAGCAGCCGCACTTCGCCAACGCGCGCAGCGTGCGCAACGCGCTGGACCGCGCGCGCCTGCGCCAGGCCAGCCGCCTGTTCGCGCAGCCGCAGCGCGAGCTCACCGCCGAAGAACTCACCACCCTGCAGGCGCCCGACATCCTGGCCAGCCGCCTGTTCAGCGAAGCAGAAGGGGCCGGCCATGCTTGAGGCCCTCATCTTCGACGTGGACGGCACCCTGGCCGACACCGAGGCCGCGCACCGCGCTGCCTTCAACGACGCCTTCGCCGAAGTGCGCCTGGACTGGCACTGGGACGACGCCACCTACACCCGCCTGCTGCAGGTCTCGGGCGGCAAGGAACGCATCGCCCACCACTGGCGCATGGTCGAGCCCGACGTGGCCGGCGGCAAGGCCGCGCAAGCCACCATCGAGCGCGTGCACGCCATCAAGACGCGCCTGTACGAAAGCCGCGTGAGCGGCGGCCAGCTCGCGCTGCGCCCCGGCGTGCTGCGCCTCCTGCGCGAAGCCCTGGCCGGCGGCCTGCGCCTGGCCATCGCCACCACCACCACACCCGCCAACATCGACGCCCTGCTGCGCACCCCGCTCGGCCCCGACTGGAAGCGCCACTTTGCCGCCATCGGCGACGCGTCCACCGCGCCGCGCAAGAAACCCGACCCGCTGGTCTACCAGCAGGTGCTCGCCGCCATGAGGCTGCCGGCCAGCGCCTGCTTGGCTTTCGAGGACTCCGCCAACGGCCTGCGCGCGGCCACCGCCGCCGGCCTGCAGACCCTGGTCACGCCCACCGTGCACACCGCCGACCACCGCTTCGACGACGCCCTGCTCGTGCTGCCCCACCTGGGCGACGTGAACCAGCTGCTGCCCAGCGGCGTGGCCGGCATGGAGCAGCGCTGGGTCACCGTGGACGCGCTGCGGCGCTGGCACGCCGGCACCACGCTGTTCGAGTCGGCCTGAGCCCCCTTTCTTTTCAAAACACAGCGTCGCCCCACGATGTCCCGCCCGCCCAAGTTCAACCCGTCGCCCGCCGTGCGCCTGGCGCCCTCCCTCCTTTCGGCCGACTTCGCGCGCCTGGGCGAAGAGGTGCGCGCCATCGAAGCCGCCGGCGCCGACTTCGTGCACTTCGACGTGATGGACAACCACTACGTGCCCAACCTCACCATCGGCCCGCAGGTCTGCGAAGCCATCCGCCCGCACGTGCAGATCCCCATCGACGTGCACCTCATGGTGGAGCCGGTGGACGCGCTGGTCCCCCTGTTCGCCAAGGCCGGCGCCAACTGCATCAGCTTCCACCCCGAGGCCTCGCGCCACGTGGACCGCACGCTGCAGCTGATCCGCTCGCACGGCTGCAAGGCCGGCCTCGCGCTCAACCCCGCCACGCCGCTGGCCTGGATGGACCACGTCATGGACAAGCTGGACCTGGTGCTGCTGATGAGTGTCAACCCGGGCTTCGGCGGCCAGGCCTTCATCCCCCACACCCTGCACAAGCTGCGCGAAGCGCGCCGCCGCATCGACGCCCACACCGCCACCGGCGGCCAGCCCATCTGGCTGGAGGTGGACGGCGGCGTGAAGCTGGACAACATCGGCGAGATCGTCCAGGCCGGCGCCGACATCTGCGTGGCCGGCAGCGCCATCTTCGGCGCCGCCGACGCGGCGGGCGGCTACCACGGCGTCATGAGCGCGATGCGCCACGCCGCCGCCACCCCGGACTTCCATTCCAGCAACGCCCCGCGGAGAACCACGCCATGCCACTGACCGGCCGCAAGACCCTCACCCAGTACCTCATCGAAGAACGCCGCCGCTTCCCCGAAGCCAGCGGCGATTTCAACGCCCTCATCCTCGACGTCGCCATGGCCTGCAAGGCCATCGCGCGCGCCGTGGCCTTCGGGGCCCTGGGCGACGTGCTGGGCAACCACGCCGCCGCCGCCGGCGGCTCGGTCAACGTGCAGGGCGAAACGCAGGAGAAACTCGACGTGCTGAGCAACGATTACTTCCTGCGCATCACCGAGTGGGGCGGCCACCTCGCGGGCATGGCCTCCGAAGAGATGGACGCGCCGTACCAGATCCCCAGCACCTACCCGCGCGGCAAGTACCTGCTGGTGTTCGACCCGCTCGACGGCTCCAGCAACATCGACGTGAACGTCTCCGTGGGCAGCATCTTCTCGGTGCTGCGCGCGCCGGCCGGCGAAGACCGCGAAGTCACCGAAGCCGACTTCCTGCAGCCCGGCACGCAGCAGGTGGCCGCCGGCTACGCGCTCTACGGCCCCACCACCATGTTCGTGCTCACCGTGGGCAACGGCGTGACCGGCTTCACCCTCGACCCCAACCTGGGCGAGTTCATGCTCACCCACCCCGACCTCACCGTGCCCGCCGACACGCAGGAGTTCGCCATCAACGCCTCCAACAGCCGCTTCTGGGAGGCCCCGGTCAAGCGCTACGTGGACGAATGCCTGGCCGGCAAGACCGGCCCGCGCGCCAAGGACTTCAACATGCGCTGGATCGCCAGCATGGTGGCCGAGGCGCACCGCATCCTCATGCGCGGTGGCGTTTTCCTGTACCCGCGCGACTGCAAGGACCCCGCCAAGCCCGGTCGCCTGCGGCTGCTGTACGAGGCCAACCCCATCGGTTTCATCATGGAACAGGCCGGTGGCCGCGCCAGCACCGGGCGCGTGCCCATGCTCGGCGTGCAGCCCGATGGCCTGCACCAGCGCATCGGCCTGGTGTTCGGCTCGAAGCACGAGGTCGAGCGCATCGAGCGCTACCACGCCGAGCCGCCGGCGCGCAAAGACCTGGACAACCCCCTGTTCCACGAGCGCAGCCTGTTCCGCGTCTGACCTGCGCCGGCACCGATTCTTCAACTCCACGGGACATCACCATGTCTGAGCGCCACCCCATCATCGCCATCACCGGCTCGTCGGGCGCGGGAACCACCTCGGTCACCCGCACCTTCGAGAACATCTTTCGTCGCGAAGGCGTCACCGCCGCCCTCATCGAAGGCGACAGCTTCCACCGCCACGACCGCCAGGAAATGAAGCAGCGCCAGGCCGAGGCCGAGCGCGCGGGCAACGGCCACTTCAGCCACTTCGGCCCCGAGAACAACCTGTTCCCCGAACTCGAAGCGCTGTTCGCCAGCTACGGCCGCAGCGGCACCGGCCAGTCGCGCAAGTACCTGCACGACGCCGAAGAGGCCGCGCCCTGGAAACAGGCGCCCGGCACCTTCACGCCCTGGCAGGAACTGCCGCAAGACACCGACCTGCTGTTCTACGAAGGCTTGCACGGCGCCGTGGTCACGCCCGAGGTCAACATCGCCCAGCACCCCGACCTGCTCATCGGCGTCGTGCCCGTCATCAACCTCGAATGGATCCAGAAACTCTGGCGCGACAAGTCCAAGCGCGGCTACAGCACCGAGGCCGTCACCGACACCATCCTGCGCCGCATGCCCGACTACGTGAACTACATCTGCCCGCAGTTCGCGCACACGCATGTGAACTTCCAGCGCGTGCCTTGCGTGGACACCTCCAACCCCTTCATCGCGCGCGAGATCCCGGCGCCCGACGAAAGCTTCGTCGTGATCCGCTTCGCCAAGCCCAAGGGCATCGACTTCCAGTACCTGCTGAGCATGGTGCACGACTCCTTCATGTCGCGCGCCAACACCATCGTCGTGCCCGGCGGCAAGATGGAACTGGCGATGCAGCTCATCTTCACGCCGTTCATCTGGCGCATGATGGAGCGCAAGCAGAGGGCAATGGCATGAACGCCCGGCAACCCCCCAACCTCGACCTCGCGCGCCGCATGGCCAACGCCATCCGCCTGCTCGCGGTGGACGCGGTGGAGGCCGCGCAGTCCGGCCACCCTGGCGCGCCCATGGGCATGGCCGACATCGCCGAGGTGCTGTGGAACCGCCACCTGCGCCACAACCCGGCGAACCCGCACTGGTTCGACCGCGACCGCTTCGTGCTCTCCAACGGCCACGGTTCCATGCTGCTCTATGCGCTGCTGCACCTCACCGGCTACGCGCTGTCCATGGACGACCTGCGCCAGTTCCGCCGCCTGCACAGCAAGACCGCCGGCCACCCCGAGGTCGGTGTGACACCCGGCGTGGAAACCACCACCGGTCCGCTCGGCCAGGGCCTGGCCAACGCGGTCGGCATGGCGCTGGCCGAGCAGCTGCTCGCCACCGAGTACAACCGGCCGGGCCACGCCATCGTGGACCACCACACCTACGTCTTCCTCGGCGACGGCTGCCTGATGGAAGGCATCAGCCACGAAGCCTGCTCGCTCGCGGGCACGCTGCGCCTCTCGAAACTGATCGCGCTCTACGACGACAACGGCATCTCCATCGACGGCCACGTGCAGGGCTGGTTCACCGACGACACGCCGCGCCGTTTTGCCGCCTACGGCTGGCGCGTGGTCAGCGTCGACGGTCACGACCCCGACGCCGTCGACGCCGCGCTGCGGCGCGCGCGCAGCGCCAGCGCGCAGGCCGAAGGCCGGCCCACGCTGATCTGCTGCAAGACCCTGATCGGCAAGGGCTCGCCCAACAAACAGGGCGGCCACGAGGTGCACGGCGCCGCGCTCGGCGCGGCTGAGGTGCAGGCCACCCGCGAAGCCCTGGGCTGGACCGCCGCCCCCTTCGAGATCCCGGCCGACATCGCCGCCGCCTGGAACGCCACCGAGCGCGGCGCCACGCTGGAGACCGACTGGCAGGCGCGCTTCGCCGCCTACCGCGAGGCCTACCCGGCCGAAGCCGCCGCTTTCGACCGCCGCCTCGTGGGTGAACTGCCCGAGGGCTTTGCCGACGGCCTGCCCGCGCTCGTCGCGGCCCTGGGCCGGCGCACCGACGCCGTCGCCACGCGCAAGGCCAGCCAGCTCGCGCTCGACGCCATGGCGCCGCAACTGCCCGAGATCTTCGGCGGCAGCGCCGACCTCACCAGCTCCAACCTCACCAACTTCAAAGGCTGCGTCACCGCCGGCCCCGACGCGACCGGGCGCTTCACCGGCGGCAACCACCTGAGCTACGGCGTGCGCGAGTTCGGCATGGCCGCCATCATGAACGGCCTGGCCCTGCACGGCGGCTTCATCCCCTACGGCGGCACCTTCCTCGCCTTCAGCGACTACAGCCGCAACGCGGTGCGCATGGCCGCGCTGATGAAGCTGCAGGTCATCCACGTGTTCACGCACGACAGCATCGGCCTGGGCGAGGACGGCCCGACCCACCAGCCGGTGGAGCACGTGCCCAGCCTGCGCCTCATCCCGGGGCTGGACGTGTGGCGGCCCGGCGATGCGCTCGAAACCGCCGTGGCCTGGGCCCACGCGCTGCAGCGGCGCGACGGCCCCAGCGCGCTCGCGCTCTCGCGCCAGAACCTGCCGCCGCTGGGCGACGAGACCCGGGCCGCCGCCGTGCAGCGCGGCGGCTACGTGCTCTCGGACATGCCGGGCGCGCAGGCCGTGATCGTCGCCACCGGCTCCGAAACCGTGCTGGCCCTGCAGGCGCAAACCGCGCTCGCGGCCGAAGGCATCGCCACGCGGGTCGTCTCCATGCCCTGCACCAACGTCTTCGACCGGCAGGACGCCGCCTGGCAGGACGCGGTGCTGCCGCCCGCGCTGCCCGCCGTGGCGGTGGAGGCCGCGCACCCCGACTTCTGGCGCAAGTACGTGGGCCGCACAGGCCGTGTCGTGGGCATGAGCAGCTTCGGCGAATCGGCCCCCGCGAAAGACCTGTACGCGCACTTCGGCATCACCGCCGCCCGCGTGGCCGACGAGGTGCGCGCGCTGCTGCACCCGCGCCCGCGCGTTCGTGCGGGCATCGAGACGGTGGCGGCATGAGCGCTGCAGATCTCGTCATGTTCGACCTCGATGGCACCCTGGTCGCCACCGCTGGCGAGATCGGCGACGCCGTCAACGACACCCTGATCCGCTTCGAGCTGCCCGCGGTGTCGCAGGTGCAGGTGGAGCGCTGGATCGGCCACGGCACGCGCGAACTGCTGATCCAGGCCCTGGCCTCGGCCGGCAAGACCGGGGTGGACGTGGTGCGCGCCAGCAGCGCCCTGCCGCTGATCGCCGCCGAGTTCGACCGCCACTACCAGCGCCGCTGCGGTACGCGCAGCCAGCTCTACCCCCAGGTGCGCGAAACCCTCACCGCCTTGCGCGAGCGCGGCGTGAAGCTCGCCGTCGTCACCAACAAGGAAAGCCGCTACACCGCCACCGTGATGGACGCGCACCGCCTCGCGCCCCTGTTTCACCGCGTGGTCAGCGGCGACACCCTGCCCACCAAAAAACCCGACCCCGCCGGCATCCACAGCTGCCTGTCGCTGTTCCAGGTGCCGCCGGAGCGCGCGCTCTTCGTGGGCGATTCGTCCATCGACGTGGCCACCGCGCGCAACGCCGGCGTGCGCGTCTGGGCCCTGCCCTATGGCTACAACATGGGCGAGCCCATCACCGCCTGCGCGCCCGACCGCGTGATTCCCGACATCTCCGCCCTTCTGCATTGACCATGACCACCCGACAACCCCTCCGCCTCGGCATCAACGGCTTCGGCCGCATCGGCCGCAACGTGCTGCGCAGCGCCATCCAGAACTTCAACGACATCGAAGTGGTGGCGATCAACGACCTGCTCGAACCCGAGTACCTGGCCTACATGCTGCAGTACGACAGCGTGCACGGCCGCTTCAAGGGCACGGTCTCGGTCGAAGGCAACACGCTGATCGTCAACGGCAAGAAGATCCGTCTCACGCAGGAGCGCGACCCCGCCAACCTGAAGTGGAACGAAGTCGGTGCCGACGTGGTCATCGAATCCACCGGCCTGT
>JAGKSX010000012.1 GCA_018993155.1 Hydrogenophaga sp.
GTGATTCCCGAGCTCAACAAGAAGCTCACGGGCATGAGCTTCCGGGTGCCGACCTCCGACGTGTCGGTGGTGGACCTGACGGTGGAGCTGAACAAGGAAGCGACCTACGAAGAAATCTGCGCGGAGATGAAGGCGCAGAGCGAAGGGGCCTTGAAGGGCGTGCTGGGCTACACGACGGACAAGGTGGTGGCCACCGATTTCCGGGGCGACACGCGCACCTCGATCTTCGACGCCGACGCCGGCATCGCGCTGGACAAGACCTTCATCAAGGTCGTGAGCTGGTACGACAACGAGTGGGGCTACTCCAACAAGTGCCTGGAGATGGCGCGCGTCGTGGGCGGTCTCGCATGAGCGCGCTGCGTTTCGGTGACGTGTGCGCGAGCGGCTTCGCGCGCGGCAAGCGCGTCTTCATCCGTGCGGACCTCAACGTGCCCTTGTCGCCCGGCGGCGAGATCACCGAAGACACGCGCATCCGCGCGAGCCTGCCGGCCATCCAGATGGCGCTGGGCGCGGGCGCGGCGGTGATGGTCACCAGCCACCTGGGCCGCCCCACCGAAGGCGCCTTCAAGCCCGAGGACTCGCTCGCGCCCGTGGCCGCGCGCCTGGGCGAGCTGCTGGACCGCCCGGTGCGCCTGGTGGCCAACTGGATCGACGGCGACTTCTCCGTCGCCCCCGGCGAAGTCGTGCTGCTGGAGAACTGCCGCCTCAACGTGGGCGAGAAGAAGAACAGCCCCGAGCTGGCGAAGAAGCTGGGCGCGCTGTGCGACATCTTCGTGCACGACGCCTTCGGCACCGCGCACCGCGCCGAAGGCACCACCTACGGCATCGCCGAGACCGCGCCCATCGCCTCGGCCGGCCCGCTGCTGGCCGCCGAGATGGACGCGATTGCCAAGGCCCTGGCCGCCCCGAAACGGCCCTTGGTCGCGATCGTCGCCGGCAGCAAGGTCAGCACCAAGCTGACCATCCTCAAGAGCCTGGCGAACAACGTGGACAACCTGATCGTCGGTGGCGGCATCGCCAACACCTTCATGC
>JAGKSX010000173.1 GCA_018993155.1 Hydrogenophaga sp.
GCGCTCAAGTCGGGCATGGTGCGGCGGGCCCCGCGGCCCGACCGGGGGCGCAGGGGGCACAGGGTCGAGCAGGGTTCCCGCCTACCCGAGGCCGCGAACATGCCGGCGCTGATGGAGCTGCGCACCCGCGCCTGCCACGTGCGCGGCAGCTTCACGGCCAAGGACAACGTCAAGCCGGCGCTCTCGCGCCACAACCTGATCGAGGAGCCGGCCAGCTTCGACTACAACCGCCTGGCCCACCCGCCCGTGACCTTCCGCCACGAGAAGCTCAAGAGCGACGAGCGCATTCCGGCCGCGCGGCGCTACATCGTCGAACACGGCCTGAACGAGCACTTCGACGGCGCGCACCAGGACCTGGGCCTGATCGTGCAGGGCGGCCTGTACAACACCCTGATCCGCGCGCTGCAGCAGTTCGGCCTGGCCGATGCCTTCGGGCGCAGCGCCATTCCCATGCTGGTGCTCAACGTCACCTGCCCGCTGGTGCCGAAGCAGCTCACCGACTTCTGCGTCGGCAAGCGCGCGGTGCTGATGCTGGAAGAGGGCCAGCCCGAATACATCGAACAGGAGCTCGCCACCCTGCTGCGGCGCGGCGACATCCAGACCCCGCTGCACGGCAAGGACATGCTGCCCAACGCGGGCGAGTACACCGCCGAGGTGATGGCCAACGGCCTGGCGCACTTCATCGGCCGCTACCTGCAGGACCCGGCCACCCAGGCCGTGACCGACGCCGCGCGCGCCTGGCTGCAGGGCAACCAGACGCGCCGCCAGGAAGCCGCGCAGCAGCTGCAGGCGCCGCTGCCCGCGCGCCCGCCCGGCATGTGCGTGGGCTGCCCCGAGCGGCCCGTGTTCTCGGCCCTCAAGCTCGCGCAGCAGGACGTGGGCCCGGTGCACATCGCGGGCGACATCGGCTGCCACGCGCTGGCCACCTTCGAGCCCTTCTCGTTCGGCCACTCCATCCTGGGCTACGGCATGAGCCTGGCCAGCCGCGCCGGCGTGTCGCCGGTGATGAAGCGGCGCGTGCTCTCGGTGATGGGCGACGGCGGCTTCTGGCACAACGGCCTGCTCACCGGCGTGCAGTCGGCCCTGTTCAACGGCGACGACGCGGTGCTGCTGATCTTCAAGAACGGCTACACCTCGGCCACCGGCACGCAGGACATCATCTCCACGCCCGGTGACGAGGCCAAGGAAGCCGCCGCCGACAAGCTGCAGAGCCTGGCCCACACCAACCAGACCATCGAGACCACGCTCAAGGGCCTGGGCGTGCAATGGATGCGCACGGTGCACACCTACGAGGTGGACACGGTGCGCGCCACGCTCACCGAGGCCTTCACCACCGAGTTCCAGGGCCTGAAGGTGATCGTGGCCGAGGGCGAATGCCAGCTGGAGCGCCAGCGCCGCATCAAGCCCTGGATCGCCAGCCTGCTCAAGAAGGGCCGGCGCGTGGTGCGCGTGAAGTACGGCGTGGACGAGGACGTGTGCAACGGCGACCACGCCTGCATCCGCCTCTCGGGCTGCCCCACGCTCACGCTCAAGGACAACCCCGACCCGCTCAAGGTGGACCCGGTGGCCACCGTCATCGACGGCTGCGTGGGCTGCGGCCTGTGCGGCGCCAACGCGCACGCGGCCACGCTGTGCCCGTCCTTCTACCGCGCCGAGGTGATCCAGAACCCGCGCTGGCACGAACGCCTGATCCATACCCTGCGCGGCAGCGTCGTGCGCCTGCTGCAACCGGCCTGAACCCTATGTACCCCCACGCTCATCACTCTGTGTATTCACTGCCCCCCGAGGGGGCGCGGCCATCCCTTGGGGCGGCCCGGCGGGAGGCACCATGACCACCACGCAACCCATCTCCCTGCTGCTCTGCGCCCTCGGTGGCGAAGGCGGCGGCATCCTCACCGACTGGCTGGTGGACACCGCGCGCCACGCGGGCTACCCGGCGCAGGCCACGTCCATCCCTGGCGTGGCGCAGCGCACCGGCGCCACCACCTACTACCTGGAGGTCTTCCCGGTGCCCACGGCCGACCTGGGCGGGCGCCGGCCGGTGTTCGGCCTCAACCCCCTGCCCGGCCGGCTCGATGCGCTGGTGTCCTCCGAGCTGCTCGAAACCGGCCGCCAGATCACCAACGGCCTGGCCTCCAGCACGCACACGCTGGTGATCAGCTCGTCCGCGCGCGCCCTGACCACCGGCGAAAAGATGGTGATGGGCGACGGCCGGCGCGACAACGCCGAACTGCTGGCCCTGGTGAACAAGCACAGCCGCGCGCGCCACGTGCTGGACATGGCGGCGCTCACCAAGCAGGCCGGCACCGTGGTCAGCGCGGTGATGCTGGGCGCGATCGCCGGCAGCGGCCTGCTGCCGTTTTCGCGGCGCGACTACGAGGCGGTGATCGCCGAGAGCGGCGGCGGCGCCAAGGCCAGCCTGCGCGGCTTCGCGCTCGCCTTCGACGCGGTGAACGCGCAGCGCACCCAGGCCGCCTACGTGGAGCAGGTGCTCGCCGATGGCGCCGCGCCCGCGCCGCAGCAGGCCGTCCTGCCCGAGGCGCTGCGGCGCGAGTTCCCGCTGGAGGCGCACGGCATCATGGCCCTGGGCCATGCGCGCGTCTGCGAGTACCAGAACGCGGCCTACGGCGAGCGCTACGCCCAGCGCCTGCGCCGCGTGCTGGCCGCCGAGACGCTCGGCGACCCGAAGAACCTGCACGGCCACCGCACCACGGTGGAGATGGCGCGCTGGGTCGCGCTGTGGATGGCCTTCGACGACATCGTGCTGGTGGCCGACCTCAAGAGCCGCGCCAGCCGCCAGGCGCGCGTGCGCGGTGAGGCCAAAGCCGGCCAGGACGACCTGCTGCGCGTGTACGACCACTTCAAGCCCGGCGCGCCCGAGTTCGCGGCCATGCTGCCCGAAAGCCTGGCGCAGCGCGTGCTGGCCTGGGACCGCAAACGCGTGGCGGCCGGCCGGGCACCCTGGGCGCTGCCGCTGAAGATCGGCACGCACTCGGTGCTGGGCATGCTCGCGCTGCGCGGCCTGGCCGCCTGCAAGCGCCTGCGCCCGCTGGGCAGCCGCTTCCACACCGAGCAGGCGCTGATCGACCGCTGGGTCGACGCCGTGGTGCGGCTCGCCGCCCTGCACGCCCCGCTCGCGCACGAGGTGGCGCTGTGCGGCCGCCTCATCAAGGGCTACGGCAGCACCAACGAGCGCGGCAAGGACAACCTGCTGCACATCATCGACCACCTCGCCCTGCCCGCGCTGGCCGACCCGGCCAGCGCCACCCAGCGCGCCCAGGCCGTGGCCGCCGCGCGCGGCGCCGCGCTGAGCGACGAGGCCGGCAAGGCACTGGACCAGGCCCTGCGGCAACACGGCGCGCCCGCGCGCCCCGTCAAGGCGCAGCCGATCCGCTGGCAGCACAATCCCCGGCTCAAGGCCAAACCGGCCTCGACAACCTGAATTTCCGTTTTTCACAACAAAGGAGACCCGCATGAAGCACCACCCCACCCCCCTGTCTTCGCTGCCCTGGCGCCGCGCGGCCGCCACCGCCCTGCTCACCCTGGGCACCGTGACGGGCGCGCTCGCGCAGGCCTTCCCGGACAAGCCGCTCAAGGTCATCGTGGGCTTCCCGCCCGGTGGCGCGGCCGATCAGATCGCGCGCCTGGTGTCCACGCCCCTGGCCACCGCGCTGGGCCAGCCAGTGATCGTGGAGAACCGGGCCGGTGCCAACGGCAACATCGCGGGCGAGGCGGTGGCGAAATCGCCCGCCGACGGCTACACCCTGCTGCTGAGTTCGGGCGGCATGGTCTCGGTCAACCCGCACCTCTCGCGCATGAGCTTCGACCCGGTGAAAGACCTCACCCCCGTGGCCTCGGCCGCGCGCGTGCTGGTCTACCTGATGGCGCGGCCCACGCTGGAGGTGAAGAACGTGCAGGAACTGGTGGCCATGGCCAAGGCCAACCCCGGCCGCATGAGCTACGGCTCGGCCGGCAACGGCAGCTCGCCGCACCTCGCGGGCGAGATGCTCAAGGCCCAGACCGGCATGTTCACCGTGCACGTCCCCTACCGCGGCGCGGCGCCCGCACTCAACGACCTGATGGGCGGGCAGATCGACTACTACTTCGACCCCGGCATCGGCCTGGCCCACGCCAAGGCCGGGCGCACCAAGCTGCTCGCCGTGGGCAGCCTCAAGCGCTCGCCCCTGTTCCCCGACGTGCCCACACTGGACGAAGCCGGCCTCAAGGGTTTCGATGCCGACACCGTGTTCGGCTTCTACGCCCCGGCTGGCACGCCGCCGGCCGTGATCACGCGCATCAACACCGAGGTCAACAAGATCCTGGCTACCGCAGGCGTGAAGGAACGCATCACCGCGCTCGGCGGCGAAGCCCTGCCACTCACGCCCGCCGAGTTCGGCAAGCGCGGCATGGACGACTCCCAGCGCTTCGGCGCGATCATCCGCGACCGCAAGATCACGGCCGACTGAACGCGCGGCTGGCCTTCATCACGCCATGTAGACGGCGATGAAGGCCAGCATGAAGATCTGCAGCACGCCCATGGCGGGCAGCATGAGGGGCATGTAGTGCACCACCGAGTCGAAGATGTCCTCGGCCTCCTCGTCGGTGTAGACCCTCAATTCCGGGTCCGAGTAGTCCTTCGGGTGCTCGGCCAGGGCCTGGTCGGGGGCGGGCTGGGTGTGCGGTGTGTGCATGGCGGTCCTCTCGCAGTGAGTGATGCGCCTGGGCGGGCAAACGGTGTTCCCGCGCCCTCCGCCTCACTGTCCGGGGGGCGTGAACGCATCATCCCCCTTTTCGGCAAAAGCTTCTAGATCGCCACCAACTGCCGGATGCCCTTGGCCTGCATTTCGCTGCCCGGGCCGCTGGCGATCACCTCGCCGCGCTCCATCACGAGGTAGTGGTCGGCCAGGGCCTCGGCGAAGTCGTAGTACTGCTCCACCAGCACGATCGCCATGTTGCCCCGGTCCGCCAGCATGCGGATCACCTTGCCGATGTCCTTGATGATGTTGGGCTGGATGCCTTCGGTGGGTTCGTCCAGGATGAGCAGCTTCGGGCCGGCCGCCAGGGCCCGCGCGATGGCCAGTTGCTGCTGCTGACCGCCCGAGAGATCACCACCCCGGCGGCCCAGCATCTGCCGGAGCACCGGGAACAGCTCGAACAGCTCGGCCGGGATCGGCGTGCTGCCCTTCTTCGTCGCCAGGCCCATGAGCAGGTTCTCGTGCACCGTGAGGCGGCCGAAGATCTCGCGGCCCTGCGGCACGAAACCCACGCCCAGGCGGGCGCGTTCGTAGGGCGTGGCCTTGTGGATGGGAGTGCCGTCAAGTTCGATGCTGCCGCTCTTGATGGGGACCAGGCCCATGAGGGATTTGAGCAGCGTGGTCTTGCCCACACCGTTGCGGCCCAGCACCACCGTCACCTTGCCGAGCTCGGCTTGCAGGCTGACGTTGCGCAGGATGTGGCTGCCGCCGTAGTACTGGTTTATTTCCTTGACGCTCAGCATTTTTGTGTTCCTTCCACGGATTTGCTTTCGTGGCGAGCCGGGTCGCGCCCCGGCAGGCGCCTCACTTTCTTTTGCTTCGCCAAAAGAAAGTAAGCAAAGAAAAGGCGACCCCGCTGGCTGTGTCCCTCCGCTGCGCTCCGGGCAACCTCCGGTGCTCGCGGCGGGCGGGGTCTGCGCAAACTCGCTTCGCTCAAACATGCGCAGCCCTTTTTCCGCCCACCGCTCCGCTCCTCGGCACAGCCAGAAGGGGGCAAGCGGGATCGGGAACGGACTCCCTCTCTGGCCGGAAGGGGATTCCGCCCCCGATCCCGTCTGTGCCGTGTGGCCGGGCTGAGCAGCGCAGGGGGGCGGGGAAAAAGAAGTTCGCATGTTCGAAGGCCGCGCAGCGGACAAGTTTGCGAACTTCCCCCGCGCACCGAGCAGCGCAAGGAAGCCCGAAGGGCCCCGGACTTCGGCTCGCCTTTTCTTTGCTTACTTTCTTTTGGCGAAGCAAAAGAAAGTAAGTCGGCCGCCGGGCCGAGACCCGGCTCGCCACGAAAGCAAAACCAAAACGAAGAAGGAAACTCAGCGCCCAAGATACACCTCAATCACCCGCTCATCCCCCTGCACCTGATCCAGCGTCCCTTCGGCCAGCACCGAACCGTCGCAAAGCACCGTGACCTTCTCCGAGATGGTGCGGATGAAGCTCATGTCATGCTCCACCACCATCAGCGAATGCTTGCCTTTCAGCGACAGAAACAGCTGCGCCGTGCGCTCCGTCTCCTCATCGGTCATCCCCGCCACCGGCTCATCGAGCAACAGCAGCTTCGGGTCCTGCATCAGCAGCATGCCGATCTCCAGCCACTGCTTCTGCCCGTGGCTCAGGTTGCCAGCCAGGCGCGACGCACTGTCGCTGAGGTGAATGGTCTGCAAAACCTCCCCCAGCCGGTCCTTCTCCTCGCCCGTCAAAGCGAACACCATCGAATGGCGCACCCGCTTGTCGGTGGCCAGCGCCAGCTCCAGGTTCTCGAACACGCTCAGGTGCTCGAACACCGTGGGCTTCTGGAACTTGCGCCCGATGCCCATGGCGGCGATCTCGGCCTCGCGGTAGCGCAGCAGGTCGATGGTGCTGCCGAAGAAAACCTGACCCGAGTCGGGCCGGGTCTTGCCGGTGATGATGTCCATCATCGTGGTCTTGCCCGCGCCGTTGGGGCCGATGATGCAGCGCAGCTCGCCGGGCGCGATGTCCAGGCTCAGGCCGTTGATGGCCTTGAAGCCGTCGAAGCTCACGTGCACGTCTTCCAGGTACAGGATGCGGCCGTGCGTGGTGTCCACCTCGCCGCGCACCACCGGGCGCGAGAACCCGGCCTGGCGGCCGCCGGACTCGGTGGCTCCGCCCAGGGCGAGCGCGGCCACGCGTTCGGCGCGCTTCGCGCCCTCTTCCATCAGGTCGGGCGTCATGCCGGGCCTCCCTTCTTGTTCGGGCGCAGTTTCTTCACCAGACCCACCACGCCCTGCGGCATGTAGAGCGTGACGACGATGAACAGCGCGCCCAGCACGTACAGCCAGTATTCGGGAAAGGTCACGGTGAGCCAGCTCTTGGCGCCGTTGACGATGAAGGCGCCGAGGATGGGGCCGATCAGCGTGGCGCGGCCACCCACCGCGGCCCAGATCGCGATCTCGATGCTGTTGGCCGTGCTCATCTCGCCCGGGTTGATGATGCCGACCTGCGGCACGTACAAGGCACCGGCCACGCCGCACATCACGGCCGAGATGGTCCAGATGGTGAGCTTGTAGGGCAGCGGGTTGTAGCCGCAGAACATCACGCGGCTCTCGGCGTCGCGCACCGCCTGCAGCACGCGGCCGAACTTGCTCTTCACCAGCCAGCGCGCGAACAGGTAGAAGCCCAGCAGCGTGAGACCGGTGAGCACGAACAGCGCCATGCGCATGTTCTGCGTGGCCAGCGGCAGATCGAGGATGCGCTTGAAGTCGGTGAAGCCGTTGTTGCCACCGAAGCCGGTCTCGTTGCGGAAGAAGAGCAGCAGCGCGGCGAAGGTGAGCGCCTGCGTGATGATGGAGAAGTACACGCCCTTGATGCGCGAGCGGAACGCGAAGTAGCCGAACACGAATGCCACCAGGCCCGGCACCAGCACGATCAGCAGCAGCGTGGCGATGAAGCTGTCGGACAAGGCCCAGTGCCAGGGCAGCTCCTTCCAGTCCAGAAAGACCATGAAGTCGGGCAGCTCGCTCTTGTAGTTGCCGTCGGTGCCGATCTGGCGCATGAGGTACATGCCCATCACATACCCGCCGAGCGCGAAGAACAGACCGTGGCCCAGGCTCAGGATGCCGGTGTAGCCCCAGATCAGATCCATGGCCAGCGCGCAGATGGCGTAGCACATGATCTTGCCGAGCAGGCCGACCATGTAGTCGCTCAGGTGGAAGGCGCTGCCCTCGGGCACGAAGAGGTTGAGCAGCGGCGCCACGGCGCAGACCACCAGCAGCGCGACCACGAAGGCGCTCCAGCCCGCGCGCGTGAGCAGCGGGCCGTGCGACGGCAAGACAACGGGGGCGCTCATGCTTCGCGTCCTTTCATGGCGAAGATGCCTTGGGGTCTCTTCTGGATGAACACGATGATGAAGACCAGCACGGCGATCTTGGCGAGCACCGCACCGGCCCAGCCTTCGATGAACTTGTTCAGCATGCCCAGGCCCAGCGCGGCGTACACCGTGCCGGCGAGCTGGCCCACGCCGCCGAGCACCACCACCATGAACGAGTCCACGATGTAGTTCTGCCCGAGGTCGGGGCCCACGTTGCCGATCTGGCTCAGCGCGCAGCCGGCCAGGCCGGCAATGCCCGAGCCCAGCGCGAAGGCATAGGTGTCGATGCGCGCGGTGTTCACGCCCATGCACGAGGCAATCGGTCGGTTCTGCGTCACGCCTCGCACGAACAGGCCCAGGCGGGTCTTGCCGATCAGCAGCGTGACGCCCAGCAGCACGGCGAGCGCGAAGCCGATGATGATGATGCGGTTCCAGGGCAGGTTGAGGTTGCCCAGCAGGATGATGCCGCCGCTCATCCACGAGGGGTTTTCCACGCCCACGTTCTGCGCGCCGAAGAGGCTGCGCACCGCCTGCATCAGCACCAGACTGATGCCCCAGGTGGCCAGCAGCGTCTCCAGCGGGCGGCCGTAGAGGAAGCGGATCACCGTGCGCTCCATCGCCGCGCCCACCAGGCCCGAGGCCAGGAAGGCCACGGGCATGGCGACCAGCAGGTACCAGTCGAAATACTCGGGCAGCGAGGCGCGGAAGAAGCTCTGCACCAGCCAGGTGGCATAGGCGCCGATCATGATCAGCTCGCCGTGCGCCATGTTGATCACGCCCATGAGGCCGTAGGTGATGGCCAGCCCCAGCGCGGCCAGCAGCAGGATGCTGCCCAGGCTGATGCCGGTGAAAGCCTGGCCCAGCGCGCTGCCGATGGCCAGCGTGGTGTCCAGGCTGGAGAGCGAGGCCTTCAGCGCGGCCTTCACGTCGGCGTGTTCTTCCTTCTCCATCTGCGCCAGCAGCAGCGGGCGCACGATGGCTTGTTTCGCCTCGCCCAGCTTTTCGGCGGCGGAGAGGCGCTGCGCCGGGTCAGCGCTGGCCAGCAGCACCGCCGCGCGAGCGAGTTCCAGGCTCTGGCGAGCGCGCGGGTCGAGCTCGCCCGCCAGCGCCTTGTCGATCAGCGCGAGCTGGCTGGTGTCGGGCTCTTCGAAAGCGGTGCGCTGCAGCGTGAGCGCGGCCTCGCGCTGGCGCGCGGGCGTCGCGCCCACCAGCTCCATGCCGGCCAGCGCGTTGTCCATCGCGCCGCGCAGGCGGTTGTTGATCATGATGTCACCCGCGTCTTCTGGCAGCGCGGCGAGCTTCTCGCCGGTCACGGCGTCGAGGGCACCGTCGCCATCGACGATGAGCACCCGCTCGCCCTGCACGCGCACGGCCTCGTCGGCCATGGCCTTGATCAGCGCGGTGGCCTTGTCGTCCGGCTCAGCGGCCAGGCGGTTGAGCGTGTCGATGCGGGTATCGGTGTCGCCATCCACCAGCGCGAGCGCGTCGGCCGGCGTGAGCGCATGGGCGGCGCCCAGCGCCATCCACAGCACCAATCCCAGCCCCAAGCAGCGGAGCCAAAGAGTCTTCATATCCATCCCCAGAAACAAACCCGATGGCGCACCAGACACGTCATCTCCAGAGGCATCGAGGGACGGCTCCGCCGGCCCAAGCTGCCGTCCCCCCTCGAAGCGCCGAAGGCGCGCCACAGAGGGGGGAAGCCGCATCAGCGGCGCAGGGGGGAGTTACTTCTTCTCCGGGACGTTCTTTTTGCCCTTGTTTTCAGCGATGTAATCGCTCCACGGATCGGCGACCACCGGGCCCGGCGTCTTCCACACCACGTTGAACTGGCCGTCGGCCTTCACCTCGCCGATGAACACCGGCTTGTGCAGGTGGTGGTTCTCCTTGTCCATGGTGCTGGTGAAGCCGCCCGGCGCCTTGAAGGTCTGGCCGGCCATGGCGGCGATGACCTTGTCGGTGTCGGTGGACTTGGCCTTGGCCACGGCCTGGGCCCACATGTTGATGCCGATGTAGGTCGCTTCCATGGGGTCGTTGGTCAGGGGTTTGTCCTTGTGGCCGGGGATGTTCTTCGCCTTGGCGTAGGCGCTCCACTTCTTCACGAACTCGGTGTTGGCCGGGCTCTTGATGCTCATGAAGTAGTTCCAGGCGGCGAGGTGGCCGACCAGTGGCTTGGTGTCCACGCCGCGCAGCTCTTCCTCACCCACCGAGAAGGCCACCACCGGCACGTCCTTGGCCGACAGGCCGGCGTTGCCGAGTTCCTTGTAGAACGGCACGTTGGAGTCGCCGTTGATGGTCGAGACCACGGCCGTCTTCTTGCCGGCCGACGCGAACTTCTTGATGTTGGCGATGATGGTCTGGTAGTCCGAATGGCCGAAGGGCGTGTACTCCTCCATGATGTCGGCATCGGCCACGCCCTTGCTCTTGAGGAAGGCGCGCAGGATCTTGTTGGTGGTGCGCGGGTACACGTAGTCGGTGCCCAGCAGCACCCAGCGCTTGGCCGAACCGCCGTCCTTGCTCATCAGGTATTCCACCGCGGGAATGGCCTGCTGGTTGGGCGCGGCGCCGGTGTAGAACACGTTCTTGCTCAGTTCCTCGCCTTCGTACTGCACCGGGTAGAACAGCAGCCCGTTGGCCTCTTCCACCACCGGCAGCACCGACTTGCGCGACACCGAGGTCCAGCAGCCGAAGATCACGGCGACCTTGTCCTGCGTGAGCAGCTGCTTGGTCTTCTCGGCGAACAGCGGCCAGTTGGAGGCCGGGTCGACCACCACGGGCTCGAGCTTCTTGCCGAGCACGCCGCCCTTGGCGTTGATCTCGTCGATGGCCATCAGCACCGTGTCCTTGAGCACGGTTTCCGAGATGGCCATGGTGCCCGAGAGGCTGTGCAGCACGCCGACCTTGATGGTCTCCTGGGCGTGGGCGCTCAGGCCGGTGAAGCCGAGCGTGGCGACCGTGGCGGCGGCGGCCAGGGTCTTGAGGGTGAATCGGCGGGCGTTTTGGGGGGTCTTCGACATGGCGCTTCTCCAGTGTTCCAGGGGTCCCTTGGAAGGGGTGTTGGGCGCCGCCGGCCCGCCTTTTTCAGGCGGTGCTCGACGGACAACTGGATGCTAGGGAAGACCCTGAAGGGCGTATGTACGCCGGGTGGCGTACAGGCAGCTTCAAGAAGCAAAAACACATTTTGTGTTTTCAACACAGAAAAATTAAAG
>JAGKSX010000060.1 GCA_018993155.1 Hydrogenophaga sp.
GATCTGGCCGGGCTGGCCGCGCGCGGTGTGGATGCGTGGGTCGAAGGGCGCGTCGCTGCCCTTGGCGGCGTCCACGCACAGCGCCCCGATCACGGTGCCGGCCTCCAGCAGGCGCTCGGCCATGAAGAGGCCGTGCAGCGCCAGCGCGGTGGACACCTGGGTGCCGTTGATCAACGCCAGCCCTTCCTTGGCGGCGAGCACCAGGGGGGCGATGCCGGCGTTTTTCAGGGCGGTGGTGGCGGGCACGCGCCGGCCTTGCACGAACACATCGCCTTCGCCCATCAGCGCCAGCGTCATGTGCGAGAGCGGCGCGAGGGCGCCCGAGGCGCCCACCGAGCCCTTCACTGGAATCAGCGGCGAGATGCCCGCGTTCAGCAGAGCGAGCAGGGTGTCGATGACCACGGGCCGCACGCCCGAGTGGCCGCGCGCCAGGCTGGCGGCCTTCATGAGCATCACCAGCCGCACCGTGGCGTCGCTCATGGGCTCGCCGGTGCCGACCGAGTGCGACAGGATCAGGTTGCGCTGCAGGGTCTCGAGCTGTTCGTCCGGGATGCGCGTGCGCGCGAGCTTGCCGAAGCCGGTGTTGATGCCGTAGGCCGCGTCGCCTTGGCGCACGATGGCGTGGATTGCCGCGGCCGAGGCCGCGATGCCGGCCTGGGCCTCGGGCGCGAGTTGCACGGGCACGGCCTGCTGCCAGACGGCGCGCAGGTCGCCCAGCGCCATCTGGCCGGGCTGGAGGGTGAGGGTGGAGAGGGTCATGGGAGGAAGTGTCTCGCGCCTGCGTTCAGGCCACCATCGGGAGTTTCAGGCCGTGCTTCTTCGCGGTGGCGATCGCCAGCTCGTAGCCCGCATCGGCGTGGCGCATCACGCCCGAGCCGCAGTCGTTCACCAGCACGCGCGCCAGGCGCTCGGCGGCGGCGTCGCTGCCGTCGGCCACGATCACCATGCCGGCGTGCTGCGAGTAGCCCATGCCCACGCCGCCGCCGTGGTGCAGGCTGACCCAGCTCGCGCCACCGGCGGTGTTGAGCAGGGCGTTGAGCAAGGGCCAGTCGCTCACCGCGTCCGTGCCGTCGCGCATGCCCTCGGTCTCGCGGTTGGGACTGGCCACCGAGCCGGTGTCCAGGTGGTCGCGGCCGATCACGATCGGCGCCTTGAGTTCGCCCGTGCGCACCATCTCGTTGAACGCCAGCCCCGCGAGGTGGCGCTCGCCCAGGCCCAGCCAGCAGATGCGGGCCGGCAGGCCCTGGAAGGCGATGCGCTCGCGCGCCATGTCCAGCCAGCGGTGGGTGTGGTGGTTGTGCGGGAACAGCGCCTTGATCTTGGCGTCGGTCTTGTGGATGTCCTCCGGGTCGCCCGAGAGCGCCACCCAGCGGAACGGGCCCTTGCCCTCGCAGAACAGCGGGCGGATGTAGGCCGGCACGAAGCCGGGGAAGTCGAAGGCGTTGCCCAAGCCCTGGTCGAAGGCCACCTGGCGGATGTTGTTGCCGTAGTCCACGGTGGGGATGCCCATGGCGTGGAAGTCGAGCATGGCCTGCACGTGCACCGCGCAGCTTTTCGCGGCGGCGTCGACCAGCTGCGCGTGCTGGGCCGAATCGCGCTGCGCGGCCTTCCACTGCGCCACGCTCCAGCCTGCGGGCAGGTAGCCGTTGATCAGGTCGTGGGCCGAGGTCTGGTCGGTCACGAGGTCGGGCCGCAGGCCGCCCGCCTTGGCGCGTTTCACCAGTTCGGGCAGCACCTCGGCCGCGTTGCCCAGCAGCGCGACCGAGACGGCTTCCTTGCGCGCCGTGTGGTGTCGGATCAGCGCGAGCGCGTCGTCGATGTCGCTGGCCTGCTTGTCCACGTAGCGCGTGCGCAGGCGGAAGTCGATGCTGCTCTGCTGGCACTCGATGTTGAGCGAGCAGGCACCGGCCAGCGTGGCGGCCAGCGGCTGCGCGCCGCCCATGCCACCCAGGCCGGCGGTGAGGATCCAGCGGCCGGCCAGGTCGTTGCCGTAGTGCTGGCGGCCGGCCTCGACGAAGGTCTCGAACGTGCCCTGCACGATGCCCTGGCTGCCGATGTAGATCCACGAGCCCGCCGTCATCTGGCCGTACATGAACAGGCCCTGGCGGTCCAGTTCGTTGAAGTGTTCCCAGCTGGCCCATTTGGGCACCAGGTTGCTGTTGGCGAGCAGCACGCGCGGCACGTTGACATGGGTCTTGAACACACCCACCGGCTTGCCCGACTGCACGAGCAGGGTCTCGTCCTCTTCGAGGTCTTTCAGCGAGGCCAGGATCTGGTCGAAGCAGGCCCAGTCGCGCGCGGCGCGGCCGATGCCGCCATAGACCACCAGGTGCTGCGGGTTCTCCGCCACCTCGGGGTCCAGGTTGTTCTGGATCATCCGGTAGGCGGCTTCGGCCACCCAGTTCTTGCAATGCAAGGTGTTGCCGCGCGGGGCGCGGATCACGCGGGTGGGGTCCAGACGGGGGTCGACGGTGGTGGTCACGGGGCGGATTCCTTCAGGCGGATGGCGGCTGGTGATGGTGTACATATTCACCGAATAATCTTGAATATGTATAGACAACTTTATCTGCCGATAATCGATGCTGTCAAGACCACTTCAGCGGCTCGCGCCCTGGTAGAAACCCTATGACCCCCGCTCCCCCCGCCTTGCCCGCTGCCGAACGAACCCCTGCCTACCTGCGGGTGAAGCAGCACGTGCTGTCGCAGATCCAGGCCGGCGTCTGGCGCGAGGGCGACGCCATCCCGGCCGAAGAGGCGCTGGCGCGCGAGTTCGGCGTCTCGCGCATGACGGTGAACCGCGCCATCCGCGAGCTGAGCGACGAGCAGATCGTCGAGCGCGTGCAGGGCTCAGGCACCTACGTGGCGCAGCAGAAGTACCAGGCCACGCTGGTGGCGATCCGCAACATCGCCGACGAGATCACCGCGCGCGGCCACGCCCACCGCAGCGAGTTGCACAGGCTCGAACGCGCCAAGGCGGGCGAAGCGCTGGCGCGCCGCTTCGGGCTCAAGGCCGATCAGCCGCTGTTCCACTCGGTGGTGGTGCACTTCGAGAACGGCGAACCGATCCAGGTCGAGGACCGCTGGGTCAACCCCCGGGTCGCGCCCGACTACATGGCGCAGGACTTCAACAGCCAGACCCCCAACGCCTACCTGATGCGCGTGGCGCCCCTGCAGGGCGTGCACTTCGTGATCGAAGCCAGCGCGCCGCCACCCGAGGTGGCCGAGATGCTGCACATGGCACCCGGCGACCCCTGCCTGGTGCTGCGCCGGCAGACGCAGTCGCAAGGGCAGGTGGCCTCGGTGGCCGCGATGTGGCACCCCGCATCGCGTTACCAGTTCACCGGCAGCTTCTGAACGCCGTCGGCCTCAGACCGGTCTCACATGGCCTTGAACTGCGCCGCGTAGAGACGGCTCACCGGCCAGTTCTCGGGCCGGCCGCGCAGGCGCAGGCTGTGCTTGCCCGCTTCGTCGCGCTGCACGCTGTCGATGGCATCGGCGCGCACCACCGTGCCACGGTGCACCTGCCAGAACAAGGCCGGGTCCAGCTGCGGAATCAGTTCCTTGAGCGGCGTGCGGATCAGCACTTCGCTGTTCGCGGTGAGCACGCGCACGTACTTGTCGGCCGCCTCGAACACCAGCACCTCGCCGATGGGCACCATGCGGATGCCCTGGCCCACGCCCGCCTGGATCACCTGCAGGCGCGGTGGTGCCGACGGTGCCGGCGCATGGCCCGAGAGCAGGGCGCGCAGGCGCACGAGCGTGGCCTCGTCGAACGCCGTGGCCCCAGCGCTGGCAGGCTGCCTTTGCGCCAGCACCTGCTGCACGCGCTGCACGGTGCGCGCCAGGCGATCGGGCTGCACCGGCTTGAGCACGTAGTCCACCGCCTGCGCCTCGAAGGCCTGCACCGCGTAGGCGTCGTAGGCGGTGACGAACACCAGCGCGGGAAACGGCACGCCGTCGGGCCATTCGTCGGCCAGTTCGGCGGCGGCCTGCAGGCCGGTCTGGCCGGGCATGCGGATGTCGAGGAACAGCACATCGGGTTGCAGGCGCAGCGCGTGCGCCACGGCCGCGTCGCCATCGCCCACGGTGGCCAGCACCTCAAGGCCGGGCCAGGCCCGGGCGAGTTCGGCCTGCAGGGCCTGGGCCAGCAGCGGTTCGTCTTCGGCCAGCAGGGCGGTGGCGTTCATGGGGATGGGGTCCATGGCAGTGTGAGCAGGGCGCGCGTGCCGCCGCCGGGCTGGCCTCGCCAGTCCATGCGCGCACGGCCCGGGTAGGCCGTTTCCAGCCGCTCGCGCACCTGCGAAAGGCCGAAACCGGGTGTGGGCGACGGCTCACTGCCCACGCCCGTGTCGCTGACCACCAGCACCAAGTCGCTGCCTTCGTGGCGCGCGCTGACGCGGACCTCGCCGCCCTGCAGGCTGGGCTCCAGGCCGTGGCGGATGCAGTTCTCCACCAGCGGCTGCAGCAGCAAAGGTGGCACGGGCTGGGTGGTGAGCTCGTCGGGCAGGTCCAGCGTGTAGCGCAGGCGCGGGCCCATGCGCACCGCCATCAGCTCCAGGTAGTCGCGCAGCCGGGCGAACTCCTGATCCAGCGTGTGGCGGCCGGCGCTGGCCTCGGTGCGCGAAGCGGTCAGCGTGGCGCGCAGGAAATCGTTGAGCCGGTCGAGCATCGCCGTGGCGCGCGCCGGGTCGGTCCCGATGAGCACGCGCAGGTTGGCCAGGGTGTTGAACAGCATGTGCGGTTCGAGCTGCGATTCGAGCAGCTTCAGGCGTGCCTCGCTGGCCTGGCGCTGGGCCTCTTCCTGCGCGAGGCGCGCATGGGCCAGCATGGCCCGGCTGGTGAAGTAGTAGGCGCCAAAGCCCCCGGCGGCCAGCGACATCAGCACGAAGCCCAGCGTGGCGCGGGGCACGTTGCTCAGGCTGGCGAACAGATCGCGGCCCAGCAGCAGGTTCGCCACCACGCTGCCGCCTCCATAGGACGTCAGCACCGCGACCACCACCAGCAAGGCCATGCGCCAGGCGCCGGGCCAGCCGCTGGGGTTGAGCACGTGGCGGCCACCGTCGATCATGGCCCAGATGCCCAGGCCGATGCACTGCGAGTACACGAGGTTGACCGCGAAGGCATCGCCGTTGACCGCCGTGATGATCAGCGCGATCACGGTGTTGACCACCACGACCACCAGGGCGCGGCGGGCGGCGATGTCGGGCTTGAACTGGAACGGCGGCATGGCCGCAGTATCCCGCATGCCCGCCGCCGCCATGGGGCTCACCGGCCGTGTTCCCGCTGGAGCCGCTGGCGTTCCTGCGCCACCAGGCGCTGCTGCAGCCCGCCGCCCCCCAGCACGAGCCAGACCACCAGGCCATGGATCAGCAGGCCCAGGCCCCAGCCCAGCGCGGGGTAGATGGCCCAGTGGCGGCCGCTGGAGAAGGACAGCATGGCCAGCACGCTGTTGACCGAAAGAAAGACCAGCGCGTGCACGTACCAGCCCATGCGGGCGCCCGCGCGGCGGCGTGCCAGGCGGTCCAGATCCTGGTGTTGGGGGGTCGAGAGGTTCATGGTGCGCTCCAGTTCAAGGTGGAAGGAAAGGAAGGGTTCAGGCCAGGCCCAGCCACTGGTGCCAGACCAGGCCACCCAGGTAGCGGCTGGGCAGCAGGGTGAAGGCGCCGGCCACCAGGCAGGCGCTCACGTAAAGCCACACCATCACGCGGCGGTGGGTGTTCACGTTGCCGCGCAGCAGGGCGCGGAACGCCAGGAACAGGCTGCCGAAGACGATGGGCACCAGCAGGTGCACCGGCGTGTAGCCCGCGATGTTGGGCAGCTTGAAATCGCGGATGAAGACGGCCGAGATCGCGGTGATCAGCATCAGCGTGACCCAGGCATAACCGATGGCGCGGTGCAGGCGCGGGCGCTGGCTGTGGGCCTGGCGCGCGGCGTGCCCGCGCCGCGCCCAGAGCGCCACCGGGCCCAGCACCACGGCGGTGATGGCGGCGGTCATGTGAACGGCAATGAGGGGTGTGAGTTGCATGGTGGGCTCCATCGGAGGGGATGGAGCGCACTGTGCCGGGGGCGCCGCCCGGGGGCCAGCGGCTTGCGACCGAACCGCCGCAGCCCGGGGCGAAACGCCGCCAGCGCGGCGCGAAATGCAGGCGCGGGAACTCAGCTCGCCAGGGGCTTGGCGCTCAGCGTGAAGCTGAAGGTGGCGCCACGCCCCGGCTCGGCGCTGGCCTGCAGCTCCCCGCCATGGCGCTGCACGATGCGCAGCGCGGTGGCCAGGCCGATGCCCAGGCCGCTGAACTCGTGCGGCATGTGCAGCCGCTGGAAAGGCTGGAACAGCTTGGCCGCGCGCGCCATGTCGAAGCCCGCGCCGTTGTCGATCACGCTGAAGCGCTGCTGGCCATGCTCGTAGGCACCTTCCACACGGATCAGCGCCTCGGGTGTGTTCGCCGTGTATTTCCAGGCGTTGTGCAGCAGGTTCTGCATCAAGGCCTCCACCAGGGCCGGGTCGGCCATCACGTGCAGCCCGGGCTCGACCTGCCAGCGCACGCGGCGCTGCGGCTCGGCGCCCGCGAACTCCTCCAGCAGCCGGGTGGCGATGGCGCTGAGGTGCACCGGCTTGCGCTGCAGCTCGCCGCGCGCGAACTGCGACAGCGTGAGCAGGCCATCGATCAGCTCGCCCATCTTCTTGCTCGCCGCCGTGATGCGCTGCAGGTGCGACTGGCTGTCGCTGCTCATGCTGGGGTTGTCTTCGTGCAGCGCCTGCGCGAAGCCGTTGATGATGCGCAGCGGCGAGCGCAGGTCGTGCGCCACCGCGTACGAGTAACTTTCCAGTTCGTCGTAGGCGGCCTTCAAGGCCTCGGTGCGGCGGTGGATGCGCTGCTCCAGCGAGGCGTTGAGCTGCTGGATCTCCATCTCGGCGCGTTTGCGCTTGGTCACGTCCTGGATCACGCCAAGCGCGCCTACCGCGCGGCCCTGCGCGTTGCGCTCGAACTCGGCCTGCACCAGGAACCAGTGCTCCTCGCCACCGAACAGCAGGCGGTACTCGATGTGGTAGTCGGCCTTGCCCTGCACCGCGAGCTTCCACAGCTCGAACGCCCTTGGAAAGTCATCGGGGTGCGTCAGCGCGATCAGGTCCTGGGCGCTGAAGTCCGCCGAAGGCAGGCCGAGGATCTGGTGAGAACCCGCCAGCGTGACGAAGCGCCCGGTGCTCAGGTCGGCGCGCCAGCTGGCCAGGCCCGCCAGCCCATGGGCCTGGCGCAGCAGGTGCTCGCTGGTGCGAAGCGCGTCCTCGATGGCCTTGCGCGCGCTGATGTCCTGCACCACCGCGATCAGGTAGTCCGGCTCGCCCGAGACCTTGCGCACCAGCGAAATGGTGACGTGCGCCCAGACCACGTGGCCCTGCCGGTGGATGTAGCGCTTCTCGAAGCTGTAGTGGTTGATCTCGCCGGCCAGCGTGCGCTTGAGCTCGCGCATGTCCAGCTCCAGGTCGTCGGGGTGGGTGAAGTCGCGGAAATGCCTGGTCAGCATGTCCTCCTTCGTGTAGCCCACGATGTCGCAATAGGTCTGGTTCAGGCGGATCCAGCGGCCGTCCAGGTGGTTGTGCGCCATGCCGGTGGCGCTCTGTTCGAACGTGTCTTCCAGCTGCCGCTTGCTTTGCTGGAGCTGCTCGGTGGCCTCCTGAAAACGCTGGTTGCGGCGCTGCATCACGGTGATGGAGCCCACCACCACGATCTGCGCCAGCAGGTGCCAGAGGTTGAGCCAGAAGGCCTCCGCCGGGTGGTCGATCGCCAGGCTCCAGTACGGCTTGATCATCAGGAAGTTGATCAACACCGTGCCCAGCACCGCGCTGAGCATGCCGGGCAGGAAGCCGCCGTACAGCGCGGCCAGCGCGGTCGCGAGCGAGAGCGTGATGAAGCGCCCGCCCGATTCGGCCGGTGCCAGCGCCATGCGCAGCCAGACCGCCGCGAAGGTGAGCAGCACGGCCACCGCGCAGCGAAGCCAAAGGCTGTGTTCTTCGGGTTGCCAGTTCGCCGCGCGCTGCCAGCCTTGCTGCAGCCGATGGGTGGAGGACGGTGGGGTCGTCATGGGCGCGCGGTGAAAAAGTGGCCCAGCTTACACCGGCTCGCCTCAAACGGTGCGCTCGCGGGCCCGGCGCGCGGGGGTCAACGCCCCCAGCATGTCGTCGATGGCGGCGGCCGTCTCCTGCGGCTTTTCCATCGGGAACAGGTGGCTGCCCTCCAGGATGCGAAGCCGCTCGGGGTGCGCCTTGCCCACCAGGCGCAGCGTCATCGCCATGCCCACCTGCTTCATCTCCTGCGAATCGGTGCCGCCGATGAAGCCCACCGGGCATTGCAGCGGGTGGCGGCGCAGCAGGCGGTCCAGGTTGTGGGGCAGGGTGTTGTAGATCGCGGTCTCCACCTCGCGGTCGAAGGCCAGCACCCGCTGCGGCTTGCCCTGCGCATCGGCGGCGTCGCGCGTGCCATGTTGAATGTAGTCGTGCAGCACATGGGGGTCCCATCGGGCGAACGCCTTCTTGCTGCTGAAGTGGGCGAGGGCGGTCTGCGCATCGGGCCAGCTGTGGCGCCGGCGCCGGCTCACCTTGCCCGGCGAGACAGAGCCCACCAGCTGCGTGCGCTTGATCAGCTCGAGCGTGCGCGCGCGCCAGCCGCCGAGCACCGGCGAGTCGATCAGCACCACACCACGCACCGCATGGCCGCCGAGCTTGGGGTGGCGTGCCGCGCACATCAGGCTGAGAAAACCGCCCAGCGAATGGCCCACCAGCCAGGCGCCCTGGCCGTGGCGTTCCACCTCAGGGGCGGCGAAATCCGCCAGCTGCTGCACCAGATGGGGCCAGTTGCTGGTCACCGGGTACTGCGGCTCGTGGCCGAAGCGGTCCACCGCGCGCACCGTGTGGCCGCGGGCGCGCAGCGACTTGAAGAGCACCCCGTAGGTGCTGGCGGGGAAACTGTTGGCGTGGGAAAAGACGATCAGCGACATGCCTCAGATCAGCTTTTCCCGGGCATTGGTGATCTTCTTGAGCGGCGCGTTGCGCGGGTTGTTGCTCAGCAGCGGCACGTCGGTGTGCGCGTCGTCCCAGGTCGGGTCCTCGATCTCGTCGAACACCTCGCGCAGCTTCTGGCCCCAGGTCTTGTGCAGCATGCGGAAGTAGGGGTTGTCGTTGTCGATGCAGGTGATCTTGTCGGACTGCAGCATGTTGGCCTCGTACACCGCCAGGTCCAGCGGCAGGCCCACCGACAGGTTGGACTTCAGCGTGGAGTCCATCGACACCAGCACGCACTTGGCCGCCTCGTCCAGCGGCGTCTCGGGGCCGATCACGCGGTCCAGCACCGGCTTGCCGTACTTCGACTCGCCGATCTGGAAGAACGGGGTCTCCGACGTGGCCTCGATGAAGTTGCCGGCCGAATACACCTGGAACAGGCGCATGCCCTCGCCACGCACCTGGCCGCCGAAGATCATGGAAGCATTGAAATCCACACCCGCGCGCTGCAGCGCGTCGCCGTCGCGCTCGTACACATGGCGCACCGCCGAGCCCAGCACGCGCGCGGCATCGAACATGCTCTTGGCGTTCCAGATCGTGATGGGTTCGCCCCCATCGGGGTCGGTGAGCTGCTCCACCTGCAGGATCTCGCGCACCGACTGCGAAATGCTCAGGTTGCCCGCCGACAGCAGGCACATGAAGCGGTCGCCCGGCTTTTCATAGACGATCATCTTGCGGAAGGTGCTGATCTGGTCCAGGCCCGCGTTGGTGCGCGAGTCGGAGAGGAAGACCATGCCCGCGTTGAGTTTGACGGCGACGCAGTAAGTCATGATGAGGCAGCGAGTTTCTTGAGGGCGTAAAGCTGTTCCAGCGCTTCGCGCGGGCTCAGGGTGTCGGGGTCGATCTGCGCCACGGCCGCCTGCAGCGGGTGCGCTTCAGGCTCCAGTGTGGCAGGTGGGGGCGCGAACAGGTCCACCTGGCTGCGGCTTTCTTCGCTCTGGGCCTCCAGAGCGGCCAGGGCGTGGCGCGCATGCTGCACCACCCCGGCCGGCACGCCGGCCAGGCGCGCCACCTGGATGCCGTAGCTGCGGCTGGCCGGGCCGGGCTCGATCTGGTGCAGGAACACGATGCCGCCACCGCCCTTGCCGCCCGACTCCACCGCGCTCACGTGCACGTTCACCGCCGCGTGGTGGCTGGCCGGGAACTCGGTCAGCTCGAAATAGTGCGTGGCAAACAGCGTGTAGGCGCGCGACTTGTCGTGCAGGTGCGTGGCGATGCCGCCGGCCAGCGCCAGGCCGTCGAAGGTGGAGGTGCCCCGGCCGATCTCGTCCATCAGCACCAGGCTCTCGGGCGTGGCGGCGTTCAGGATCTGCGCCGCCTCGGTCATCTCCACCATGAAGGTCGACTGCGCGTTGGCCAGGTCGTCGGCCGCGCCGATGCGGGTGTGGATCGCGTCGATCGGGCCCAGCCGGCACGAGGTGGCCGGCACATGGCTGCCCATGCTGGCCAGCAGCACGATCACCGCCACCTGCCGCATGTAGGTGCTCTTGCCGCCCATGTTGGGGCCGGTGATCACCTGCATGCGCTGCTTGGGGCCCATCACCGTGTCGTTGGCGATGAAACTGCCGCCCGAGCTTTCGTTCAGGCGCGCCTCCACCACCGGGTGGCGCCCGCCGCGGATGTCGATGCAGGGCTCGGGCACGAACTGCGGCGCGCACCAGTTCAGCGTCAGCGCGCGCTCGGTCAGCGCGCACAGCGCGTCCAGCGCGGCCATGGCGCGCGCCAGCTGCGTGAGCGCGGGAATGTAGGCCTGCAGCTCGTCCAGCAGGTGGTCGTACAGCCACTTCTCGCGCGCCAGCGCGCGGTCCTGCGCCGACAAGGCCTTGTCCTCGAAGGCCTTGAGCTCGGGCGTGATGAAGCGCTCGGCGTTCTTCAGCGTCTGGCGGCGGCGGTAGTCGTCCGGCACCTTGGAGGCCTGGCCCTGCGTGACCTCGATGTAGAAGCCGTGCACCTTGTTGAACTGCACCCGCAGGTTGGCGATGCCGGTGCGCGCGCGCTCGCGCTGCTCCAGCTCGATCAGGAAGGCGTCGCTGTGGTTCTGGATGCCGCGCAGCTCGTCCAGCTCGGCATCGAAACCGTCGGCGATCACCCCGCCGTCGCGCACCAGCGCGGCCGGCTCGGGCAGCAGGGCGTCGCGCAGCAGCTCGGCGCAGCCCTCGGGTGGCGTGAGGTGCGCGGCAATGCCATGCAGCAGACCGCCAGCGGCCTGCGGGCCCAACTGGGCCCCCAGCTGGCGCGCACGCTCCAGCGTCTGGCCCAGGCCCACCAGCTCGCGCGGCTTGACCTGGCGCAGCGCCGTGCGCGCGGTGATGCGCTCCACGTCGCTCGCGCCCTTGAGCGATTGCCGCAGCGACTGCCACAGGCCACCGCGCAGCGTGTCGATGGCGGCCAGCCGCGCGCGCGCTTCCGCGCGGTCGCGCCGGGGCTCCAGCAGCCAGCTGCGCAGCGCGCGGCTGCCCATGCCGGTGCAGCACACGTCCAGCAGCGAAAACAGCGTGGGGCTGGTCTCGCCGCGCAGCGTCTGCGTCAGTTCCAGGTTGCGCCGCGTGTTCAGCGGCAGGTCGATCCGCTCGCCGCTGCGCGCCACCTGCAGGCTGCTCACGTGCGTGAGCGCGCGGCCCTGTGTGTGCTCGGCGTAGTTCAGCAGCGCGGCGGCGGCGGCGTGCGCGTCCGGCATGTCCTGCGCGTCCCACGCGGCCAGGCTCGCGGCCTGCAACTGCTCCAGCAGCTTGCGCTGGCCCAGCGCGGCGTCGAACGCCCAGGCCGGGCGCAACACCGCCACCAGCCGCCCGCCGTTGCTGCCGCTCTGGCTGGCCAGCGCCTGCACCGACTTCTCGAACGCGGGCGTGGCGTCTGCGCTGTACAGCACCTCGCCGGGCGACACGCGCGCCACCCAGTCGGCCAGCTCATCGCTCGCGCACTGCGCGAGGAACACGATGCCCTGCGTGACCGACATCCACGCCAGCCCGCAACCCGTGCGCGCGCCCGGGTGCACCGCCATCAGCAGCGCTTCGGACTTGTCCGACAGCAGCTCGCTGTCCGTCAGCGTGCCCGGCGTGACCACGCGCACCACCTTGCGCTCCACCGGCCCCTTGGCCGTGGCCACGTCGCCCACCTGCTCGCAGATCGCCACCGACTCGCCCAGCTTGATCAGGCGCGCCAGGTAGGTGTCCACCGAGTGGAACGGCACGCCGGCCATGATCACCGGCTGGCCGGCCGACTGGCCGCGCTGCGTGAGCGTGATGTCCAGCAGGCGCGCGGCCTTCTCCGCGTCCGCGAAGAACAGCTCGTAGAAATCGCCCATGCGGTAGAACAGCAGCGTGTTCGGATGCCCGGCCTTCAGGCCGAGGTACTGCTGCATCATGGGCGTGTGCTGCGACAGGTCCGGCTGGGCGGAAGGGCTGTCGGAAAAATCCTTTTTCATCGATGAGGTCGTGAATGTCTGGCCAGGGGTTCACCGCGCTGTGCCGTGGCACGGGCTGCGTCGGTGGCAGCAGGCGAAGGACGGTGGGCGGCGCGGGTGGGTCTGTGGAGGGCGGCTTCGATGCCCGAGCTGTATCTTATGTCTTACGACAGGGGCGTCGGCGGTACTGCCCGTTTTTTGGGCAACACAGCGGCAGGCCCCGCAAGCACTCGCTGTGGCAAGGTTGCTCCAGCGACATCCACAAAGTTATGCACAGAAAGAAGGGACAAGTCGGGTACGGCCGCCTTTCGACAGGCGCCGACGGTGCTACGCGGCCACCACGCTCGCGTGTGCGGCGACGATCCGCCAGCGCGCGCCCAGAAGCGCCCACACGCGGGTGTATCTGAACGTGCCTTCGAAAGAATCGTTGCCGTAGCGTCCAGCCAGCTGCACCCGCACCGCGACCACGGCCACATTGCCGAGCAGCCGGACGCTGCGGTCCGACGCATCGAGCGATTCCAGCTTCAACAGGCCCGACCTGTGAACCTCAAGGTCTTCCTGCTTCGTCACCACCATGCCTTGGTGGTTCGTGAACAGCAGGTCGTCTGCCAGCAGTTCGTCCAGAACCGGGACATCGGAGGTGCGCATGGCACGCACCAGCCGTTCTTCGAGTTCAACAATGGCGTCGAGATTTGCATCATTCATGACCCCATATTAATGGGGCCTGGCCACGCCATGGGTTCGAGGGGTGCAATCCCTCAGGATGGCACCCCTCTGGTCAAGCTGCAGCCAGCTCGGCCACAGCGGGCGGCGCCACCTGGTAGCCATCGAACTGCATCGTGTACTGCGCACGGCCCGATGACAGCGCGCGCAGCGCACTGATGTAGCCGAACATCTCCTTCAGCGGCACCAGCGCGTCGACCACCGTGGCCGTGCCGCGCACCTCATGCCCTCGCACCTGGCCACGGCGGCGGTGCAGATCGCCGATCACGTCGCCGAGGTATTCGGTGGGCGCGATCACCTCCACGGCCATCACCGGCTCCAGCAGATGCGGCCTGGCCTTGGCAAAGGCATCGCGCAGCGCATGGCTTGCCGCCAGCTCGAAGACCATGGCCGAGGAATCGCGCTCATGGAAAGCCCCATCGAGCAGCACGGCGCGGAAGTCCACGGCCGGGTAGCCCGAAGCCGGACCGGCTTCGGCCGCGCGCCGGATACCCGCTTCCACCGCGGGAATGAACTCGCGGGGAATGGCGCCGCCGACGATGCGGCTTTCGAACTGCACGCCCGCACCTCGCTCCAGAGGCTCCAGGCGCAGCGTGAGCTGCGCGAACTGGCCCGGGCCGCCGGTCTGCTTCTTGTGCACGTGCGTCAGCTCCGCGGCCGTGGCAATGGTCTCGCGGTAGGCCACCTGCGGACGGCCCACCACCACGCCCACGCCAAAACGGTCGTGCAGTTTGTGCACGGCGACCTCCAGCTGAAGCTCACCCATGCCCGACAGAATGGTCTGCCCCGATTCCTCGTCCTGGCGCACGCGCAGGCTCGGGTCCTCGCGCAGCATGCTCTGCAGCGCCTTGGACAGGCCCTGCTGGTCGGCCTTGGTGCGCGGCTCCAGCGCCATGTGGATCACCGGCTCCGGCACGGCGATGGACTCCAGCTGCACCGGGTGCCTGGGATCGCTCAGGGTCTGGCCGGTGAGCGTGTCCTTGAACCCGACCACCGCGGCGATCTCGCCCGCCACGAGTTCATCGCGCTCGATGCGCTTGTCGGCATGCACCTCGTAGAGGCGGGCCGCGCGCTCCATGCGTCCGGTGCTGGTGTTGAGCACCGAATCGCCACGCCGCAACCTGCCCGCATACAGGCGCACGAAGACCATGCTGCCGTGCTCGTCGCTCACCACCTTGAAGGCCAGGGCGGCCAGCGGCGCGCTGTCCAGGCCCGTGGCCGTGCCTTCGCGCTCGCCAGGTGCGGGCAGCCAGTCGACCACCGCATCCAGCAGCGGCTCGACACCGCGATTGCGGAAGGCCGAACCCGCCAGCACCGGCACAAAGGCGCGCTGGCGCACGCCCGCACGGATGCAGCGTTGCAGCAGCTCCACCGAGGGCTCTTCGCCCCGCAGCCAGGCCTCCAGCGCCTCGTCGTCCTGCTCGACCACGGCTTCCAGCAGGCGCGCGCGGGCCGCCTGGGCCTGGGCCAGAAGGTCAGAGGGAATGGCGGCTTCCTGCACCGGCTGCGATGCGTCGTCGCGCTCCCACAGCAGGGCACGCATGCGCACCAGGTCCACGACGCCGCGGAACTCGCCCTCGGCGCCGATGGGCAGGTGCACCGGCACGGCCTGCACACCCAGGCGCTCGCGCATCGACGCGATCACGCGTTCGAAGTTCGCACCCGTGCGGTCGAGCTTGTTGACGAAGGCAATGCGCGGCACCTCGTGCCGGTCCGCCAGGCGCCAGTTGGTTTCGGTCTGCGGCTCCACGCCGGCCACACCGTCGAGCACCACCACGGCGCCGTCGAGCACGCGCAACGCGCGGCCCACCTCGATGTTGAAGTCGATGTGGCCGGGGGTGTCGATCAGGTTGATCTGCACCCCACGCCAATGCACGGTGGTGGCGGCGCTGTTGATGGTGATGCCGCGTCGGCGCTCCTCGGGGTCGAAGTCCATGTGGGCAGCGCCGTCGTGCACTTCGCCCATGCGGTGGCTCTCGCCCGTGTAGTAGAGGATGCGTTCGCTGGTTGTGGTCTTGCCCGCGTCCACATGGGCAATGATGCCGATGTTGCGGATGCCGTTGTTGTTGTTGATGCGGTTCATGGTGAATCTTTCCGGACCCCTCGAGGGTCCACATGTCAGGACGATCAAGCCGCCCCGGCATGGATTCACCAGGGCTGGCTCAGGACGGAATGGCTCGGCCGGACCACGGGCGCACGCGCACGCATCCCACGTTCCGGCGGGCGGAAATCGTGGCGATCAGCTTGTCGTAGGTGCGCGTGAACATGTTGGAACCTGAAAAAACAAAAACCCCGGAAGACCATGCCTGCCGGGGTTGTGGGGCCGGAAGGTCATCTCCTTCCGATTGCCATCGAAAGGACGCAGCTAGGCAGCGAACACAGGTTGGACGGCGTTGAAATTGAACATTCGCGTATTTTCCTGGAATGGGAGTGCCCTGAGTGTCAGTAGGGCTGGAACTTGCGCGTTGCCGAATCAAGCCAGCGGCAGCACATGCCCCGTGCCCAGCAAGGTGCGGCCCGACAGCAGCGCGAACTTGGTGCCGTTCTGGAGCTGGGCCAGCGCCAGCTCCGGGCGCAGGAACTGCACCTCCAGCGTGCAAGGCACCTCGGGCACCGGCTCCCCATCGGTGGGCACGGCCAGGCGCGTGGTGAACCCCTCTGAGCCCACCACCAGCGCCCCGTCGAAATACCCCGCACGGATCGGCCGGCTGAGCCTCGGCGTGTCCGCTGCGAGCAAGGTGAGCTCGATCCGCGCATCTGGCTTGAACACCGTGCCCGCCGCGAAACCCTGCGGCAGGTGCTTCGGCGCCTTCGCGCGCTGGATCAGCCAGCCAATGATGTTGCCGATGATCGGCAGCCACAGCACCATCAGCACCGAACCCAGGTCGCGCGCCAGCGAAGGCTGCGGCGCGAGCCAGCGCACCAGGCCGCCGATGAGCGCGAGCACCAGCATCATCACCGTGATGATCTGGCGGCGCTTGGAAATGGAGGACGATGAGGAAGAAGGGGGAGAAGAGGGTTGGGTCATGGTTGTGCAGGATACGGCTTGCCCAGCTTCCAGCGCGATTGCCAGTGCGCCATGTACTGGCTGGACACCTCGGGCAGGCCGCGGATCACCACCACGTTCTCGGAATTCAGCGTCTCGGCCGACGGCGCGAAATTGAACGAGCCCGTCTGCACCGTGTGGCCGTCCACGATGATGGTCTTGTCGTGGTGAATGTGGAAATGGTCGTTCGTCCGCAGCTCCACGCCGTGGCGGGTCACGAAGTCCATCGCCTTCCTGCTCGTCTTGCCCCGGTTGCGCTTCTTGTCCACCACCACGCGCACCTCCACGCCCCGGTTCTTCGCGTCCACCAGCGCCTGCATGATGTCTGGCGCCTGGAACGCATAGGCCAACACGTGGATGCTCTGTCGTAGGCGAGAGGCAGCGGGTGCACCATCAAGGCGTGCCTGAACGACCTCGAGCACATCTTCATGCTCCCATCGGCTAATGCGCCTGTACGGGGCCGGGGTGCACTGTTCTTTGAGATGGCAACCAGGACAGGAAGACGACCAGTACTTGTTAAGCGTCTTGCCGTCCTCGACTGTGGTGAATCGGCGGATAGCCTTCTGCCCTGCGGGGCATCGGTACTCGTCGCGCTCCTTGTCATAGATGAAGTCTCGCTTGTCGAAGCGCCCCTCAAATTTGCCGCCCGAGGTCAACGCCTTGGGCACCATGGTCGCGATGCCGGCCTGCTCACACTCCAGAATCTGGTACCCCTCGAAGTAACCGCGATCGGCCAAGACGATCAAGCTCGGGTGTGCAGTGGCCTCTTTGGCGGCCATCGCCATCGCAGCCAATTGCCCACGGTCTGTCACGGCGTTTGTCACCTCGTGCGCAACGATCAGGTGGTGTTTGGCGTCGACCGCAGTCTGGACGTTGTATCCCACCACCGCGGAGCCCAGACGGCTCGTCGCCATAGAGCGGGCGTCGGGATCGGTGAATGAGACCTGACGCTCCTGCGAGGATTGCAGATGCGCCTCGATCTCGCCGAGGCCCCGCATCTGCTCCTTGATCTTGCTGATCTTCTCCTTCAGACGCGCCACTCGATCTGGAAGAACGATCGTGGGATCACGGTCGGCGCGATCAAGCTCGGTCAGATACCGGTTGATGCTGTGCTCCAGTTGCTGCATCCGCACCTGGACCTTGTGACTCGTGAAGTTCTTGTCCCGGTTGTTGCCCGCGCATTTGAGTTCATCTCCTTGCTGGAGCCATATGGGGGAGCCGCTCATGCCGGCCGGATCTGCGATGGCTTTGACGCTGCCATCCGGGAAGTTCATGCGGTCAATATTCAGTGAAAGGACTAACTGCAACTCAGGATGGGTTCGCAAGGCGGCACGCGCTGCGGCTGGTGCCAACGTGGTTTGAAAGGCGGAGAGAATCGTTGTTAGGCGATTCGAGGAAGGATCGGCCTTGCTCCGCGATGCGGGGAACCCTGTCGCTAGGTAGACGTCTTCGGAGCTAGGTGGTCCAAGTGCCACGATCTGCGACGACTCCAATGGCTCTTTAAGTCCAGGGAAAGGGAGCTCAGAAATCAGTTCTCCTGCGGCCAGATCCAGTAAGTCCTTGCCGTCAGACTCAGCAGTTCCCTGAGTAAATGCGATGCCTCTCAAGCGCAATCTCGCGAGTCCATTTCCCGTTTCGGAAAAGTAGAAGAGTGGGCGCTCGGCGTGCGAGAGTGGGTTCAAGACATGCCCCGCGGAGACGAGGAAAACACGTCCCAGATGTCGAACGAGAAGCGCGTTGCCGAACAGCAAGGGGCGTTTACCAACTCGAACTTCAAAGAGCTGGAGAACGTGACGCGCGGAGAGCTGCCCCGCCAATGACAGTTTGTATCCTGGATCGTCAGGAAGCACGGGGGTGGGTTTATTCACGAAGCACCAGTTCGATAGGGCCGAAAAGCATGATCAGAGCAGTCCGCTTAGTGTCGCCAGCTTTCACGATCTGCGCATGGCCGGAGCGTGCAAGCCCAGCCATGACCGTTGGACGGACCGATGTACGTCCGACAGCCGACCTTGGTGTGGGCATGGAAGGCGGCAAACGCTGCTTAGCGGCTGTTGACCAACCTATTGCTTTTGCCCGTCGCTAAAAAGACAACAAGAAAAAGCCCGCCCACCAACAAGGCGGACGGGCTAAAGCTGTAGATCCACAAGGAGACAACAACAGCAACTGCGGGGCGCCACACACCGCATGGTGCCTGGCCTGGCGCCATTGTACTGTACGTTAATACAGTATCTTCCGCAGAAGCGCTGGCTCAGGCAGCCGACCCCAGCTGTTCCGAAAGAAACTCCAGCACCACGCGCACCGAAGGCAGCAGGCTGCGGCGGTGCGGCACCAGCGCGGTAGTGGTGACGCTGCCCGCCGTCCAGCGCGTCAGCACGCGCACCAGTTCCCCACGCGCCAGGTGGTGTTGGCAAATGCTCTCGGGCAGGCACACGATGCCCAGGCCGGCCGTGGCCGCGTGCAGCAGCGCCACGGATTCGTCGGCCACCATGCGCGGCTGCGGCTCGGCGGTCTGCACTTCGCCTTTGCTGTTGCGCAGCGTCCAGCGCGTGGCGTCCACGCCCGTCAGCAGGGCCTGGTGTGCCGCGAGGTCGCTCGGCTGGCGCGGTGTGCCGTGCTCGCGCAGGTAGGCCGAGGCCGCGACCACCATCACGGGCTCCACCTTGAGGGTGCGCTGCACCAGGCCCGAGTCGGGCAGGGGGGCGAAGTGGCTGCGCAAGGCGATGTCGAAGCCTTCCTGCACCAGGTCCACAAACCGGTCGCTCGCGTGCAGCTGCAATTGCAGGCGGGGCCAGGTGCGCGCGAGCGTGGGCAGGTGGGGCGCCAGCTGGAACTGCACCACCGGCACGGCGGCGGTGAGCCGCACGGTGCCGCTGGGTTCGGCCAGGCGCGACTGCACCACCTGCTGCGCGCTCTCCACCTCCACCAGCGCGGCGCGCGCGTGTTGGTAGAAGTCGTGCCCGGTGTCGGTGAGGCGGAAGCTGCGCGAATTGCGCTCGATGAGGCGCACGCCCAGGCTGGCTTCGAGCGCGGCCACGCGTTTGCTCAAAGTGGATTTCGGCACCGAGAAGCGCCGGGCCGCGGGCGCGAAGCCGCCGCTTTCCACGGCCTGGGCGAACAGGGTGAGGTCGTTCAGGTTCATGCCGCCATTGTCCACAGATGTGGACGATGCGTTGCCTTTTGCCTGTCTAGGCGGCCATCGTCCACGCCGCAAGAATGCACTCCTTCGTCAACGCAACAGGAGTTGAAACCAACCATGAAACCCATTCTTCTTTTCTACGGCGTGCCCGAGGGCTGTTCGTTTGGCGCCATCGTGGCGCTGGAGTGGAGCGGCCTGCCTTACCAGCTGTGCCGCATCCAGATGCCCGAGGTGGTGAGCAGCGAGGCCTTCAAGCGCATCAACCCGGTGGGCGAAACGCCCTCACTGCGCACGGCCGATGGCCGCTTCGTGAGCCAGAGCATGGCCATCCTGCATCACATCGGCGCGGCGGCGGCTGCTTCCAGTGAGTTGGTGCCTGCGCAGGGCAGTGCGGAGTTCGACCGCTTCAACGAGATGCTGGCGTTCCTGAACACCGATTTCTTCGAATCGTTCGCACCGCTCTGGTACGCGATGGAACACGGCCTGCAAGGCGAAGCGTTGCGCGCGGTAACGGCCATGGGGCATGACAAGGTGCGCCGCGCCCATGCCGCGCTGGAAGGTTTGCTGGCCGGGCGCGACTGGCTGGTGGGCGAGCGCCGCACGGCGGCGGACGCGTACTTCCTGGGCATCGCGCGCTGGAACGATTTCCACCAGGTGCTGGACCGCCGCGACTACCCGGCGTTGAATGCCTTGTACGAGCGCCTGCAGGCCGACCCGGCTGTGCACTTCGCGCGTGGGGTGGAGCATGGGGAGGTGGTGCGCAGCACGGGGGCGTTTGCCGGGCAGGTGGAGCTCGGGGCGTTGGTGTAGGGCGCGGGCGCCTCGTTGAATTGCTGAGGGCGAGCACATTGTTGGGCCATGGCATACCGATTCATCGACGTTTTGGTGAGGCATTACATCCAGAACGCTTCGCAGTCTTCAGCGCATCCTGCATGATCTGAGGGAGGCCTGTGCGTCAGGCCTCCAAGTCGATCGATGGCTCGTCATGACATCAGCGGAGGATGAAAACGTGCCTGAAAAAAACGAGACTGCAAGTCCTCAGCCACTCGCAACGGATCGCAGCATCCAGCTGACAAAAATACTGGTGTGGCCGCTTTTCCTGTTGGCAGTGTTATTTCTGTTTCGCGGCGTGATCGCACCACGAGACTTCAGTCTCAACGAGAAAGGTATCTTGATCAGTTTCTACCTTCTTGAGGCTGAAAAGCGGGGTGGGCCTGCGAACGCGCCACCCAAGAACCCTCCCGATGCGCGCGAGATACAAGCTACGGCCAAAGAGGCCAGTGAAATCAACCTTGGCAGTCGAAGAGTTCTCTGGGTCGATGACAACCCACAGAACCAAGAGTACGAGCGGCAAGCGCTTTCCGCACTCGGAATTCAGTTTGTTCTGGCCGAGTCAACCGCCAAGGCGATCCCTCTTCTTGGCTCACAGAAGTTTGATCTGGTCATCACAGATTTCAAGCGAGCTGACGATCCACAAGGTGGATACACATTGCTCGCCGAGGTCAAGAAGGTCAGCCCGACAACGCCGGTCATCATCTATAGCGCGTCTGCTACACCCGAGCTAGAGCAGGAGGCCCGCCAACGCGGTGCCTATGCCGAAACGAATCAACCCCAGCGGCTGTTCTCGCTGTCGGTCGCCGCTCTGAGGGGTGCGAAGTGATGGCCTCGGGAGTCAACAGCGCAGTTCAATTCTGTCTATGCCGAAGCAGCTGTTCTTGAGGCTGCGCTCTCGCTCAATCCGCCTTCAGCCTCACCGCCTGAAACACCCGCTGCAGCCGTTGCGCTTCGGCGCTGTAGAAGGTCTGCGCCTGTTTCAGCGGCATGGCGCGCGTGAGCGCCACGCCGCCGGCTTCACGCGTGTACACGCCGAATTCGGGCCCTTGCAGGGCGGTGTCGATGGCTTTGTGCACGGCGGTTACCACGTCGGTGGGTGTCTGGCGCGGCAGGAAGACGCCGGTCCACACGGTGTAGACGAAGTCTTTCAGGCTGGCGTCAACCTCGCTCAGGCGCGGCAGGCCGGCCACGGTCTTGTCGGCGGTGTGGGCCAGGGCGCGCAGGGTGCCGGCTTCGATCAGCTTGGCGGTGCTGCCGGCCATGGGCAGGAAGGCCACGTCCACCTGGCCGCCGATGAGGTCGTTCACGGCCGGTGCCAGGCCCTTGTAGGGCACGTGCATGAGCTGCTGCGTGCCGGTGAGCATCTTGAAGTGCTCGCCCATGAGGTGGTAGAGCGTGCCGCTGCCGGGCGTGGCGTAGGTCAGGGCTTTGTTGGAGGGGTTCTTGAGGTAGTCCACCAGGGCCTGCGCCGAGTTGATCTGCAGGCTGGGCCGCACGACGAGCGCGATGTTGGTGTACGAGAGCTGCGAGACGAGCACGAGGTCGTCGGGCTTGTAGCGCACGCTGGGCATGGTGAGCGGTGGCAGGATGGGCTCGGCCACGGTGGTGAGCAGCATGGTGTGGCCGTCGGCCGGCGCGGCCAGCACCTTGCCCACGCCCATGGCGCCGCCGACACCGGCGAAGTTTTCCACGATCACGGTTTCGCCCAGGGCTTTCTGCATCAGCGGTTGCATGACGCGCGCGACCATGTCGGCCGGTCCGCCGGCAGGGAAGGGCACGACGACGGAGATGCGGCGCGCGGGGAAGGCGCTGCCCTGTGCGTGGGCCAGTGGGGCAACGAGGGAGCCGAAGGCCGGCGCCAGGGCGGCGGCCAGCAGGGAGCGGCGGGCGATCTTTTTCATGGGTGTTGTCTCCGGTGTGGTGGGGCGGTCAGGCGGCGGCCTTGGCGGGCGGCGTCGCGGGGCGGTGCTGCTTGCTCTGGTCGATGCGGTAGAGGCGCGTGGCATTGCCGCCGAGGATGAGTTCCAGCGCATGGTCGGGGATCTCGGGCATGTCGAGGGCGCGCGCATGCTCGTTGATGTTCTGCACGGTCTTGTGGAAGGTCCACATGAAGGGATTTTCCGAGCCGTAGAGCAGGCGTTCCCAGGGGTTGACGCAGCCGAAGTCGTGGATGAGCTGGTACACGGTGCGCGGGTGGTAGAAGCCCAGCGCGCTGAGGTCGGCGTGGAAGTTGGGGTTGCGCGCGACCACGCCCATGGCTTCGGCGGCGTAGGGGTAGCCGAGGTGGCAGATGACCACTTTCATCTTCGGGAAGCGCTGGCCCACTTCGTCGAGCAGCCAGGGTTGCTGCAGTTTCATGTCGGCGCCGCAGACGGGCGTGAAGCCCATGTGGAAGTGCACCGGCACGCCGAGCGCGGAGGCGGCTTCGTACAGGGGTTCGCAGGCCTTGTCGCGCGGGTCGAAGTGGGCGTAGGTGGGGTAGAGCTTGATGCCGCGGAAGTCGTGCTCGCGCACGCAGCGCTCCAGTTCGTCGGCGGCGCCCCAGGGGTCGATGATGGGGTCGGCGCTGCAGATGCCGATGAGCCGGCCTTTGGAGGCTTTCACTTGCTGGGCCACGAATTCGTTGGGCACGTTGTAGGGGCGCTGTTCGGGCGGGAGCACGCGGTTCCAGTTGCCGGCGAGCACGCAGCACACGTCGATGCCGACTTCGTCCATCACGTGGACGAGCATCTCGCCGTCGCGGCGCTCGGACTTCACCTCGGTGCTGTGGTACCGAAAGCCACGGTCGCTCCAGTTCTTGCGCAGCTCGCTGTAGATGTGCTGCGAGACGTGAACACCCGGCTGGCCCAGGTGGATGTGGTTGTCGACGACGAACATGCGGTCTCCTGATTGATGTGGGGCCGAAGTGTAGTCATCGAATAGTTTGATGTCAAACTAATAGACGGAGAATGATTGGGCGACTGCGTGCTATCCTGCGCGTCGTCCATGGCCGATTGCTCCCCCCCTTCCTCTCCCGCGCTCGACGCTTACGTCGGGTACCACCTTCGAAAAGCGCACAACCAGGCGCTGCGCCGGCTGGACCTCGCGCTGGGCAAGCTGCAGCTGACCACCGCCATGTATGGCGTGCTGGAGCTGTTGAGTTGCAATGTGGAGTTGCCGCAGGGCCAACTGGCGCGCGGCGTGGGGCTGACGAACCCGTCGATGGTGCCGCTGGCGGACAAGCTGGCCGAGCGCGGCCTGATCGACCGCACGCGCCAGGCGCACGACCGCCGCACGGTGTACCTGAAGCTCACGCCCGAGGGGCGCAAGTGCTGGAGCCGCGCCGCGCGCATCGTGCGCGAGCACGAGGCGGCGCTGCGCGCGGGGCTCTCCGATGCCGAGACCGGTGAGTTGATCCGGCTGCTGGGCAAGCTCGGGGACTGAAGGGAATCGCCCCTGGGTTTAGGTTGCTTCGGCTGCGATCGGGTTGCGCAGCACGCCCAGCGCATCCACTTCCACTTCCACCACATCACCCGGCTGCATGTAGAGCGGCGGCTGGCGCTTGAAGCCGACACCGCCCGGGGTGCCGGTGACGATGACGTCGCCCGCTTCGAGTTCGGTGAAGGCGCTGATGTGCGCGATGAGCGAGGGGATGCTGTGGATGAGCAGGTCGGTGGTGGTGCGCTGCACTTCCACGCCATTGAGGCGGGTGATGAGGGTCATGACCTGGTCGGGGCGGATCTCGTCGGCCGTGACCATCCAGGGGCCGAAGGCCCCGGTGCGCGCGAAGTTCTTGCCGGCGGTCCATTGCGAGGTGGCGGTCTGCCAGTCGCGGATGCTGGCGTCGTTGTAGCAGGCGCAGCCGGCCACGTGCGCCCAGGCCGCGCTCTCGGCGATGCGGCGGCCCGGCTTGCCGATGATCACGGCGATCTCGCCTTCGAAGTCGAGTGCGGTGGACTCGGGCGGGATGAGCAGGGCCTGGCCGTGCCCGGCCTGCGAGTTGGCCACGCGCAGGAACAGCGTGGGCGCCTGCGTGACCTGCCGGCCGGTCTCGGCCACGTGATCGGCGTAGTTGAGGCCCACGCAGACGATCTTGGCCGGTCGGCCGATCACGGGCAGGAACTCGACGGCGTCGAGCGGGATGCGCTCGGTGGCGGCGCGCGCGAGGGTGGCGGCTTGGTCAAGCAGGCCTTGCGCGATCGCGCTCTGGAGGTCGGGCGCGAGCGCGCCCAGGGCGGGGCGCAGGTCCACGAGGTGCTGGTCGTCGATCACGGCGCCGTAGGTGGCGGTGCCCTGGTGCAGGAAGCTGGCGAATTTCAAGAGAGGCCTTTTCGGGGTGGGGTCAGTTCAGGGGGACGCCGGCGGCGTCGATGGCGCGTTTCCAGTAGGTGAATTCGGCTTTCCAGAACTCGCCCATGGCTTTGGCGCCCATGGGATCGGGCACGGCGCCGAGCTCGGTGAGCGTGCGCACCACCTCGGGCCGCGCGCAGGCTTCGAGCGTGGCTTTTTCGAGCTGGGCAACGATGTCGCTCGGCGTGCCAGCGCGTGTGAACACGCCGAACCAGCTGGCGTTGGAGAAGCCTTTGACGCCCGCTTCGGCGAAGGTGGGCACGTCGGGCAGGGCGGGGGAGCGCTGGTCGGTGGAGACGCCCAGGGCGCGCACCTGGCCGGAGCGGATGGGGCCGATGACGCCGGTGATGTTGTCGAGCACCGCGACGATGTTGCCGCCCATGAGGTCCTGGATGGCGGCGGCCGCGCCTTTGTAGGGCACGTGTTCCATGGCGAAGTCGCCGTCGCGCTTGAGCAGTTCGCCGGTGAGGTGCATCACGCTGCCGGTGCCGCCCGTGCCGTAGCTGGCGCGGGCAGGGTTGGCTCGCGCCCAGGCGGCGAACTCCTTGAGGTTTCGCACCGGAATGTCCTTGTTGATGATCAGCACGTTGGGCAGCTTGGCCACCATGGCCACGGGCTGGAAGGCGCCGATGGGGTCGTAGGTGAGCGTCTTGGCCTGGGTGATGGGCGTGAGCACGGCCGAGGTGACGATGTTGGAGAGCAGGGTGTAGCCATCGGGGGCGGAGCGGGCCACGTCGGCCGCGCCGATGGCGCCGGCCGCGCCGCCCTTGTTGTCCACCACCACGGTGCCCTTGAGCACTTCGCCGAGGTGCTTGGCGACGAGGCGGGCGACGATGTCGGTAGAGCCGCCGGCGGGGTAGGGCACCACCATGCGGATGGGGCGATCGGGATAGCCGGCGGCGCGGGCCAGGCCACTGCCCATCAGGGCGGCCAGGGCCGTGCCACCGGCCACGACGCGGCGGCGGGTGAGACCATTCGAGGGGTGTGCGTTCATGGAGCTTCTCCTGGTGGGGCGGGGGTGGTGGTGAGGTGTGTTCAGCGCAGCGACTGGCGCAGGTGGCGGATGGCGTCGCCCTGGCGGCCGATCCAGGTGTCGTCGAGCGCGCGGGCGCGGCGGATCAGTTCTTCGAACACGCCGATGCCGCTGAGGCGGCCGAACACGTGGCCGTGGATGGACGGGTTGAGGCGCACCGCGCCGGGCTCGTGGCGTTGCACGAAGTCGAGCCAGTCGTCGAACAGCTCCAGCATCTGGCGCGGCGCGTTGCCGTAGCGGATGGCGTGCGGCGTGTCGTTCATCTCCATGCCGCCGGGGAAGGCCGCGATCTCGCGGTCGCCGAAGCGCACGAGGTAGGGCAGGTCGTCGTTCATGGTGTCGCCGTGCCATTCGTAGCCTTCTTCGGCGAGCAGGCGCGCGGTGCGCACGCTGGGCGAGGCGCGCGGGCTGATCCAGCCCACAGGGCGCACGCCGCAGGCTTGTTCCAGCAGCTCGGTGGTGCGGCGGATGTTGGCGCGTTCGGCGGCTTCGTCGAGGTAGGCCGGGATCACGTCCATGCCCCAGGAGTGCGCCACGATTTCATGGCCGGCGTCGGCGATGCGGCGCAGCGTTTCAGGGTAGCGCTCGGCGAGCACGCCGCAGACCAGCATGCTGGTCTGGATCTGCTGGCGCTCCAGCACGTCGAGGATGCGGTGGATGCCGCGCCGGATGCCGTACTCCACCCAGCCGAGCGCGTTCAGGTCGGGTATGCCGGGCTTGAGCGGGTTGCCCATGGGGCCGAAGCCCGGCCACTGGTCATCGGACCAGCCTTCCAGCGCGACGCGAAAGAAGATGCCGAGGCGTTTGCCGCCGGGCCAGCGGAAATCGGCGGGGGGCAGGGTTTCGATGGCATCGGCGTGCACGTCGAGTTTCTGAGGCATTCGGGGCTCCGGGTTCCAACCGCAAGGCGCCAGTGCCTTGCCTGATGGAGCCCGAGCTTACGGAGTCGCCTGTGCAACCACAAACGACTTCTTTTGCACGCAGCGTTGATTTGCGCGCAACGCTAATGCACCGCTTCAGAGCGCGGCGCGCCCCACTTCGGTGAGGTGTTTGAGAAAGGCCGCCGAGGCCACGGGCAGCTTGCGCTCGGAGAGCACGCAGACGTCGATGCCGCCCTGGCAGAGCAGCGCGTCGTCCAGCGGCACGCCCACCAGCTGCTCCATGGCGAGCTCGTTGCGGATGGACATGTGCGAGAGCAGGGTGATGCCGCCGCCGTTGCGCGCGAAGCCGCGCAGCACCGCGAGCGAGTTGGCTTCCAGCGCGGGCTCGATGTGGACCTTGGACATGTGGCTCTGCAGGTCGATCAGGCGGCGCACGCCGAAGCTGTTGTCGGGCAGGGCCAGGCGCTGCCCGGCGATCTGCGACAGCGTGAGGCTCTTGCGCCGCGCCAGCGCGTGGCTGGGCGCCATGACGGCGAGCAGCGGCGCGTGCAGGTGCAGGGCCGAGTGCATCTCGGCCTTGGGCTGCAGGTTGAAGACCAGGCCGATGTCGGCTTCGCCGCTGGCGATGCCGTTTTCCACGGCGCCGGTGCCGGTGATGCGCAGCGAGAAGGTGATGTTGGGGTAGGCGTCCTGGAACTGGGCGATGGCGGGGGCCAGGAAGTCCGAGGCGTAGCCCTCCACCGAGAGCAGCGACACATGGCCGCGGTGCAGGTTCTGCAGCGCGTCGAGCTCGGAGCGCATGCGCTCGATGCCGTTGAGCGCGTCGCGCACGTGGTTCAGGTAGACCTTGCCGGCGGCGGTGAGCACCATGCCGCGCGCGCGCCGCTCGAACAGGGTGACGCCCAGGTCTTCCTCCAGCTTCTGCAGCTCGCGGCTGAGCGCGGAGGGCGTGACGAACAGCCGTTCGGCGGCGGCGCGGATGGAGCCGCTCTGCGCCACTTCGAGGTAGCGCAGCAGGGAGGTCTGCAGGATCATGCGGCGATTCTAGGATGGGTGTTGCGAAAATCGCAACCCATTGTTCAAAACAAATCGTTTGATGCGACGCCATTCGGCAGGCACATTTGCGTCTCCAACGTTTTTCCGCACACAGGAGTTCCCATGACCAAACAAGTGATCTACAGCCCCAAGGTGACCCGCACGAAGGCGCCGCACGCCCACGCCGTGCGCACCGGCAACCTCGTGTTCGTCTCGGGCTGCCCGGCCTACCACGGCGAGATGCAGCTGGCCAAGGGCGACTTCACCGCGCAGATGCGCCAGTGCATGACCAACCTGCAGAACATCCTGGAAGAGGCCGGCTCGTCGCTGGCGCAGGTGGTGAAGGTCAACGTGTTCCTGGACCGGCGCGCCGACTTCGACGAGATGAACGAGATCTACCGCGAGTTCTTCGGCAACGACCCGCAGACCTGGCCGGCCCGCACCACCGTCGAAGCCCGCCTGCCGCGCAAGGATTTCCTGCTGGAAATCGAGTGCGTCGCCGAAGTGGAGTGATGGCCATGGGCAAGATCGAAGCGCGCCTGGCCGAGCTGGGTATCGTGTTGCCCGATGCGCCCATCATCAAGGCCAACCCGGCGCTGGTGCCGGGTGTGGCCGTGGGCAATCTGTTCTTCTGCCAGGGCGCTCTGGGGCACCACAACGGCGAGTTCCCCTACCTGGGCAAGGTGGGCGACAAGGTCTCGGTGGACGAGGCCTACCAGTCGGCCCGGCTGTGCGCGATCAACCACCTGGCCCAGGCCAAGGCCGTGCTCGGCGACCTGGACCGGATCGTGCGTGTGGTGCAGCTGCTGATCTACGTCAACGGCGCGCCCGGCTTCGAGCGCGCGCCCTACGTCTCCAACGGCGCGTCGGACCTGTTCGTGGAGGTGCTGGGCGCCGAGCGCGCGGCCATGGCGCGGGCCAGCCTGAGCGTGCCCGACCTGATCTACACGGCGCCGGTCGAGACGATCTGCACCTTCGAAATCCAACCCTGACCCTTCCTCCCTCCGATACGCGCAAAGGACCACCGCCATGCAAAGACGTCAACTCATCCAAGCCCTGGGCCTCGGCAGCCTCACGTCGGCATGGCCGGCTTTTGCCGAGGCGTTTCCCTCCCGTCCCATCACGCTGGTGAGTCCCTGGGCGGCCGGCGGCACGAACGACCTGCTGTGCCGCCTGCTGGCGCGCGAGGCCGGCGGCGTGCTGGGCCAGCCCATGGTGGTGGACAACAAGCCGGGCGCCAGCGGCGTCGTCGGCACCACGGCGGTGGCCCGCTCCAAGCCGGACGGCTACACGCTCACGCTGGGCAGCACGCCCGGCTACGCGACCGCGCCCGCGCTCTACCCCAACCTGCCGTACGACCCGCTCAAGGACTTCACGCCCATCATCGGCGTGGCCACGGTGCCCAACGTGCTGGTGGTGCCGCCTTCGCTGCCGGTGAACTCGGTGCAGGAACTCATCGCCTACATCAAGGCGCGCCCCGGCCAGGTGGCCTATGCCTCGGTGGGCAACGGCTCTACCCAGCACCTGTGCGCCAAGCTGTTCGAGCGCATGACCGGCACCGAGATGATCCACGTGCCCTACAAAGGCACGGCACCCGCGATGCAGGACCTGCTGGCTGGCCGCGTCACGCTGGCGTTCGAGAACATGCCGCCGCTGCTGCCGCAGATCCGCAGTGGTGCCCTGAAGGCGCTGGCGGTCACGTCGTCGCAGCGCGTGGCGCAGTTGCCCGACACGCCCACGCTGGCGGCTTCGGGGCTGGCGGATTTCGGGGCTTCCGTGTGGTACGCGGTGTTCGCCCCAGCGGGCGTGCCCGCGCCGATCGTGACGCAGCTGCAGAACGCTTTCACGCACGCCCTGCGCCAGCCGTCGGTGACGACGCAGCTCGCGCAACTGGGCCTGACCACGCTGGCCTCGGACGCGGCGGCCACCAAGGCCTTCGTGCAGGCCGATGCGACCAAGTGGGGTGGCATCATCCGCTCGGCCGGCATCACGGCGGATTGACGACACAGCAGCATCAGGAGCGGACCTCATGAACGACAAGGAACAGGCCGGCGGGCGTCTGGCGGGGCGCACCGCGCTGGTCACCGGCGCGGGCAAGGGGCTGGGCCGCGCGATCGCGCTGGGCTTTGCCGGCGCGGGGGCCGACGTGGTGCTGATGGCGCGCACGCGCAGCGACCTGGAGGCGGTGGCCCGCGAGGTCGAGGCGCTGGGCCGGCAGGCCCTGGTGGCCGTGGCCGATGCCACCGACTCGCGGCAGGTGAATGCGGTGGTGGAACAGGCGGTGGCGTGCTTCGGCCGCATCGATGTGCTGGCCCACGCGGCCGGCGGCAGCCTGCGCAAGCCCAGCGTGGACGTGACGGACGAAGAATGGGATGGCGTCATCTCGGCCAACCTCTCGTCCACCTTCAAGGTGTGCCGCGCCGTGGGCCGGCACATGCTGGCGCAGGGCGGCGGCTCCATCATCAACCTCTCGTCCACCGCCGGCATGCGCGGCCGGGCCGGCAACGCGCCGTACTCGGCGGCCAAGGCGGCGGTCATCAACCTCTCGCGCGCGCTGGCGATGGAGTGGGCGCCGAAAGGGGTGCGCGTCAACGTGCTCGCGCCGGGGCGCTTCCTCACGCCGCTGACCGAGGCCGAGATGTCGGTGCCCGAGAAGTACGCGGCCTTCGTGCGCCAGGTGCCGCTGGGCCGCATCGGCCAGCCCGAGGAAATCCAGGACATCGCCGTGTGGCTGGCCTCGGACGCCTCGGCCTACGTGACCGGCAGCACCATCACGCTGGACGGCGGGCAGACGCTCGCCTGACCGCCGGCTTTTCCTTTTCGAATTCCACGCCCCGGCGATCTGGCCGGGGCGGGAGCCTTCCTGTCGCTTCACCATGCCCTCCGCCCTCTCGAACATCCTCGCGCTCAAGGACTTCGCGCCGCTCGCGCAGCGCCGCCTGCCCCGGCCCATCCACGGTTATGTGGCGGGCGCGGCGGAGGACAACGTCTCGCTGCGCCGCAACCAGGACGCGATGAACGCCCACGGCTTCGTGCCGCGCGTGCTGGTGGACGTGTCGCGCCGCACGCAGCAGCAATCGCTGTTCGGCACCACCTACGCCAGCCCCTTCGGCATCGCGCCCATGGGCCTGGCCGCGCTCTCGGCCTACCGGGGCGACATCGCGCTGGCCAAGGCCGCGCGCGAGGCCGGCATTCCCGCGATCCTGAGCGGCTCCTCGCTCACGCCGCTGGAGGACGTGGCCCAGGCCGCGCCGGGCACCTGGTTCCAGGCCTACCTGCCGGGCGACGAGGCGCGCATCCTGGCGCTGCTGCAGCGCGTGCGCCGCGCGGGCTACGAGACGCTGGTGGTCACGGTGGACATTCCCGTGAGCGCCAACCGCGAGAACAACGTGCGCAACGGTTTTTCCACGCCGCTGCGGCCCAGCCTGCGGCTGGCGTGGGAAGGGGTGTCGCACCCGCGCTGGCTGTTCGGCACGTTCGCGAAGACGCTGTGGCGCCACGGCATGCCGCATTTCGAGAACTCGTTCGCCGAGCGCGGCGCGCCCATTCTGTCGAGCAACGTGCTGCGCGACTTTTCGCACCGCGACCACCTGGACTGGTCCTTCGTGCAGCGCATCCGCGCCTTCTGGACCGGGCCGCTGGTGATCAAGGGCATCCTCAGCGTGGCCGATGCGGTGAAGGCCAAGGCGTTGGGGGCCGACGGCATCGTGGTTTCCAACCACGGCGGGCGCCAGCTCGACGGCGCGGTGGCACCCATGCAGGTGCTGGCGCGCATCGTGGACGGCGTGGGCAGCATGCCGGTGATGGTGGACGGTGGCTTCCACCGAGGCTCGGACGTGCTCAAGGCGCTCGCGCTGGGGGCGCGCTTCGTGTTCGTGGGCCGGCCGTTCAACCACGCGCTGGCGGTGGCCGGCCAGCGCGGCGTGGCGCACGCCATCGAGCTGCTGCGCGCCGAGATCGACCGCAACATGGCCATGCTGGGCGTCACCGACTGCGGGCAGCTGGATCGCGAACTGCTGCTGCCGACGCCGCCCTGAACGCGCTCACTTCGTCGAGGCGGGGCGCTGGTCCACCGAGACCTTCAGGTCCTGCGCGGTCTGCAGGTGCTCGCGCAGGGCCGGCAGGTGTTTGGAGGCGAAGGCCTTGACCTCCGGGTCGCGCGATTCGAGCGCGGTTTTTTCGTACAGGGGAATGGCGCTCTTGTAAGCCTCCACGCCCATCTGGTTGAGGTAGCGGCGGTCGAAGGTCTCGTCGCCCAGGCCGGCGATGATCATCTCCTTGCCCTTCTGCAGCATCGAGGGCTCGGTGGGCAGTTCCTGCTGCTTGGCGGCGGCGAGCGTGCGCAACTCTTCGCCCACCTTGGTGTGCTCATCGACCATGCGCTGCGCGAAGTCGCGCACCTTGGGGTTGCGCGCCTTGGTCAGGGCCAGGCGGCCGGCGGACACCTCGGCATGGCCGTTCTCGGCGGCCTGTTCCAGAAAGGTCTTGTCGACCGGCGCCAGCGGCTGCGCGAGGGCCGTGGTGCTCCACAGCAAGGTGGTGGTGAACGCCAGCGCGGTCAGGGGGCTTGCTCGGTGTTTCATGCGGGGCTCCTTGAATCCGTGGAATCCCCTCACCGGCAAGAGGTGTGCCCATGTCGGGCAGGAACGCCGTTTGCCCTGCAACGACCATGAGCCGCACCATTCGCCTGCCCCCTTCGCCGCCGCCGGCCGATGCCAGCGAGTTGCTGGACTCGGTGGCGGGCGAGGAAGACCCGGGCGCGGCGCTGGACGCGCCGGTGCCGCCGCCGCGCGCGCCGCTCAGCGGGCCTGCTGCCGGCGAGTCACCAGGCGGGCCGCCGCCAGGTCCCAGCCGCCCCAGCCGCAGTTCTTGAAGAACACGGGGCCGCGCACCGGCCGGGGCGATGCGAGCCAATCGGCCAGGGTGGGCACGGCGGTGACATCCATGCCGGCCTGCAGCAGGGCGCCGGCCTCGTGGTCGGCGTCGCGCGTGTCCACCACCAGCGTGCCGCGCGCGGCGAGGTCGCGGCAGACCTCGGGCGCCCACTCCACCATCTGCGGCGTGTAGGCGCCCACGGCGCTCACGAAGGCGTCGTCGCGCGGCGTGCCGCGCAGCGCCACCTGCCGGGCCGGCGTGGTGCTCACCACCAGCGGGCACTCGGCCAGCGCGGCGTCGGCATCGTCCACGCGGCGCGCGTCCAGGCCGAGCGTGCGCGCATGGGCCACCAGCGCGTCGGCGCTGGCCGCGTTGCGCGAGGCGATGCGCACCTCGCGCACGCCCAGGCCGGCGGCAAAGGCTTCCAGGTGCGCGCGGCCCTGCACGCCCGCGCCGACGATGAGCAGCGGGCCATCGCGCCGGGGCGCGAGCAGGCGCGCGCCCAGCAGCGAGACGGCCGCGGTGCGGCGCGCGGTCACGGTGGGGCCGTCGAGCAGGGCGGTGCGCTGGCCGGTGGCGACATCGAACACCACGATGTCGCCCTGGATGGTGGGCAGGCCGCGCGCGCCGTTGTCCGGAATCAGGGTGATGAGTTTGGTGATGGCCACGCGCGCGTCGACGGCGGGCATCGCGAACAGGGTGCCGCCACCGGGCAGGGCCTGCACGATGCGCGCGGGCACCGCCACCGTGGGGTCGCTCAGCAGCGCCTCGATCTCGTCGGCCAGCTCGGGGTAGGGCAGCGCGGCGGCGGTGGCGCTGGGGTTCATTTCATGCGGTAGCGGTACACCCCGTCCGCACCGGTTTCGCGCACGGCCTCGTCGCGAGCGAGCAGGTGGTTGAGGTGGGCCACGCCTTCGCCGGTGGCCATGCCCAGCAGTTCGCCATTGCTGTCGATGGCGCGCGCGAACAGCGCACCGAACACGTCCACCGTGCGCTTGGGCGATTCGGCCAGGCTGCGGCGCAGGCGCTGCAGGCCGCGCTCGTGGCCTTGCGCCAGGCGGTCCAGCCGCGCGTGCAGGCCGCGGAAGGGCTCGCCGTGCGCGGGCAGCACCAGCAGGTGGTCGCCCAGCGTGCTGCGCAGGTGCTCGATGCTGGCGATCCAGTCGCCCAGCGGGTCGGCGTCGGGTTCGGTGGGGAACACGCTCACGTTGGACGAGATGCGGGGCAGCACCTGGTCGCCCGAGACCAGCACGCCGAGCGACTCGCTGACGAGGCAGGCGTGTTCGGGCGAGTGGCCCCGGCCGATGATGACGCGCCAGTCGTGCGCGCCGATGCGGACCGTCTCGCCGTCGCTCAGGCGGCGGAAGCTGTCGGGCAGCGTGTGCATGTACTTGCTGTAGCCGCCGAAGCGGGTGCGGTAGATGTCCAGCGCTTCTTCGTTCCAGCCCATCTGGCGGTAGAACTGGATAGCGTCTTCCGGGGCTTCGCGGCCGGTGTCGGCCACCAGCGTGCGGCAGGTGAGGTATTCGAGCCGGGTCATCCACAGCCGGCACTGGAACTTGCGCGTGAGCCAGCCGGCCATGCCGACGTGGTCGGGGTGCATGTGGGTGCAGAACACGCGCGTGATGCGCGCGCCCTGCGGTGTGGCGGCCAGCGGGCCTTCGGGCCCGGTGAGCTGGCGCCAGGCGGCCAGTGTTTCGGGCGTCTTGGTGCCGGTGTCGATGACGGCCCAGCCCGTGCCCTGTTCGTCCTCGTCGGCCACGGCCCAGAGGTTGATGTGGTTGAGCGCGAATGGCAGCGGCATGCGCAGCCACAGCACACCGGGCGCGACCTCGCGCACCTGGCCGGGCGCAGGCGGCTCACCACACGGGTATTGCAGGGCGTAGGGGGTGTCGGGGGCGGTGGCCGGATCGTCCGGGCGGCCGTCGGAGGTGGGGGCTTCGGGCATCGGGGGATTATTTCAGAAGGCCCCCCGGCGCGCTGTCACCCCGGGTTTCAGACTTCGCGCGCGCCGGCCCACCAGCCGCTCATGAGGCTGGCAGGCTTGGTGCAGGCGCACACGCGCGCGCTGCATTCCCAGGCTTCCACCTGCACATTCAGGCCGGCGAACACGCCGTAGCCGGCGCCGGCGCGGATGACCTCGTGGGCGCTGAGGCTCTCGCCCGCGCGGATCGCGCCTTCGGCCACGATGGAGCGGCCGGCCTTGATGCCCCAGCCGGCTTCCAGGTGCATGGCGCATTCGATGGTGCCGCCGGCCTGGATGCCGTCGCCCGCGCGGATGCTGTCGCGCGCTGTCAGCCGGCCGCCCACCACCAGGCTCTTGCCGCACTCGATCGGGCCCTGGGTGATCAGGTCCTGGCCCACGTGGGCGTTGCCGGCCACGTGCAGCGAGCCGCCGCACCACAGGTCCCAGGCCGCGCGGATGTCGCCGCCGCAGCGCAGCTGCTCGCGCGCGTCGATGCCCCAGGCGGCCTTGATGTGCCCGGTGGCCTCCAGCGAGCCGTCGCTGCGCACGCTGCCGCCGGCCTTGATGTCGTCGCCCGAGACCAGCGACTGGCCGACCACGATGCTGCCGCCGGCCTGGATGCCGCGCCCGGTGCGGATCAGGGTGTCGACCTCGATGTTGCCGCGCACCACCAGCGAGCCCGCGAACACCAGGGCCTCGGCGGCCACGGCGTCCACCTCCATCACGGCGTTGGTGGGGCCGAACTGCGAGAGCAGCCAGCAGGCGTCGCTCACGCGGCCGGCCTCCACCAGGGCGTCGAGCAGGTCCTGGTAGTTGCTGCCGTTTTCGTGGTGGCGCAGGAACCAGCGGAAACCGTCGGCGCAGGGTTGTTTGGTCTTGATGAACTGCTTGGTGAGGTCCATGGCCGGCGTCATCCCTGGCTCGCCATCACGGGCACGGGTTCGGCCAGGCCGTCGAAGGGCACCACCAGCACATCGCTCTCGGCCCATTTGGCCAGCCGCTGGGCCACGCTGCCGGTGAGAAAGCGCGCGAGCGCGGAGGCGCGGCGCTTGCCGACCACCACCAGTTCGGCGCGGGTGGCCTGCTGCTGCACGGCGGTCTGGTACGCGGGGTCGCCGTTGCCGACGTCGAAGGCCATGGCGCTGCCGGCCATGCCCAGCGCGCGGGTGAGCTGCATCAGCCGGTCCTTGGCGTGCTGGCGCGAGTCGAGGCGATTCGCGCGGATGGCCTCGAAGGACACGTCCGCCGAGCGCAGCTTGGATTCCTCGATCGTGTCGATGGCGTGGAACAGCTGGAGCGCCGAGGGGCTGGCAAAGCGGCGCGCGTAGGCGATCAGGTCGCGCGAGCGCGGCGTGAGGTCCACCGCCACCAGCACCTGCTCGTAGGTGCGCCCGGCCGCCTGCTTGACCACCAGCACCGGGCAGGGGCTGTCGTGCACGAACTGGTCGAGCGTGGTGCCGCGGTAGAAGGTTTTCCAGCTGCGTTGCCACAGGGGGCCCATCACCAGCAGGCTGGCGTCGCGGCATTCCCGCATGACGTCGTCCAGCGTCACGGGGTTGCGCTCCAGGGCCACGGCCCGGATGCCATGGCGCCGGGTCAGCTGGCGCGCGCGCTGCGACAGGCGCGCGATCGGGTCGGCGAAGAAGCGGTGGGGCTCTTCCGCGAAATGGATGAGGCGCAAGGGCGTGTTGTGTTGGCCGGCGAGGAGCGCGGCCCGATCCAGTGCGTGCTCGGACTGTGTCGTGAAGTCGGTGAGGGCGAGAATGGAATCGAAGGTCATGGGACATCCTGGACGTGCGGGGGCCAACCCCATGGCGGCGGGCCGATGGGAGCGTGACGAAGGGGGCGCGGCGGGGGCGCGAGGGAACTACGTGGTGTAGTCGCCGCTGGCTTCGGGCTGGAACAGCAGCTCGACAACCTCGGCCTCGCAGGCGTCGCCGTTGGGCGTGCGCCAGCGCGCGATGGCGCCCACGCGCTGGCCGAGCAGGCTGGCGCCGACGGGCGAGAGCACGGAGATGAAGCCCAGGTGCGGCTCCGCATCGGCCGGGTAGCACAGCGTGAGCTTCTGGCGCTTGCCCGTGGCGACGTCTTCCAGGATGACCTGCGAGTACATCGTGACGACATTGGCCGGCACCTCGCGCGAGGGCACGAGGTCCAGCGAGTCCAGCGTGTCCGCCAGCTCGGGCGGCATCTTGCCGCCGCGCAGGTTGTTCAGGCGCGTGAAATCGAGTTCGGTGAGCAGGCGTTCACCGGTCAGGGTCTTGTGCATGGAGCACTCCATCTGGTGCGGCCATGCTGCGGATGTGCAGTGGCCACGATCGCGCTGGGCTGGGGCCCGGCGATAGATGGTTTGCGCAAAAAGGAGGAGGGGGTATCGCCGGGCTTAGGAATGTGCGGCCGGCTGGCGCAGTCCCGCCGTGCCCATCAGCTTGCGACCGGCCACGGCCGAACCTGCCATCAGGGGCAGGCGCGTGTGCAGGTGGAAAGTGAGGGTGGACCGGGATGCCATGGGGGGTATTGTAGGCGCGGAGCCCATTCTGGCAAGGCTTGTGCGGTTGTTCTTCAGCGGCGCGGGTCCTTGCGCGGGGCGGTGGGCGAGGAAGCCGGTGCCTTCTGCGACGGGGACTTGCCGCCCGCGCCGGGCACGTAGCCGGCGCGCCGGCCCGCGTCCAGGCCGGGCGTGGCGCGCATGTCCGTGTCCACCTGGCCGTCCTGGAGGTCCTGGTGCGCCTGTTGCATGTCGGGGTCCGGCGCGCTGGCCGTGCTGTCGGTGGACTGGTCGCGTTCGTGCGGCAGTTCCAGGTGGTCGTCGGTTTCCCTGGCCGGTGTCGAGCCGGGGGCATCGGGCGTGCGGCTCACCGGGTTCGCAGGGTCGCGCTGCGGCGCGCCGGAGGGTCGGTTGGGCGCATCTGTGCGGGGCTTGCTCATCTCGAATCTCCTGAGGCGTGGAGGTGTCCACCGCGGCGGCAGCGGCAAGGCATGTGCCCGCAGACTGACACGCGGCCGACGCACAGGCACTCGACTTGCCCCCGATTCAGGGCGCACGCCATCCTGCGTGCCTTCAGGAGATCACCATGAAATCTTTCGTTTCATCCCGCATGGCGCTGGGTGTGGCGGCCGCCGCCACCTCGCTGGTGCTGCTGGCCGGCTGCGACCGGCGTCCCACCGATGTGCCACCGCCCACGACAGACGAGACGCAGCGCGACCGCACCACCAACCCACCCATGCCACCGAGCGCGCCCGCCGTGCCGGTGCCTGAGACGACGCCGGCACCGCCGGCCAGTTCGCCCGCGACGCCCGCGCCCGGCGGCACCACGCAATAGGCACTTGCGCTGCTCCCGGGACGCGAGGTCCCGGTTCAACGGCGCTTGTTCTCTTTCGGCGCGGGCGGCGTTTTGCCGCCCGCCTGGCGCGCTTCCGACAGGCCAATCGCAATGGCCTGCTTGCGGCTGCGCACCTTGTCGCCTGAACCGCTTTCCAGTTCCCCTTCCTTGTACTCGTGCATGACCTTTTTCATCTTGCGGTCGGTGATGGTGTCGGACTTGCTTTTGGTGGACGTGCTGGCCATGGAAGACTCCCGTTGAAAAGCGATGGGGTTGTGGTCTGGGCGAACGGCGTACCCGGGACAAAGGGGGTGAGAAGCGGGCGTCTCGAACTTCTTGCGGCAAAACGGGCACACGCCTTGCCAGTGCAGGGGACTTCTTCCAACACCATTACAGGAGTGCCTGATGACCATGGTTCACGCCCACGTGCCCGACGTGCCCAAGCCCACGCCCCCGGTGCCACCCCCGCCCCCTCCGGGGCAGCCCGTCGTGCCGCCGGAAACGCCCACGCAGTTGCCGCCGGACATCCGCGAACCCGAGGTGCCGGACGAGCAGACGCCCCCGGCGGGCGACCCGCCGCGGCAGCCCACGCCCATCGTGTCCTTGCATTGACAAGGCCGGCTCGGACACCGGCGCGCGGCCGTGCGTGGGCCGGGCAAACGGTGGCATCATGGGCGCCGCTTCGATGCACGAACACGCCCGTGGGTGGGCGCAGACCAAGGAAACGTTAGAGATGACCCATGTCCTGATCGTGGACGACGATGTGGATGCTTCCGCGATGCTCGGCGAGCTGATCGCCATGCAAGGCCTGACCGTGGCCACCGCGAACACGCTGCGCGATGCGCGCAAACAGCTGACCCTGCAGGCGCCCGACCTGGTGCTGCTGGACCTGCGCCTGCCCGATGGCAGCGGCATGGATCTGTTTGCCGACCCCGAATTGCTGTCCAACTCCGAGGTGGTGCTGGTCACCGGCCACGCGAGCCTGGAGACCTCCATCCTCGCGCTGCGCCTGGGTGCGGTGGACTACATCGTCAAGCCGATCACGCCCAAACAGTTGCAGGGCGTGCTCTCGCGCGTGAGCAAGCCTTCCGTGTTCAAGGCCGAGGTGGCGGGGCTGACCGCCAAGGTCGCGAGCACCGGCCACTTCGGCCAGCTGTGGGGGCGCTCGCCCTCGATGCTGCAGGTGTACGAGCAGATCACCCGCGTGGCGGGCACCGGCGTGTCGGTGTTCATCACGGGCGAGAGCGGCACCGGCAAGGAGGTGGTGGCGCAGACCATCCACGAGCTCAGCCGGCGGCGCAAGATGCCTTTCCTGGGCGTCAACTGCGGCGCCATCTCGCCCAACCTGATCGAGAGCGAGATCTTCGGCCACGAGAAGGGCAGTTTCACCGGCGCGGACCGCCAGCACCAGGGTTTCTTCGAGCGCGCGTCGGGCGGCACGCTGTTCCTCGACGAGATCACCGAGATGCCGCTGGACCTGCAGGTCAAGCTCTTGCGCGTGCTCGAGACCGGCCGCTTCCTGCGCGTGGGCGCGACCCAGAGCCAGGAAACCGATGTGCGCATCATCGCGGCGACCAACCGCCAGCCCATGCAGGCCGTGGCCGACGGGCGCCTGCGCACGGACTTGATGTACCGCCTCAACGTGTTCCCGATCGACCTGCCGCCGCTGCGCGAGCGCCTGGACGATGTGCCTTTGCTGGCGAACCGTTTCCTGCGGCTCATCGGCGAGCAGGAGGGCAAGGAGAAGAGCTTTTCGCCCGAAGCGCTGGAGCGGCTCACGGCCTATGCCTGGCCGGGCAACGTGCGCGAGCTGCGCAACGCGGTGCAGCGCGCCTACGTGATGACGTCTGGCGGGGTGATCGGCGCGCAGTGGCTGCCGAGTGCCTCCGAACCGCCGGTGGGCGCGGTCGCGCCTGCGCCGGCCGTGGCGAGCGCGCCGGTGACGTTGGGCGCCAGCCCGCAAGGTTCGGTGGTGCTGCCGCTGGGCATTTCGCTCGCCCAGGCCGAGCAGACCCTGATCCTGGCGACGCTTCAGCACTACGGCCGCCAGAAGGAACGCACCGCCGCAGCCCTGGGCATCAGCCTGAAGACGCTCTACAACCGCCTCAAGCAGTACGCGGCCGAAGACCCGGCCGACGGGCCCCAGCCCTAGGACGCCCTTGGAGGTTGCGCAAGGCACGCCGCTTGCCGCGCGGGGGGCAGGAGGGTGACCCACCGGTTGCCGCCGCCACAGGAGTGCCCCATGTCCCATGTCACCGCCGCAGGCGAGAAGAAGCCATGTGTGCTGGCAATGGCCGATGCCAGCCCGGCCCCGCGCGCTGAAACCGCGCACGAACCGCGACCGTGTGCCCTGCTGTGTGCGGATGCCACGGCCGACGGCGCGAGCGCCCCCGGAGCTTCCCCACCACTTCCTGCGCCCACCCCGGTGCCCTCCGCCCCGCCCGAAGACGAAAGCGCCGACCCGGTGGGCGACGGGCACAGCGACGCGGAGTGGGCCGAGCGCCATCCCCAGGGCCGTTGAGGCTGCCAGGCAAAAAAAAGCCCGCGGCATGCGCGGGCCAAGGGGGAGGAGAGGGAATTCAGTGGGCGGCGGCCTTGTGCTGATCGCGCAGCGCGCGGATCTGGTCGTGGTTGCGCTGCACGCCTTGCATCTGGGCCTCGACCACGCTGCGGATGTCGGCGGGCAAGTCATCCTTCAGCGCGGAGCGGTAGCGCGCCAGGGCGGCGTCTTCGCCGCGCTCGGTCTCTTCGAGCATGGCCAGGTCGGTGTAGCCGGCCAGGGTGCCCTTGACGGCCACCCAGCCACGGTGGGCCGCACCGGTGGCGGTGCCGCTGTCTTCGGGTTTGCCACCTTGCTGCATCACGATGGTCTGCAGTTCCGCGGCGGCGCGCCGGCAGTCTTCCGCGCGGCTCATGAAGAGGGACTTGATCTGCGGGTCCACGGCGTGGTCCGCGCTGGCCTTGAAGCCGTACTCACCGTCCTTGCAGGTCTCGATGAGGTTGTTGAGCGTGTTGATGGTGCGTGTGTCTTTCATTGGCGTTCCTTCGAGGTTGTGAACGGGAAGCCGAACCGGGGGACTCGAAGTCCCGACCCATCCGACGTCTGTTCATGGGCACACGGCGTACCCGCTGGGTGGGGTGCCTCAGAGCGGGCGCTGCGCGATGGCTTCTCCGATGGCGCCCGCCAGCACTTCGGGCGGGCAGGGTTTGCGCAGCAGGCGCACGCCCGGCGGCGGGACGGTGTCTCCGTGATGGCCGCTGATCAGCACCACGGGCAGCTGCGGCAAGATTTGCCGCAAATGGTTGGCGAGCGCGACGCCGTCCATCTTGCCGGGCATGAGCACATCGGTGACCACCACATCGAAGCTGGGCGGCGTGTCGATCAGCCGCAGCGCTTCCTCCGCGCCGGCGGCGCACACCACGTCGCAGCCGTAGGAGCGGAGCACAGCCGCGGTGGCTTCGCACAAGGCCTCGTTGTCCTCGACGAGCAGCAGTCGGGTGCCGGCGATGGCGGCGGGCGAGGCCGGCGGGGCGGGGCGCGCGTCGGCGGGTTCACCGGTGTGGGCGGGCAGCACCAGCGTGACCGTGGTGCCCAGGCCCGGCATGCTCTCCAGGCGCGCGCGGCCGCCGGCCTGCAGGCAGAAGCCGTAGACCTGGCTCAGGCCCAGCCCGGCGACTTCGTGCGGTTCCCGCGTCGAGAAAAAGGGCTCGAAGGCGCGGTGGGCGACGGTGTCGTCCATGCCATGGCCGTCATCGCGCAGGGTGATGCGCACATAGCTGCCGCTGGGCAAGCCCTCCAGATCGTCGGGCTCGGCCGGAGCGGCGCCCAGCCAGAGGTGGCCATGGGCAGGAACGGCCTCGCGCGCGTTCAGCGCCAGGTTGATGAGCGAGAGTTCCAGCTCGCTGGGGTCGAGCCGCACGGCGGGTGTGTTGTCGTCGACTTCGGTGGTCAGCGTGACGCGGCGGTCCAGCAAGGTGCGCAGCAGTTCGGCGGTCTCGGGCAGGAAGGTCTGGAGTTGCAGCATGTGCGGGTGCACGGTCTGGCGGCCGGCAAAGCGCAGCAGGTGCTGGGTGAGGCGGCTGCCGGTGTCGACCGCGTTCAGGGTGGCGTCGATCGCGGGCTGGATGGCGGGGGCCGGGGCCAGGCGGCGCATCAGGTGCGCGCAGTTGCTGATGATGCCCAGCAGGTTGTTGAACTCGTGGGCGATGCCGCCGGTGAGCCGGCCCAGGGCCTCCACCCGGTGGTTGTGCGAGGCCCGCTGCTCCAGCTTGCGGGTGCGTTCCACCGCATCGCTCACCTGGCGTTCCAGTTCGATGCGCGCGTGGCGGATGGCGTGCCCCGCATCGTGCAGCGCCAGCGCGACCTGGTCGCACTCCAGCAAGCCGGTGCGCGTGCGCCGCAGGGGGCGGCCTTCGCGCAGGTCCAGCGCCATCTGCTCGATGGTGTGGATGGGTTGGACGATGCGCCGCGCCACCCAGGCCGCCGCGATGAGCGAGACCACCAGCAGCGCCAGCATGGCGGCGGCCACCTGCAGCACGGCGCGCGGGACCGCGCCTACGAACTGCTCGCGCGACATGCCCGTGACGTAGGTCCAGCCTTGTGGCGAGGTGTGGAAGTACAGCGTCACGGGGTGGCCATCGAGCGAGACCGTGTGCATCAGGCCCTCGCGTTCGGCGGCCAGGTGGGCCTGGAGGTCCGCCGTGACAGCTCGACCGGCGTGGGCGCCGCCGCCGGGATGGCGGGCGACCACGCGGCCCTGGTTGTCGATGATGGCCGCCAGCCACCCATCAGGGAGGCGCTGTTCGTCGATGATGCGCTGGAACTCGTTCGGCAGCATCGCGAGCGACAGGTTGAGCACCGCCTGGCCGTCGCGCAGCACCGGCTGCACCAGCGCGGCGTACTGAATGCCCAGTGCCGCGTTCTGCCGCAGCGGCTGGATCATCGGGCGGTCGACCAGCGCAAGCCGGGGGGCCGCGCGCGGCCGGGTGCCGGGTGGCTGGCGGGTGTTGACCAGCACCTGGTCCGCGCTGCGCAGCTCCAGCCAGCCTTCCAGCCCGGTCAGGGTGCGCCGCGCCTGCTGGTCGAAATCGCGCAGGGCGGCGGGCGACAGCTGGGGGGCTGTGTCGAGCAGCCTGGAACTCGCGAGCGCGCGCACCACGACGGCCCGCTGGGTCAGCTCGCGGTCGAGCACCATGGACAGCGCGCGGGTGGTCTCTTCGAGCACGTGCTCGCTGCTCTCGCGTTCCATGCGGTAGGTCAGGCCCAGCACCCAGGCGGCGGCGCACAGCGCGGGCAGCAGCACCGCCAGCACCAGGGCGATCAGGCGCGTCCGGATGGAGAAGCCTCGGGCCGACAGAGCACCCGGTTCGCGCTTCGAAGGATGGATGGAAAACATCGAATGCCTGGCCCCAGGGTGCCGCACTGTCGCTGCACACATGCCTGGCGCCCCGGGGGAGGCGGGCAATCCGCGTGCCCGTCCGCGGTTCGATGTCCGATGGCGCGCACCTGGCATCCCGCTTGCCGTGGTGGAGCGCTGCATTCCATTTCAGGCGCAGTGTTTTTCCAACCCACCAGGACCTCCCCATGAACCGCTCACTTCACCATCTCAAGGCGTGGCCGCTGGCCGCGATCGGCCTGGCCGTTGCGTGCTCGGTCTCCGCGCAGTCGGGCACGCCGCCCACCCCTCTGGACACCACGGTGGTGGCCCAGGCAGGCACCACCAGCACGGCGGCGCAGCGGCGCGCCTACGCACCGGGCGAAGGCAACTTCTCCGTGATTCCGTACACCTCGCACGGCTACGTCGGCGTCAACGTCGGCAAACCCGACTACGACCTGGGCTGCGTGGGGGGCTTCGCCTGTTCGGACAGCAGCACCTCGTACCACCTGTACACCGGCGGGATGTTCAACCGCTACGTCGGTGCCGAGCTGGGTTACGTGAACCTGGGCGACATGGAGCGCGGCGGTGGCAAGGCCGAGGCGCATGGCATCAACCTGAGCCTGGTGGGGCGCGTGCCGCTGGGCGTGGTGCACCTGTTCGGCAAGGTCGGCACCACCTATGGCCGCAGCGAGGTCTCGGCCAGCCCGGGCTCGGGCATCGCCACCGGCAAGGCCAGCGGGTGGGAAGGCTCCTACGGCGCGGGCATCGGCTTCGACCTGAGCCCGCGCTCCTCCATCGTGCTGGAGTGGAACCGCTACGACGTGCGCTTCGTGGGCATCGGCAAGCGCGAGGTGGACACCACCAGCATCGGCTACATGCACCGGTTCTGAGGCCGGTTTCGGCGCTTTTTTCGGGATGCCGAGCCTCGGCATCCTTTTTTTTGCCAGCGGGAACCGAACCGGGCGCGCCGTTTGCCTTGTGTAGGCCTGATCCGACAACCTATGGAAAAAGAATGGTTCTTCAGACCTCCAGCGCGGGCGAGCCGAGCATGTACGAACCCCATCCATCGCCTGCGGGCAGCGGCCTGCAGCTGCTCGTCGCGGACGACAACCGCGACGCTGCCGAGTCGCTGGCCCTGCTGATGGAGGTGGACGGCCACACCGTGCACATCGCCAACGACGGGCGGCAGGCCCTCGAGATGGCGCAGCGCCTGCAGCCCGATGTCTGCATCCTCGACATCGGCATGCCCGGCATGGATGGCAATACGGTGGCGCGCTGCCTGCGCGATGCCTTGCCGGAGCGGCGCATGATGATCGTCGCCGTGACCGGCCGTTCGCAGCCGGAAGACCGGGCACGGTCGCTGGCCGCCGGGTTCGACCTGTACTTCACCAAGCCCATCCCGCTGGGCGCGCTCATGGGCAGCCTTGCCCAATGGCGGGACGACGGCGCGGCGCCGTCGCCGTCCACGCCCCCGCAAGGCTGACCGCGATGTCCGTGCTGCAGACCATCTGGACCACGGTGCAGGCGGAGTTCGGCGACCTTGCCGATGTCGAGCGCATCACGCGCGCCACCTGGCGCATGGGCGAAGCCCTGCTGCTGGGCGCGGCCATCGGCTGGGACCGCGAGCGGCGCGATGCCGAGGCCGGGCTGCGCACCCACATGCTGGTGGCGCTGGGCGCGGCCCTGTTCGTGCTCGTGCCGCAGGCATCCGGCATGAACGAGGAGCAGCTCAGCCGCGTGGTGCAGGGCCTGGTATCGGGCATCGGCTTTCTCGGCGCTGGGGCGGTGCTCAAGGACGAGAGCGAGGGGCGGATCCACGGGCTGACCACGGCCGCCACCATCTGGGCGACCGCCGCGATCGGCGTGGCCGCCGGGCTCGGCCAGACGGGCACCGCCGTGTTGGCCACGGCCTTCATCCTGCTGGTGCTGGTGTGGTTGCGCCGCTGGGGGCGTTCGATCCGCAAGGAGAGCGAGGCCGACCCCCCGGCCGACGGGGGACATTGAACAGGCGGTGGCTTTCGGGTGCAGAATGACGCGCGAGCCCTGAGCGCCGCTGTCGCCACCCACCTTCAAGGCCTACTGATGCCCCTGCATGGAAAAGAACTCATCGCGCTGGCGGACCAACTGACGCAACGGCGTGAAGCCATTCTGCAGGCGTGGCGCGCGAGCGTCGCGGCGGATGCCACGCTGACCACTGGCGCCTCGCTGCCGCACACGCAGCTCAACGACCACATCCCCGCCGTGCTGGAAGGCTTCGAGGAGCAACTGCGCGCGCCCCGCGTGGAAACCGCGCACCTGGGCGACGCCGCGGCGCACGGCCTGCACCGCTGGCAGCAGGGCTTTGGCCTGGCCGAGGTGGTGCGGGAACTCGGTCGCCTCAACGAATGCGTGGTCAACGCACTGGAGGCCTTGGCGTCGGGCCACTCGGTGGCGGCGATGGCCATGGCGCGCGCGGTGTGGGCACAGGTCTACAGCCTGGCCGTGAGCGCGAGCACCGCGCAGTACTTCAAGTTGCAGCAACTGGAGGCCACCGCCTATGCGCGCGGGCTGGAGGAGGCCCTGGAGGCCCTGCGCCGCATGGAGCAGCAGCGCGCCCTGCTCTGGCAGGAAGCCGCGCACGACCTGCGCGGCAACCTGGGCGTGGTGACCAACGCCACCGCCGGCTTGGGTGCGCGCCAGGCCGATCCCGCAGCGCGCGAGACCTTCCTGCGCCTGCTGGGACACAACGTGCAGGCGCTGCACAAGCTGCTGGACGATGTGACCACCTTGGCGCGGCTGCAAAGCGGGCAGGAGGAGCGCAACCTCGAGTCCATGGACGTCGCGCCGCCGCTGCGCGATCTGTGGGAGGCGCTGGAGGACCACGCGCAGCAGAAGGGCCTGACCTTCGGATTGAACGGGCCGTCGCCCTTCGTGGTGCAGTCCGATGCGGTGAAGCTGCGACGCATCGTGCAGAACCTGGTGCTCAACGCGATCCGCTACACGCGCACCGGGGGCGTGGAGGTCACCTGGGCCGATGGCGGTGCCGAGGACCCGGATCGCTGGAAGCTGATCGTGAAAGACACCGGTCCGGGCATCCACCAGGCCAAGTCCTCGGAGCTGAAGGACGCGCTGGAGGTGGCCACCCAGCACGCGGAGCAGGTCGTGAGCGACACGCAAGCGAACCAGATCACGCACATTCACGATGAGGACGCCGGCGTGCCCCCGCCGGGCGAATCTACCGAGAACTACGTGCACGGCGAGGGCATCGGCCTGTCCATCGTCAAGCGCCTGTGCGAGGTGCTCGATGCCACGGTGCAGGTCGACTCGGACCACTCCGGCACGACCTTCCAGATCATGTTCCCGCGCGCCTACGACTGAGTCGGGGGTGGCGTCAGCGGGCGCCGACGCCGGCCGTCCCGCGGGGTGTGGTGGGCAATGACGCGGTGCACCAGGTGCAGCTTGCGCACGGCGGGCCGCGACAGCACGAAGGGGTAGAAGTCGGCCACGCCCATGCTGCGCGAGATCTCGTTCAGGGCCACGGTGAGGTGCAGCCAGTGGTTGAGCCAGAGCAGGAACTGCTCGTCGGTGGCGTCCAGGGCCCCGTTGCCGTTGCCGTCCTCGCTCAGCACGTCGGGGCCGAAGGGTTCGCAGGCCAGTTCCACGCGGTCGCCCCGGATGCCGAAGCCGCGCGCCGTGCCCAGCGTGTCGCGCATGTGCAGGTAGTGCGCCCAGGTTTCGGCCCAGTCTTCCCAGGGGTGGCTGCTGGCGTAGGCGCTCACGTGGCGCGAGCTCCAGTCCGCTGCCGCGCCCTGGTTGTAGTGGTTCTGCAGCGCCAGGGCGTAGTCGGTGCGCTCGTCGCCGAACACGGCCCGGAACGGCTCGAGCCATTCCTTGCCATCGACCAGGCGCTGCCAGAAGTAGTGGCCCGACTCGTGGCGCAGGTGGCCCAGCAGTGTGCGGTAGGGCTCGCGCAGCGAGGTGCGGCGGTGCTCGCGCGTGGCGTCGTCCGCCTCGGCCGCGTCCAGGGTGATCACGCCCTCGGCATGGCCGGTGATCACGGGCGGCAGGCCAGGTTGCGAGACCAGGATGTCGAAGGCCAGCCCGCGCTGCGGGTCTTCGCTGCGCGGCACGATGGGCAGGCGCAGGGCGAGCAGCGAGGACACCATGCGCCGTTTGGCCTGTTCGATGCGGTGCCACCAGCCGGCGTGTTCCGGCACGTCGAGGTCGGGCAGCGTGCGCGTGAGCCGACAGCACAGGCACAGCGAGGGCGTTTGCTCGCGTGGCTTGGACGGCGGAACGAGCCAGTTGCACGCGGCCGGCGAGGACAGGTTCTCGCAGCGCTGGTAGGTGCGCTGGCGCGTGCCGGTCTCGCTGCTGCGCCACCAGCCGGCTTCGCCGGTGGGCTCCAGGGGCAGCAGCTTGCCGCGCGCGGCGTCGTAGCCCAGCGCCCGGCCGCAGCCCAGGCACACGCTGTTGCGAAAGAAGATCGGTTGCCCGCAGATGCAGGTGAAAGCACGGTTCACGGCGCGAGGTCCTCGGTGATGCGGGTGGCGGTCTGATGCCGCAGGGTGAAGGCGCGCGTGAATTCCGCGCCGAGCAGGAACACCTGCGCCGAGTAGTACACCCAGAGCAGGAAGATGACCAGCGAGGAGGCCGCGCCGAACACCGAGGCGACGCCGCTGCGCCCGATGTAGGTGCCGATGACGGACTTGCCCACGGTGAGCAGCACGGCGGTGATCACGGCGCCGATCCACACATCGCCCCAGGCCAGCGGAACGCGCGGCATCCATTTGAAGATCATGGCGAACAGCACGCTGAGGAAAGCCAGGCTCAGGGCGAAGTCGACCGCGCCCGCAAGCATCGCCAGCTCGCCCAGCCAGGGCGCGGCCCACTTGCCCAGGGCCGCCAGCGCGGCGCTGAGCACCAGCGAGACCATGAGCAGGAAACCGATGGCCAGCACCAGGCCCAGCGAGACCAGGCGCGCGCGCAGCAGCTCGAGCACGCCGCCCCGCTTGGGGTGCTCGGCGTTCGTGCGCCAGATGCGGTCCATGGCGTTGCGCAGCTCGGCGAACACGGTGGTGGCGCCGATGAGCAGCGCGCCCAGGCCCACCACCGTGCCCACGATGCCGGCGGCCGGGCGGTTCGCGTCTTCCACCAGGCTGTTGATGGTGAGCGCGCTGTCGCTGCCGACCAGTTGGGAGAGCTGCGCGAAGATCTCGCCGCGCGCGGCGGCTTCACCGAACCACAGGCCCGCGACCGAGATCACGATCAGCAGGATGGGCGCGACGGAGAACAGGGTGTAGAAGGCGAGGGCGGCGCCCATGCTGGGCGCGTCGTCGTCGATCCAGTTGACGACGGCGGCTTTCATCACGCGAAAGAGCATCGCGTGCCTTTCAGAGGCTTTCCCCGCCCCCGGCGGGGCCGCTGGCGACCGATTGGCCGGTGCGTGTCGGGCGGGCCGGCTCGGAAATGTCGGCCAGCGCGGCGCCGGCCTGCTGCACGTCGCCCCTGGCGGCCAGATCGCCCAGCGAGAGGATGCCCACCAGGTGCTTGTCGCGGTCGAGCACGGGCAGGCGGCGGATCTGCAGTTGCTGCATCTTGGCCGCGACCTCGGCCAGGCCTTCGTCCTCGAACACCCATTCGACCTGGGCGCTCATCACGTCCTCGAGCCTGGTCTTGCCGGGCGCGAGGTCCTGGGCGACGCCGCGCACCACGATGTCGCGGTCGGTCACCATGCCGAGGAGGCGCTGGCCATCGCAGACCGGCAGCGCCCCGATGTCCAGTTCTTCCATGGCCTGGGCCGCGAGCACCACGCTGTCCTGGGGGCCGAGTGTGCGCACGCCACTTGTCATCACATCTTTCACTTGCTTCATGGGAAATCTCCTGCTGCGGTTGTGGCGTTGGCCCGCCGCAGGGCGGCGGGTGGGACCTGCACAGGGCAGGTGCTGTGCCTGCGCCCACCGGGAGCGGGGATTGCCCCGGCAGGCTCGAAGGATCTTCCTGCGACCACTCTAACGAGGAGCAACGCCATGATCAACATCATCCTCTGGCTGGCGGCCGGCGGCCTGTTGGGCAGGCTGGCCAGCGTGGTCATGTCCACGGATGGCCGCCAAGGCATCGCGCGCAATGTCGTGGCCGGCATCGTGGGGGCCGCCATCGGTGGCTGGGTGCTCGCGCCCCTGATGGGTGTGGACACCCTCAACGACAGCGTCGTCAACGTGGGCGCCATGCTCATGTCGCTGATCGGCGCCATCATCCTGCTGGCGCTCATCAACCTCTTTCGACGCGAGTCGATGCACTAGTCCGCGTGGGCCCGTTTCGGCAAATATTGCGGCAAGATGCTCCCTTGCCCGGGCCGGTCTGGCGGGCGTTCCGAACCACTGTGTCTGAATGTTCGGAAAGGTGCGCGCCGTGTCCCTCTGTGAGGGCGCGGCGGGGACGGGGTTTTGTGGGAATTTGTGTCTTCTGCTCTGGTGCGGCATGGTGGTTGCATAGAAGCTGGTCTGAGGCGGCCGCAGCTCGCGACACCGCCGACCCTGTCTTACCGGAGGAGAACCGCATGATCCAAATGGACGCCCGCGCCGACCAGCGCCAGAGCCAGACCCAGACCCTGTCTCCCCGCTTGCAGCATGCCGTGCGCCTGCTGCAGATGTCCTCGCTGGATTTCGGCATCGTGGTGCGCGACGTGCTCGGGCGCAACCCGTTCCTTGAAGCAGCAGAGGGCGATGACGATGACGAGGGCGAAGGCCTGCGGGACGGTGACATCGACACCCGAGCGGGCGAAGCGGCTGGCGAGGTGTACGACGGACCGCGCGAGACCGATCTGGCGGCGCCGGCGGAGGCCGAGATCGACCGGTCCATGGCGTCCGACAGCGACCTGTGGCTCGCCGATGGCCTGACCCCGGCGCGCCAGGGACACGACGGGGATGTGTCCGCGCTGGATTTCATGATGGAGGAAACTCCGCTCAATGCCCACCTGCACGCGCAGCTCGGCACCATGGCCCTGTCGCCGCGCGACCTCGCGCTGGCGGGCGTGGTGGTCGAGTCGCTCGATGACGACGGTTACCTGCGCACGCCCCTGAACGAACTGCGCGAGGTGGCGGACGTGGTGCCCGCAGCGACGCTGGAAGACCTGCAGATCGCGCTCAAGCTGGTGCAGTCGCTGGAGCCGGCCGGTGTGGCCGCGCGCGATGTGGCGGAATGCCTCAGCCTGCAGCTGGGCGAGATCGAATGCCCCCATGTGCGCGCGATGGCGCGCGCCATCGTCAACGACCACATGAACAGCCTGGCGGCGCGCGATGTGCCGACCCTGGCGCGGGCGCTGGACGCCTCGGTGGGCGAGGTCGAGGCCGTGTGCGACCGCATCCGCCACCTCGACCCGCGACCGGGCTGGCGCCTGAGTTCTTCCCGGGTGAACTACATCGTGCCCGACGTGATCGTGAAGAAGGACCGGGGCGCGTGGAACGTGCGGCTCAACGCCGCGGTGGTGCCCAAGGTGCGCATCAACGAGGTGTACGCCCAGCTGTTCCAGCGCCACCGCTGCGCCGAGAACGCCGAGATGGGCGCGCACCTGCAGGAGGCGCGCTGGACTTTGCGCAACGTCGAGCAGCGCTTCTCGACCATCCTCGACGTGTCACAGGCCATCGTGCGGCGCCAGCGCCACTTCTTCGAATACGGCAGCATGGCGATGAAGCCGCTGGGCCTGCGCGAGATCGCCGACGAGGTCGGCATCCACGAATCCACGGTTTCGCGCGTCACCAACAACAAATACATGGCCACACCCACTGGCGTGTACGAGCTCAAGCACTTCTTCTCGCGTGCGATGGTGAGCGCCAATGGCAAAGCCTGCTCGGGCACCGCGATCCGGGGCTTGATCCAGGACATCATCGAAGCCGAGTCGACCGATCGGCCGCTGTCGGACGCCGAGATCACGCGCCAGCTCGCCCGGCAGGGCCTGACGGTGGCTCGGCGCACCGTCACCAAGTACCGTCAGATGCTGCGCATCGAGGCCGTGGGCCGACGCAAGCGCCACGACGGCCTCGCCGTCTCGACCTGAGGCTCAGACCGGCGGGGCACGGGGCGCTTCTGGCTGCTCGCTCAGCAGCCGAAGCAGCTGTTCGGGGTTCACCGGTTTGAGCAGGTGCTGATCGAAGCCGGCCAGGCGCGCGGCCTCGCGGTCGGCGTCGCGGCCCCAGCCGGTGATGGCCACGAGGCGGATGCCTTTTGTGGTGGCATCGGCGCGCAGCGCCCGCGCCACCTGGTGGCCATCGAGCCCGGGCATGCCGATGTCCAGCAGCGCCACGTCCGGGACCTGCGCGCGCGCCGCGCGAACCGCCGCTTCGCCATCGTGCACGACCTCGACCTGGTGGCCGTGTGAGGACAGCACGGCCGAGAGGCTCACCGTCAGATCGACGTTGTCGTCCGCGATGAGGATGCGCAGCGGGCGCGAAGGCTGGGCATGGGCCTGCGCCACGGCGGAGGCCTCGTCGCGCGGCGGCTCCCGGTGCAGGCGGGGCAGCCGCACCGTGAAGCACGAGCCGCGGTGCAGGCCCTCGCTGTGCATGGACAGCGAACCGTCGTGCAGCTCGATGATCTGGCGCGAGAGCGTCAGCCCCACGCCCAGCCCGGCGCTGCCGCGCTGCATGGACTGGTCCGCCTGTTCGAACAGGTCGAAGATGCGTTCCTGCATGGCAGGCTCCACGCCGATGCCGGTGTCCACCACCGTCACCTCGACCGACGATGGTGTCGAGGTGAGCGAGAGGTCCACGCGCCCACCGTGCGGCGTGTAGCGGCAGGCGTTGTTCAGCAGGTTGGAGAACACCTGCGTCAGCCGCACCGCGTCGCCGTTCACATACAGCGCGGCATCGGGCAGGTGCAGCGTGAGCTGCAGGCCATGCTGTTGCGCCAGCGCCTGCGCGCCTTCGATGGCGGTGAGCAGCAGCTCGCCGATGTTCACCGGCGCCGTGTCGAGCGACAACTTGCCGGTGGTCACCCGGGAGGCGTCCAGCAGGTCGTTGACCAGGCGCACGATGTGCTGCAGCTGGCGCTCGAGCACCGTCAGCGCCTTCTCCCGCGCCTGCGGCGACACCTGCGGCATCTGCAGCAGGGCCACCGCGCTCGTCATGGGCGAGAGGGGGTTGCGCAATTCGTGGGCGAGGGTGGCCAGGAAGGTGTCCTTCTGGCGGTCGGCCTGGCGCAGCTCGCGTTCGACGCCCTGGCGCGTCACCATCTCGCGTTCGAGTTCGGTGGTGCGGATTTCGCATTCGGAGAGCATGCGGTTGAAGGCGTCGACCAGCACGTCCAGGTCTTTGTAGTCGGTGGCCGGTGCCCGCAGCGACCAGTTGTGGCTGCCGATCACGTCGCGCGCCACCGACGTCATCTTCTCCAGCGGCGCGGTGATGCGGCGCTGCAGGAGCACGAACAGGTAGTAGGCCGCGACCAGGCTCACCGCGCTGACGGCCAGCACGATCAGCGCGAAGTCCACGAAACGCTGCCACACGCCGTGTTCGGCCTTGAGATAGAGCATGCCGATGCGCGCGCCGTTGTGCTCGATGGGGCGGACCATCTCCAGCGACGCGCCGCTGAAGCGCGGGCCCCAGGCGTCCGATGCCAGCGGGATGCGGGCGCGCAGCTCGCTTTTCGTGGTGGTGTGCGAGGCGATGAGCGCGCCGTCGCGGCCGTACACGGCGGCGGCGCGGATCTGGGGCTGCTGGCGCAGCAGGTAGAGGTTTTCCCAGGCCGCCTGGGTGTTGCGCGATTCCAGCGCCGGGGCGATGGAGCGCGCGATCAGATCGGCCTGGGTGCGCATGTCGGCGATGCCGACGCGGCGGTAGACCATCAGCTCGTAGGTGAGCAGGGCGCCCGCACTGAGCAGGATCGCCAGGAACGTGGTGAGCATGGCCGCGCGCGTGAGTTGCTGGCGCAGCGAGGTGGGTTTCATGGTCTCCGGGGCGCGTCGTGGTGAAGAGCAAGCCACTTTAGCAGGCCAATTTCACGCACCGCAAGCCGCACAGTCCGGCACAATTTGAGCCTGTTTCCGTCCTCCCACCCTTTCACGAGCGCGCATGGCCGAAACTGTTCCCGAACCCCCGTCCACCGTCGGGCGCGCAGCGTTTGCCCCGCAGCCGGAAGCGGGTTTGCCTTTCGAGGCCATCTTCCTGGCCTCGCCGCTGGCCGCGAGCGTCTCGCGCCTGAGCGACGGGCGCCTGCTGGCGGTCAATGACGCCTGGCTGGCGCTCACCGGCCAGCGCCGCGAGCAGGCGATCGGCCGCACGACCGTGGAGCTCGGGCACTGGCCCAGCGCCGACGAGCGCGCGCGCTTCGTGAACCAGCTGCCGTCGCTCGACACGGTGCAGCACTTGCGCCTGCGCGACGGCGTGATGCACCGGGTCCGCCTGCACACCACGGTGGTGGACACGCTGCCCGAGCCCCTGGCGCTGGTCTACATCACCGAAGCCACCCGCGAGTTCGAGGCGATGGAAGCCCGGCTGCAGACCGAAGCCGCCTTGCGCGAGGCGAACCTCGTTCTGCAGCAGCAGGTGGAGCTGCACGCCGCGATCGAGAAGCTGGCCCGCGTGGGCCATTGGACCAACGCCCAGCACTCGGACAGCGTGGTGTGGTCGCTGGGCCTGTTCGAGATCGCCGGCCTGGAGCCGCGCGACCTGATCGCGCGCGGAGACGGCCGGGCGGGCATTCACCCGGACGACCTGCCCGCCTGGCAGGCCGCGCGCGAGGCGATGGATGGGCGCGAGGTCGAGTTCCGCTGGCAGCTGCCCGATGGCCAGCAACGCTGGTTCCGCACCCGCATCGGCCAGACCAGCGTGGCCGGCAACCCGCAGACCGATTTCGGCGTGGTGCAGGACATCACGGCCGAGCGCGAAGCCAGCGAGCGCCTGGCCGAACAACTCAAGCTGCTGCAGAACATCGCGGCCCGGGTGCCCGGCATGATGTACCAGGCGCGCCTGCGGGCCGACGGCAAGAGCGTGATCTCGTATGTGAACGACGTGGTCCGCACCATGCTCGAGATCGAGCCGGCCGAGTTGGAGGAGGATGCGGACGTGCTGTTCCGGCGGGTGCATCCCGATGACCGCGCGGAGATGATCGCCTCGCTCGGCGCCTCTGCCCGGCATCTCACGCCCTGGCGCCAGACCTACCGCGTGTGCCTTCCCACGGCCGGGATGCGCTGGCACCATGTGGAGGCTGTGCCGCAGCGCGAGGCCGACGGCTCGGTGCTCTGGCATGGCTTCTCCACCGACGTGACCGAGGCGCGACTGGCCACGCAGAAGCTGGAGCGGCAGCACCGCATGCTCGAGGCGGTGCGCCTGGCCCAGTCGGTGTTCATCGAGGCCGAGGACAAGCGCAAGGCCTTCGAAGGGCTGTTGCAGGCCTTTCTCTCGGTCACCGGCAGCGCCTACGGCTTCGTGGGCGAGGTGCTCTACACCGACGCTGGCGCGCCCTACCTGCGCACCAGCGCCATCACCAACATCGCCTGGGACGAGGCGTCCCGCCTGATGTACGCCAGCCAGGCCGAGGCGGGCATGGCGTTCCGCAACCTCGACACCCTGTTCGGGCGCGCCATGCTCACGGGCGAGCCCCTGATCGCCAACCAGCCGGCAACCCACCCGCACGCCGGGGGGCTGCCGGGTGGTCATCCGCCCATGGACGCCTTTCTGTGCGTGCCACTGGCCGTGGGCGACCGGCTCGTGGCCATGGTGGGTCTGGCCAACCAGCCGGGGGGTTACAGCGAAGACGACATCGAATTCCTGCAGCCCCTGCTGGGGGCGGTGCGCCAGCTGGTGCTGGCCTGGCGCGGCCACATCGAGCGCCGCCGCACGCGCGAGCAGCTGGAGATCACCAGCGAGCTGCTGACCGAAAAGAGCCTGGACCTGCGGGCCACGCTGGAGAGCATCGAACAGGGCCTGTGCCGGGTGGACGCGGACAACCGCATCACGGCTTACAACCACCGCCTGCTCGACATGCTGGACCTGCCCGAAGCCTTGTTGCAAGGGCAACCCACGCTGGAACAGGTGCGGCGCTTCCAGACCGAGCGCGGCGACTTCGGGCCCGGGTTGTCCTGGGTGGACCCGATTGCCCACGCCCACCTCATGCACGGACCACCGGTGCCACCGCCCGATAAATACTGGCGCAAGACGCGCGATGGCCGCACGCTGGAGATGCGCTCCCGGATGCTGCCCGACGGAGGCATGGTGCGCACCTTCACCGACGTGAGTTCCTACATGCAGGCCCAGGAGGCGCTGCGCGAGCAGCGCCAGCGCCTGGCCTGGGTGCTGGAGGCCACGCGGCCGGGCATCTGGGAAAACAACATCCCCGACAACGTGCTCACGGTCAACGAACGCTGGGCCGAGATGCTGGGCTACACCCTGCGCGAGCTGCAGCCCATGCGCGCCGAAACCTGGGAGGCGCTGGTGCATCCCGACGACCTGAAGCGGGCCGACCAGATCCGCGACCAGCACATCGCGGGCATCCTGCCGTACTACGAGTGCGACATCCGCATGCGCCACAAGGCCGGCCACTGGATCTGGGTCAACACGCGCGGCCGGGTGCACAAGCGCGATGCGCAGGACCGCGCGACGTTCATGTCGGGCACGCACCTGGACATCACCGAGCGAGTGGCCGCGCAGGAGCAGGTGAAGGCGCTCAACGCCAGCCTGGAGCAGCGGGTGGGCGCGCGCACGGCCGAACTGGAGCGCTCCATGCGCGACATGGAGGCCATCTCGTACTCCATCGCGCACGACCTGCGCGCGCCGCTGCGGTCGGTCAACGGTTTTGCGTCCATCGTGCTGGAGGACGAGGCCGACCGCCTGAGCCCGACCGGGCGCGACATGTTCGAGCGCATCGCGCGCTCGTCGCGCAACATGGGCCAGATGATCACCGACATGCTCGAGCTGTTGCGCGTGGTGCGCGTGGACCTCGAACCCGTGCCGGTGGACATGGCCGCGCTGGCGCAGTCGGTGGTGGAAACGCTTTCGCCGCAGACCAACCACGCGCGCATCGACATCCAGGCCATGCCGCAGGCGATGGGCGATGCCACCTTGCTGCGCCAGGTGTTGTCCAACCTGATCGACAACGGGCTCAAGTACTCGCGCCACCTGGCGCAACCCGAACTGGCGGTGGGCTTCGATTCGGGCCAGCGCGCGTATTTCGTGCGCGACAACGGCATGGGCTTCGACATGGCGCACGCCGAGAAGCTGTTCGGCCTGTTCCAGCGCCTGCACGCGGGCAGCAGCGTGCCCGGCATGGGGGTGGGGCTGGCCATCGTGGCGCGCATCGTCGAGCGCCATGGCGGGCGCGTCTGGGCCGAATCCGCGCCCGGTGAGGGCTCGACCTTCTGGCTGCGCCTGCCGCTGGGCTGAAGGAAACACCCCCCTGCGCCGCTGTGCGGCTTCCCCCCTCCGTGGCGCGCCTTCGGCGCTTCGAGGGGGGACGGCATCTCGGGCCGGCGAAGCCGGACCCTGGATGCCCCTGGTGGGTGTTGCCCCTCTTGTTGCGGGGCGCGCTCCGGGTCAGCTGCCGACGGCGTTGTCGGGCGCTGCCGCATCGTCGGCGGCGGGTGTGTCCTGCGGTGCGTTGGCGGGTGCGGTGGGCTTGGCGCGCGCCTGGCGCACCGCCGCCTTGTCGCCCGCGCTGGCGAACTTGCTGTACTTGCCGGTCAGGCCGACCAGCTGGCCGTAGATCTTGGGGTTGGCGGCCAGGCATTCCTTCTGTTCGAGGAAGTCGGACTCACCGGTGAAGTTGCCCACCAGACCGCCGGCTTCGGTGACCAGCAAGGCGCCGGCGGCCACGTCCCAGGGGGAGAGGCCCATTTCGAAGAAGCCGTCGGTGAAGCCCGCGGCCACATAGGCCAGGTCGAGCGCGGCCGAGCCGGGGCGGCGCACGCCGGCCACGCGCGGCATCACGTCGCCGAACATCTGCAGGTAGGTCTGGAAGGCGTCGCCCGGGCGGAATGGGAAGCCGGTGGAAATCAGGCAGTCGCGCAGCGTGGTGCGCTTGGCCACGCGGATGCGGCGGTCGTTCAGGTAGGCGCCGCGCCCGCGCGTGGCGCAGAAGAGGTCGTTGCGCGATGGGTCGTAGACGACGGCCTGCTCCAGCCGGTTGCCCACCATGAGCGCAATGCTCACGCAGTAGACCGGGAAGCCGTGGATGAAGTTGGTGGTGCCGTCCAGCGGGTCGATGATCCAGACATGGTCTGCGCCGCCATGTTTGCCCGGGCGCTTGCCCGATTCCTCGGCCCAGATCGCGTGGTCGGGGTAGGCGGTGAGCAGGGTGTCGATGATCGCGGCCTCGGCGGCCTGATCGACCTCGGTCACGAAATCGTTGGTCTGTTTGACCGAGACCCGGACCGACTCCACGTCCAGCGCGGCGCGGTTGATGAGGGTGCCAGCGGTGCGTGCGGCCTTGATGGCCACGTTGAGCATGGGGTGGAGTGTGGACGACATGAATTGTGAACCTCGGCGCGCTCCGCAGGGGGAGGGCGCGGCAGTGGTGGAAGAGCGGGTGACGAAGCCCGGCGATGCGGGCGGCGACAATACCCGGGATTTTACCGTCCCCGCCCTTTTTCGCATGCGCACCCGTTTTGTCCTGATCCAGACCAGCCACGCCGGCAATGTGGGCGGTGTCGCCCGCGCCATGAAAGTCATGGGTTTCGACGACCTGGTGCTGGTGCAGCCGCGCTGGGCCAACGTGCTGCGCCGCGAGGAAACCATCCAGCGCGCCAGCGGGGCCAACGACGTGCTGGCCCAGGCGCGCATCGTGGACACGCTGGACGAGGCGCTGGAGGGCATGAGCCACCTCTGTGCCACCGCCATGACGCCGCGCGACTTCGGCCCGCCCACGCGCGCGCCGCGCGAGCACTTCACGGAGCTGCTGGGCGCGGGCGATCCGCCGTCAGGGGTGGCCTTTCTGTTCGGGTCCGAGCGTTTCGGCATGCGCAACGAAGACGTGTACCGCTGCCACGTGGCGCTGAGCATCCCCACCGCGCCGACCTTCGGCTCGCTCAACCTCGCCGCGGCGGTGCAGCTGATCGCCTACGACTGGCGCCAGGCGCTCGGCGGCTTCGGGGCGCCACCGGTGGTGGCCGAGCGGCCGCAAGCCGATGCCCAGGCCCTGGGCGGCATGCTCGACCACCTGGAGCGCGCCTTGGTGGCGGTGGACTTTCTCGACCCCGAGGCGCCCAAGAAGCTCATGCCGCGCCTGAACCAGCTTTTCAACCGGGCCGCGCCCAGCGACGAGGAAATCCACATTCTTCGAGGTGTCGCCAAGGCCATGCTGCAAGCCGCCGAGAAGGCGAAGCGATAGACTGCCGGCTTATGTTCGACCGCATCCGCTCCGACATCCAGTGCGTGCTTGACCGCGACCCGGCCGCGCGCAGCACCTGGGAGGTGATCACCTGCTACCCCGGGCTGCACGCCGTCTGGCTGCACCGCCCGGCGCACTGGTGCTGGCACCACGGCTTCAAGTGGCTGGGTCGCTTCATCTCGCACATTTCGCGCTGGTTCACCGGCATCGAGATCCACCCGGGCGCCAAGCTGGGCGAGCGCGTGTTTTTCGATCACGCCATGGGCGTGGTGGTGGGCGAGACTGCCGAGATCGGCGACGGCTGCACCATCTACCAGGGCGTCACGCTGGGCGGTACCTCGCTCTACAAGGGCACCAAGCGCCACCCGACGCTCGGCCGCGACGTGGTGGTGAGCGCGGGCGCCAAGGTGCTGGGCGGTTTTGTCGTCGGCGACGGTGCCAAGATCGGCAGCAACGCGGTGGTGATCAAGCCGGTGCCCGCAGGGGCGACGGCGGTGGGCATTCCGGCCCGCATCATCCCGAGCAAGACCGGCGAGAGCGCCGACGTGACCGAGCAGGGCCAGAAGTTCCAGGCCTACGGCATCACGCAGGACGACGATCCCTTGTCGCAGGCCATGCGCGGCCTGATCGACAACGCCGCCGGGCAGGAGCACCAGATCGCGCTGCTCTGGCAGGCCATCGAGACCCTGGCCGAGGCGAAGAAGCGCGATTGTGTGCCGCAGGACGCGGCGCGCGAAGAGTGCTTCGAGGCTGAAAAGCTCAATCAGCTGGTCGGGAAGTGACGCGGAGCGCCGGGTGGCCGGCTCCGCTCATGTCCCCCGACCCGGCTTCGCCGGGTCTCCTCCTTCACTTCGCTGCGCCGGCCACCCGGCGCTCCGCGTCACGCGTGGTGGTGCGCGGAAGGGCTTCGTTCAGTGATGATGTCCGTGCGCGCCATGGGCGTGGCCATGGGCGATCTCTTCGGCTGAGGCGGCCTTCACGTCGATCACGTTGAGCGTGAACGTCAGGTCCTGGCCGGCCAGCGGGTGGTTGCCGTCGAGCAGGACGGTGTCCCCCTTGATCTTGGTCACGGTGAAGATCTGGCGGTTGCCATCGGCATCGCTGCCTTCGAGCTGGCCGCCCACCTTCACGCCGGGCGGGAAGTCCTTCTTGGAGATGGAGGTCACCAGGCTTTCATCGCGCTCGCCGAAGGCCAGCGAGGGCTGCAGCTTGATGGTGGTGCTGAAGCCCTTTTCCTGGCCTTCCAGGGCCAGTTCGACGCCCGGCAGCGTGTTGCCGTAGCCGCCGTGCAGGTAGGCGCGCGGTTCCTTGCCGTCTTCGAGCACTTTGCCCTTGGCGTCGACGGCGCGGAAGGTGAGGGTGACGATGGTGTCTTTGGTGATCTTCATGGCGGGTCGCTGGAATGGGTTAGCGGGCGGGGCGCACGGCGGACTTCGGGCGGAAGGCCTTGCAGACTTCGTCGTGCGTTTCAAGATAGGGGCCGCCGATCAGGTCGATGCAGTAGGGCACGGCGGCGAAGATGCCGTTGATGCGCTGCGTGCCGTCGGCGTTTTTCAGGCCTTCGAGGGTCTCGGCGATGGCCTTGGGCTGGCCGGGCAGGTTGATGATGAGGCTCTGGCTGCGGATCACCGCCACCTGGCGCGAGAGGATGGCGGTGGGCACAAAGGCCAGGCTGATCTGGCGCATCTGCTCGCCAAAACCCGGCATTTCCTTGTGCGCCACGGCCAGCGTGGCCTCGGGCGTCACGTCGCGCAGCGCCGGGCCGGTGCCGCCGGTGGTGAGCACCAGCGAGCAGCCGGCGTGCACCAGTTCGATCAGCGTGGCGCTGATGCGCGCCTGTTCGTCGGGAATGAGGCGCGGTTCGAAGGTGATCGGGTTCCTGAGCGCGCGCGTGAGCCAGTCCTGCAGCGCGGGCAGGCCCTTGTCTTCGTACACGCCGGTGCTGGCGCGGTCGCTGATGGACACGATGCCGATGCGCACCGGGTCGGCCGAGGGGGGCGTGGTCGTCTCGCTCATGGCTGGTCTTGTTCGTCGGTGGGGGGGCCGTCGTCGTCCTCGCCCTGGTTCAGCGTGGCCTTGACGATCTGGAAGATCTCGCGGTAGGCCTTGCCGTGGCGCACGGCCTCGCCGGGGCGCTCCTGCGCCTGCGTGGCCTGGGCGTCCTTGCGCGCCTGGCGGATCAGCGCGCGCAGGTGCTGCACGTCGGCGCCCGCGTCGAGCTGCAGCCACTGGGTGAGCGCGTCGTCGTCGGCGATCAGGCGGTCGCGCCATTGTTCGGCCAGGTGCAGCGAGAGCGTGCCCTTGGCCGAGCCCTTGTTCTGCTCGTCGAGCGCGGCTTCCACCGCGGCGATGGTGTCTTCGTCCAGCGCGCGCATCAGCTTGCCGATGAACTGCATCTGGCGGCGGCGGCCTTCGAAGTTGGTGATGCGCTTGGCCTCGGCCACCGCGTCCAGCAGCTTCTCCGGCAGGTCGAGCTTCTGCGTCAGGTCGGCGCGCAGGGTGAGCAGGTTCTCGCCGAGCGCCTGGAGGCGGTCGCTCTCCCGTTTCAGGTCGGTCTTGCTCATTTCGGCGTCGCCCTTGAGCTCGCGCTTGAGCTCGAGGTCCAGCTCGCTGCCCAGGGCGACGAACTGGCCACGAACGAAATAGCCTTTGGTGGGTTTGCGGGACATGTGGATCGTTGAATAGGCCTTCTGCGCGAATGGCAGCGGCCGGAAGGGGCGGCAAGTATCATAGCCGTCGACATGAAAAAACCCTCCCAAGCCCCTGCGGCAGACCCCCGTTCCCCCCTTTCCGGTTTCCAGTACGCCCGCAGCCAGTTCGAGGAACTGGTCGATCTGGCCCTGGGCCACGCGAAACAGCTCGGTGCTGTGGACGCGGCGGCCGAGGTGTCCGAGGGCGCCGGCCTGAGCGTTTCGGTGCGCAAGGGCGAGCTGGAGAACGTGGAGCGCAACCGCGACAAGTCGCTGGGCGTCACGGTCTACCTGGGACAGAAGCGCGGCAACGCGTCCACCTCCGATTTCTCCGCCGCCGCCGTGCGCCAGACGGTGCAGGCCGCCTACGACATCGCCCGCTTCACCGCCGAAGACCCGGTGGCCGGCCTGCCCGACGCCCAGGACGTGGCCGACAGCTACCCCGACCTGGACCTGTTCCACCCCTGGTCGCTCGATTCGGAAGAGGCCGCGCGCATCGCCCTGGCCTGCGAGGCCGCGGCTTTCGCCACCAGCAGGAAGATCAGCAACAGCGAAGGGGCCGGCGTGTCGGCCCAGCAGTCGCACTTCTTCACCGCGCACCTGCGCGGCGGCGAGCGCGGCAAGCCCGGCATCTTCAGCGGGGGTTACGCCAGTTCGCGCCACAGCCTGTCGGTGGCGCCGATCGCGGGCAAGGGCGCCAACATGCAGCGCGACTACTGGTACAGCTCGATGCGTTCGCCCGGCGAGCTGGCCACGCCCGAGGCGGTGGGCCGCTACGCCGCCGAGCGCACGCTGGCGCGCCTCAACGGCCGCAAGATCGCCACCACCGAATGCCCGGTGCTGTTCGAGTCGCCCCTGGCGGCCGGCCTGCTGGGCAGCTACGTGCAGGCCACCAGCGGCGGCGCGCTGTACCGCAACACCACCTTCCTGCACGACAGCCTGGGCAAGCGCGTGACGGCCAAGCACCTGGACATCCTGGAAGACCCGCACGTGCGCAATGGCAAGGGCAGCGCGCCGTTCGACGACGAAGGCGTGCGCACAGCCAAGCGCAAGGTGCTCTCGGGCGGGCGGGTGCAGGGCTATTTCCTCTCCACGTACTCGGCGCGCAAGCTGGGCATGCGCACCACCGGCAACGCCGGCGGCTCGCACAACCTCACGCTCACCAGCCGGCTCACGCAGCCGGGCGACGACCTGCGCGCCATGCTGAAGAAGCTCGGCCGCGGCCTGTTCGTCACCGAGCTCATGGGACAGGGCGTGAACTACGTGACCGGCGACTACTCGCGCGGCGCCTCGGGCTACTGGGTGGAAAACGGCGAGATCGCCTACCCGGTGCACGAGATCACCATCGCCGGCAACCTCAAGGACATGCTGCTGGGCATTGAGGCCATCGGGGCCGATGCCTACAACTACGGTGCGAAAACGACCGGTTCGATCCTGATCAACAGAATGAAGGTGGCGGGGAGCTAGGCCCACCCCCGCGCCGCGCCGGCGGCGCGTCACCCCTCGGGGGAGCCATGCCTGTGGATCGGCGGAGCCGGATCCACGGCATGTCTTGACTTAGCTGCCTGCGCCGGAGAGGGCGGCTTTCACCGCCGCAGACACCTGGCCCATGTCGGCCTTGCCGGCCAGGCGCGCTTTCACCGTGCCCATGACCTTGCCCATGTCGCCCGGGCCTTTGGCGCCGAGTTCGGCCACGATGGCCTTGACCTCGGCGGCCACTTCGTCGGCCGACAGGCGCGCGGGCAGGTAGCCCTGCAACACGGCCATTTCGGCGGCTTCCTTGTCCACCAGGTCCTGGCGAGCGGCCTTGGTGAAGGCCTCGATGCTGTCCTTGCGCTGCTTGACCAGCTTGTCCACGATGGCGATGACCATGGCGTCGTCCAGCTCCACGCGCTCGTCCACTTCCTTCTGCTTCATCGCGGCGGTGAGCAGGCGGATGGTGCCCAGGCGCTCGCTGTCCTTGGCGCGCATGGCGGCTTTCATGTCTTCGGTGATCTGGTCTTTCAGGCTCATGGAGGCTCCTGGGAGGGTCGAGAGAGGAATCGGAAACAAAAAAGCCCGCCTGAGCGTCCTCCAGCGGGCTTGTTCGCGACCGGGCGGCAGGGCCCGGTGGCTCGTGCTCAGTACAGCTTCTTGGGCAGCTGCATCGAGCGCACACGCTTGTAGTGGCGCTTGACGGCGGCAGCCTTCTTGCGCTTGCGCTCGGCGGTCGGCTTTTCGTAGAACTCGCGGGCGCGCAGATCGGTCAGCAGGCCGAGCTTTTCGATGGTGCGCTTGAAACGGCGCAGGGCGACGTCAAAGGGCTCGTTGTCTTTTACACGGATGGTCGTCATTGGCGAAGGATGTCCAGAATGCGCGGAAAGAGGATGAACGGGAAGATCGGGCCCGGGCGTCGTTTCCGCAAAATGTCCCGTCATTAACTAGTATTGGCCGACGGGGATTTGCCAGCAAAGCCCTGGATTATAGCCCTTTCCATGAGGGTGGCTACCAAATCGCAAAGGTAGGAGGCAAGTTTTGCCGCCGGGCCGCCCCAAGGCAAAACAGCCCCCTCGGGGGGCAGCGACCCGCGCAGCGGCGGAGCGTGGGGGTCACAGCGCCTGTGCACAGGCGTGGGCGCTGGCCCAGGCCCACTGGAAGTTGTAGCCCCCCAGCCAACCGGTCACGTCCACCACTTCTCCGATGAAATACAGGCCCGGCTGCTTCGATTCCAGGGTCTGGGACGAGAGGTCACGGGTATCCACGCCGCCCAGCGTGACCTCGGCCTTGCGGTAGCCCTCGGTGCCGGTGGGGGTGAGTTCCCAGCGCGAGAGGCGCTCGGCCAGCCGGGCCAGGGCTTTGTCCGAGGCTTCGGCCACCGGGCGCTGCCAGTCGGCGTCCTGCTGCACCCAGGCCTCGGCCAGGCGGCTGGGCACCAGGTTGGCGAGTTCGTTGCCCAGCAGCTTGCGCGAACTGGCCTTGGCGCGCGCCAGGGCGGTGGGCAGCTCGGTCTCGGGGGCCAGGTTCAGGCGGATGGGCGTGCCTTCCTGCCAGTAGCTGGAAATCTGCAGCACGGCTGGCCCCGACAGGCCCCGGTGGGTGAACAGCAGGTCCTCCAGGAAGGCCATGCGGCCCTTTTTCTCGCCGGTCTCGATGCGCACCGGCAACGCGAGCCCGGCCAGACCGGCGTAGGGGGCCCAACCATCGCCGTCGAAGGTGAGCGGCACCAGGCCCGGGCGCTGCGCCACCAGGCGCAGGCCGAACTGGCTGGCGACGCGGTAGCCGAAGTCGCTCGCGCCGATCTTGGGGATGGACAGGCCGCCGGTGGCGATCACCACCGCGCGGCCGCGCACCGGGCCCCGGTCGGTGTCGAGCTCGTACACGCCGTCACCGCCCTGGCGCACGGCCTTCACGCCGCAGGGCTGCCAGCGCTGCACGCCGCCCGCGTCGCATTCGCGCAGCAGCATCTGGATCAGGTCGTCGGCCGAGTGGTCGCAGAACAGCTGGCCCTTGTGCTTTTCGTGGAAGGCAATGCCGTGGCGCTGCACCAGGCCGATGAAATCGGCCGGCGTGTAGCGCGAGAGCGCCGAGCGGCAGAAGTGCGGGTTGGCGCTCAGGAAGTGCTTGTGCGGCGCCTGCGGGTCGAGTTCGCGGTTGGTGAAGTTGGCGCGCCCGCCGCCCGAGATGCGGATCTTCTCCGCGACCTTGTCGCTGTGGTCGAGCACCAGCACGCGCTGGCCCCGCTGGCCGGCGATGCCGGCGCAGAAAAGACCGGCCGCGCCCGCGCCGATGACGATGGCGTCGAAATCTTGCATGGCGCGCAGTGTAGGCGCACCGCGCTGTCAGCCTGCGTGCCGGCTTCGTTCGGCGAGGGTGGCGGCCTTGCGCGTGAGCCCGTCGATCTCGCCCGTGATGTCCGATAGCACGTTGGCCACCACCGCGAACTCGCGGCCGTGCTGCCCCGCCCGCGCGGCCACGACCTGGGCGTTGAAGCTCACCACCTTGGCCTCCTTGGCCACGCTCTGGATGTCGCCGACGATGCCCGTGAGCTCTTTCATCATCGCGTCGGAGCGCGCCTTGGCCACCTCGTCGAAGGCGGTGGTCGCGGCATTGAGGGCTTCGAGAATGCGGTCGGTGTGCTCCACCAGTTCTGTCATGGTGTTCGGCACGCGCGGGCTGTAGGCCTCGATCTGTTCGAGGGCGTTGCGCATGAGCTGCATGAACGCTTCCACCACCGGGCCGACGCCGCGCGTGCCGTGGTAGGTCTCGCGGATCTTGCGGGCGCCCTGCGCTTCGAGCTGGTCCACCGTGCCCAGCAGGTGCTGCTGGCTTTCGCTGAACATCTGCAGGCTGCGCTGCGCGGCCTGCAAGCGCCCGGCCTCGCCGTTGGCGGCGAGCACGGTCTGCAGGATCATGCGTTGCGAGAGCATGCGCTGGCGCGCGGCGAGGTTGACCAGCGAGAGGCCCGCGATGTGGGCGGGCGTGTCGCGGCGAACGGGTCGGGTGGGGGCGAGGGATGTCATGGGGCTGACATCAAGCAATCGCCGGGCCATGGTGGCCCGGGCGGTGTTCAGGCGGCGCGCGCGGCCGCCTCGGGCGCCTGCACGGCCGCGATGCCGCGGACCACGTCACCCACCACGATCACGGCCGGGCTGCCCAGGCCTTCGCGCTCGATGGTGGCGCTCAATTGCCCCAGTGTGGTGAGCGCGTGCCGTTGTTGGGGCAGCGTGGCGTGCTGGATCACGGCCAGAGGCGTGTCGGCCGGCAGGCCGGTGAGCAGGTCCTGCTCGATCTGCGCGGCGCTGGACACGCCCATGTAGATCACGAGCGTGAGCCTGGCGTCGCGCGCGGTGGTGGCCAGGGCCTGCCAGTCGGTGCCGGCATCGCCCGGCTTGGCATGGCCGGTGACGAAGACCACGCCGTGCGCGTGTTCGCGGTGGGTGAGCGGCACGCCCAGCGAGGTGAGCCCGGCCAGGCCCGAGGTGATGCCATTGACCACCTGCACCTCGATGCCGGCGGCGCGCAGGTGCTCCACCTCTTCGCCGCCACGGCCGAAGATGAACGGGTCGCCGCCCTTGAGCCGCACCACCATTTCACCTTCCTGGGCCGCCATCAACATGAGCTTCTCGATGAAGGCCTGCGGCGTGCTCTTGCAGCCGCCGCGCTTGCCCACGTGCACGATGCGCGCGCGCGGCGAAGCGTGGGCGAGCACGCCTTCGCTCACGAGGTCGTCGACCAGCAGCACGGTGGCCGCGCTGATGGCCTTGACGGCCTTGAGCGTGAGCAGTTCGGGGTCGCCGGGGCCGGCGCCCACCAGGGCCACGGTACCGGGCAGGAACTCAGACGGCGAGGGCATGGGTTGCGGTTTCATGTTGCACGACCTCTCGCAAGATGTGTTCCACCTGCAGGGCAATCGGTGTGGGGATGGGCTCCGCGCCATCGAGCACGGCGCGGATGTAAGCGGCGGTGTGCGAGGCGTCCACCGCGGGCAGCGACGGCAGCCTGGCCAGCGGCCCGTCCTGCTGGGCCTGCACCTCGGAGCGCTCGCCGTCGCGGAACACCTCCATGCGCGGCGTGCGGCGCGCGTCGGCGACGGGTTCGCCTTCGGTGCCTCGCAGCAGCAGCGCGTGCGCGCCGGTGAGCGCCCAGGTGGCGGCCATGGAGGTCGCGTATTCGGGGTGGGTGTAGCTGCCGACGATGAAGGCCTTGCCTTCGCACGGGTTCATGAGTTTCACCAGGCTGTGCGCGGGGTTGCGCAGGCCGACCGCGCGGCGCACGTCCAGCAGGCGCTTGAGGGCGGGGCTGAGCACCTCGGTGGGCACGAAGGCGACCTCGCCCGCGCCGAGCGTGGGCGCCGCGCTGGCCGAAGGCACGCCCAGCGCGTCGAACACCTGGGAGGCGAACACGCGCTGGTTCTCGGTGGCCGTGCCGTGCACCAGCACCGCCGCGCCCCGGCGCGCCAGCAGCAGGGCCAGCAGCGGGGTGAGCACCGGCAGCTTGCGCGCGCCGTTGTAGCTGGGCAGCACGACGGTGGAGAGGCCGTTGTCGGGCAGGCGGCGCAGGCGCGCGTGGGTGGCATCGAGGAAGCCCGCCATCTCGTCGGGCGTTTCGCCCTTGATGCGCATGGCCAGGCAGAAGCCGCCGACCTCGAGGTCGGTCACGGTGCCGTCCAGCACCTGGCCGAGCAGGTCGGTGGCCTGCTCGCGCGTGAGCGAGCGGGCACCGTCCTTGCCCCGACCGATTTCCTTGATGTATTGACTGATGGCCATGACTTGCAAATTTCGGCGAATTGTCCGGCAAGTTTGATGACTTATCGTTATATGGGCGTTCTGCCTGGTCAGGCGGGCTGGGCCAGGGACGCACTGGCGCGCACCAGCCGCCTGAGTTCGGGCACGCAGGAGCCGCAGTGGGTGCCGCATTGCAGGCTGGCCTGCAGGGCCGCCAGCCGCTGGTCGTCGCTGCCTTCGCAACGGGCCAGCCGGGCCTGGATGGCGTCTTCATCCACGTTGAAGCAGGTGCAGACCTGCCGGCCCCTGGCCACCACGGCCAGGGGGGCCTTGGCGCCCGGCATGAGCAGCAGGCGGCCGTATGCTGCGGCGGGCAGCCCGTCCTGCAGCAGGGGCTTGATCCAGACCTCGGCGCGTGTGTCGCCGGCCAGCACGAAGGCCTCGAGCCGGGTGGTGTCGCCCTCGCGCACCAGGCGCGCGGTGCGGCGCTGGCCCAGGCGCTTGTCCACGTAGCGCAGTGCGTCGGTCGTCTGCAGGCCCAGCAGGGCTTCGATGCGTTCGACCAGTTCGGGCTCGGGCGCCTCGTGCGCGGCGGCGCGGAACAGGACACCGGTGCGTTCGCGACCGAACGGCACGCACGAGGCGAACGGAAACCGCGCCATCAGCGCGCGCAGGCCTTCCCGCGCTTTCAGTGCCTGGGTGTCGGGCAGCCAGCCCAAGGCCAGCAGCGTCCAGGGCAGCTCGGCCTTGAGCACCTTCACCGCCGCGTGCTTGAGCTCGGGCTGCCTGGAGGTGGGGCAGCAGGCCGAGGTGGTCAGCGCGTTGACGCCGGCCAGTGGCTCGCCGGTGCTGCTCAGGCCGCCGAGGTATTCCGCGCCCCAGTGCATGGCGATGAAGGCCTGCGACAGGCCGATCTCATCGGACGCCACGGCGGGCACCAGGATGGAGCCGCGCTTGCTGGTCACGTGCACCAGATCGCCGTCCTTCAGGCCGCGGTGTTCCATGTCCTGCGGGTGCAGTTGCACCGAGGGTTCGGGGACGTGGCCGAACAGCCGGCCCAGTGTGCCGGTGCGGGTCATGCCGTGCCACTGGTCGCGCAGGCGGCCGGTGGTGAGCGAGAACGGGTAACGCGACTCGCGCGGCTCGGCCAGCGGCACGAAGGGCAGGGCGGCGAAGCGGGCCTTGCCGTCGGGCGTGGCGAACACACCGTCTTCGTAGAGGCGTTGGCGGCCCTGCGATTCTCCGGCCTTGAGGGGCCATTGCTGCGGCCCCTGCTGCTGGAGCATGGCGTAGCTCAGGCCGGTGATGTCGAGGTCGCGCCCGCGCGTGGATTCGCGGTGCTCCAGCCACAGGCTCTCGGCATCGGGGTAGGGGAACAGCGTGGGCTGGCCGGGGCGCCAGCGGGCTTCGAGCCGCTGGGCGACGTCGACCACGATGCGCCAGTCGTGCCGTGCCTGGCCGGGCGCGGGCACGGCGGCGCGCACGCGGCTGATGCGGCGCTCGCTGTTGGTGACGGTGCCGTCCTTTTCGCCCCAGGTGGTGGCGGGCAGCAGCAGGTCGGCGAATTCGCAGGTGGCGGCGGTGGCGTAGGCCTCCTGCACCACCACGAACTCGGCGCGCGCCAGCGCGCGGCGCACGGTGGCCTGGTCGGGCATGGACTGGGCCGGGTTGGTGCAGGCGATCCAGAGCGCTTTCACCTGGCCGTCGGCCGCCGCCTGAAACAGCTCGACGGCGCTCAGCCCGGGTTTCTCGGGCACCGAGGGCACGCCCCAGAGCGCGGCCACTTCGGCGCGGTGCTCGGGGTTGGCGAGGTCGCGGTGCGCGCTGAGCAGGTTGGCCAGGCCGCCGACTTCGCGCCCGCCCATGGCGTTGGGCTGGCCGGTGAGCGAGAACGGGCCGGCGCCGGGTTGGCCGATCTGGCCCGTGGCCAGGTGCAGGTTGATCAGGGTGGCGTTCTTGGCCGTGCCGCTGCTGCTCTGGTTCAGGCCCTGGCAGTAGAGGCTGAGCGTGGCGGGCGAGGTCGCGAACCACTTCGCGGCGGTGAACAGGTCTTCGCGCCGCAGGCCGCAGGCCTGGGCCACGCGTTCAGGTGTGTGCTCGCGCACCAGGGCTTTGAGCGCGTCGAAGCCGCTGGTGTGCGCGGCGATGTAGTCGCTGTCGATCCAGCCTTCCCACAGCATGATGTGCAGCAGGCCGTGGAACAGCATCACGTCGCTGCCGGGCAGCAGGGGCAGGTAGAGATCGGCGAGGCCGGCGGTGTCGGTGCGGCGCGGGTCGGCCACGATCACCTTCATGGCCGGGTTGTTCTTGCGCGCCTCCTCGATGCGGCGGAACAGCACGGGGTGCGCGAAGGCCGCGTTGCTGCCGACGATGAACAGGCACTGCGCGTGGTTCACATCGTCGTAGCAAACGGGCGGCGCGTCGGCGCCCAGCGTGAGCTTGTAGCCGGCCACCGCGCTGCTCATGCACAGGCGCGAGTTGGTGTCGATGTTGTTGGTGCCGATCAGGCCCTTGGCGAGTTTGTTGAAGGCGTAGTAGTCCTCGGTGAGCAACTGCCCGCTGATGTAGAAGCCGACCGCGTCCGGGCCGTGCTGTTCGACCACCGAGGCGAAGCGCCCGGCAGCGAGGTCGAGCGCGGCGTCCCAGGCCAGGGGAGACGCGGGCGCGCCGCGCTGCGCGCGCTGCATCGGCTGCAGCAGGCGCGTCTGCTCGGCGATCGCGGGCGACGCGGTGAGGTGCAGGGTCTGGCCCTTGGTGCAGAGACGGCCGAAGTTCGCCGGGTGCTGCGGGTCGCCGCGCACGCCGGTGATCTGGCTGCCCACGCTCTCGATCAACACACCGCAGCCCACGCCGCAGTAGGGACAGGTCGAGCGGGTGGTGATCGGGTTCATGCGGGAACGGTTCTGCGGGCGGGGCCGGCGATGGGCCGGGTGAGGTCGGTCGCCTGCGTCGCGAGTTCCTGCGCGTTCAGGTGCACCACACCGTCTTCCACCTTCACCGCGAAGCGCGGCGTGCAGCCTTCGTCGGGCTCCTTCGCGCAGCCGCTGTCCAGGCCGATGGTCCAGTTGTGCAGCGGGCAGGCCACGTTCGTGCCGAACACGATGCCCTGGCTCAGCGGGCCGCCCTTGTGCGGGCAGCGGTCGAGCAGGGCGAACACCTCATTCCGGTCGTTGCGGAACACGGCCACATCCAGGCCTTTTTCGCGCTGCACGCAGCGCGAGCCGAGCACGGGGATGTCGTCCACGCGGGCAATGGCAATCCAGTCGTTCATGCGGCGCTCCCTTCGAGCGAAACGGGTTTGATGGGAATGAACTGGCGCGTGTCCACCGCGGCCTTCTGGTGCTCGAACCAGGGGTCGGGCTCGCCGTCCAGCGCGAACAGCAGTTCTTCGTTGAGGGCCTTGCGGCCTTCGGCGTCTTCGAGGATGCGCTTCTTCACGTAGTCCAGGCCCACGCGGCTCACGTAGTGCACCGTGCGCTCCAGGTACCAGCCTTCCTTGCGGTAGAGCTGCATGAAGGCGCCGGTGTACTCCAGCACCTCTTCGGCCGTCTTGAGCTTGACGAAGAAATGCGCCACTTCGGTCTTGATGCCACCGTTGCCGGCGATGTACATCTCCCAGCCGCTGTCCACGCCGATGATGCCCACGTCCTTGATGCCGGCTTCCGCACAGTTGCGCGGGCAGCCGGAGACGGCGTACTTGACCTTGTGCGGTGCATACATGCGCCAGTGCGCACGCTCCAGGTCCTTGCCCATCTGGGTGCTGTCCTGGGTGCCCATGCGGCACCATTCGCTGCCCACGCAGGTCTTCACCGTGCGCAGGGCCTTGGCGTAGGCGTGGCCGCTGGGCATGCCGATGTCGTTCCACACGTTGACCAGGTCTTCCTTCTTCACGCCCAGCAGGTCGATGCGCTGGCCGCCGGTGACCTTCACGGTGGGAATCTTGTACTTGTCCACCGCGTCGGCGATGCGGCGCAGCTCGTCGGCGGTGGTTTCGCCGCCCCACATGCGCGGGATCACGCTGTAGGTGCCGTCCTTCTGGATGTTGGCGTGGCTGCGCTCGTTGATGAAGCGGCTTTGCGGATCGTCCCTGGCTTCCTTGGGCCAGCTGCTGATCAGGTAGTAGTTCAGCGCGGGGCGGCAGCTGGAGCAGCCATTGGGTGTCTTCCAGCCCATGCCGTTTTGCACTTCGGCAATGGTGAGGTACTTGTTGGCGAAGATGGCATCGCGCACTTCCTGGTGGCTGTGCTCGGTGCAGCTGCACATGGCCTTCTTTTTGGGCGTGGCGGAGTAGTCGCCGCCAGCGGTGAACATCAGGATCTGTTCCACCAGGCCGGTGCACGAGCCGCAGGAGGCGCTGGCCTTGGTGTGCTTGCGCACCTCTTCCAGCGTGAACAGGCCCTTGTCCTTGATGGCTTTGCAGATGCTGCCCTTGGTCACGCCGTTGCAGCCGCAGACCT
>JAGKSX010000061.1 GCA_018993155.1 Hydrogenophaga sp.
AGCGCCGCATCATGATCGGCACCTACGTGCTCAGCCATGGCTACTACGACGCGTACTACCTGCAGGCGCAGAAGATCCGCCGCCTGATCGCGCAGGACTTCCAGGCCGCGTTCGCGCGGTGCGACCTGATCGCCGGCCCGGTGGCCCCCACCGTGGCCTGGAAGCTCGGCGAAAAGAGCAACGACCCGGTGGCCAATTACCTGGCCGACATCTACACCCTCTCCACCAGCCTCGCCGGCCTGCCCGGCATGAGCGTGCCCGCCGGCTTCGGCGCGGGGGGCCTGCCGGTGGGCCTGCAGCTCGTGGGCAACCACTTCCAGGAAGGCCCGCTGCTGCAGGCCGCGCATGCCTTCCAGCAGGCGACTGACTGGCACACCCGCGTTCCGCAAGGCTATTGACATGAGTTCCAGCAAATCCCTTCTGGTCGGCGGCTACGAGGTGGTGATCGGTTTCGAGACCCACGCCCAGCTCGCCACGCAATCCAAGATATTCAGCCGCGCGCCCACCGCCTTCGGTGCCGAGCCCAACACGCAGGCCTGCGCGGTGGACCTGGCCCTGCCCGGCACGCTGCCGGTCATGAACCGCGCGGCCGTCGAACTTGCCATCCGCCTGGGTCTGGCGCTGGGTTCGCACATCGCCGAGCAGAGCGTGTTCGCGCGCAAGAACTACTTCTACCCCGACCTGCCCAAGGGGTACCAGATCAGCCAGTTCGAGATCCCGGTGGTGCAGGGCGGCGAGGTCTCGTTCTTCCTCGGTGACGAGAAGAAGACCGTGCGCCTGGTGCGCGCGCACCTGGAAGAAGACGCGGGCAAGAGCCTGCACGAGGACTTCATCGGCCAGAGCGGCATCGACCTCAACCGCGCCGGCACGCCGCTGCTGGAGATCGTGACCGAGCCCGACATCCGCTCCAGCGCCGAGGCCGTGGCCTACGCGAAGGAGCTGCACAAGATCGTCACCTGGATCGGCATCTGCGACGGCAACATGCAGGAAGGCTCGTTCCGCTGCGACGCCAACGTCTCGGTGCGCAAGCCCGGCGCACCGCTGGGCACGCGCCGCGAGATCAAGAACCTGAACAGCTTCAAATTCATGCAGCAGGCCATTGATTACGAGGTGCGCTGGCAGATCGAGCAGATCGAGGACGGCCACGCGATCCAGCAGGCCACCGTGCTGTTCGATCCCGACACCGGCGAGACGCGCGCCATGCGCACCAAGGAAGACGCGGCCGATTACCGCTACTTCCCCGACCCGGACCTGCCGCCGCTGGTGATCGCGCGCGACTGGGTGGAACAGGTGAAGGCCGCCATGCCCGAGCTGCCGCGCGCGATGGCCGAACGCCTGGTGCGCGACTACGGCCTGCCCGAGTACGACGCCACCACGCTCACGCAAAGCCCGGCGATGGCCGCCTACTTCGAGGCGGCGGCCCAGGCCAGCGGCCAGGCCAAGCTCGTCAGCAACTGGATCATGGGCGAGGTCTCGCGCCGGCTCAACGCCGAGGAGCGCGACATCGCCGGCGTGCCGGTGAGCGCCGCGCAACTGGCGGCCGTGATCGGGCGCATCGCCGATGGCACGGTGTCGAACAACGCCGCCAAGCAGGTCTTCGACGCCCTGTGGACCGGCGAGGGCCGCGAGGTGGACGCCGTCATCGAGGCCAAGGGCCTCAGGCAGATGAACGACAGCGGCGCGCTGGAGAAGATCATCGACGAGGTGATGGCCGTCAACGCCGAGATGGTCGAGCAGTTCCGCGCCGGCAAGGACAAGGCGTTCAACGCCCTGGTCGGCCAGGCCATGAAAGCAAGCAAGGGCAAGGCCAACCCGCAACAGGTCAACGACCTGCTGCGCCAGAGACTCGGTTGAGGGTCAGCGCCCGGCGGATGCCGGGCTGCCGACGCCGGTGCGGCTGCCGCCTGCGGCCGTCCAGAGCTGGCGCAGCTTGGCCAGCTCTTCGTCGAAGCGGGCGTTGATGCGCTGTTTTTCCTGGACCTGCTCGTCCAGGAAGCGCTTCTGCACCACCATCTGCTTCTCGTTGTCTTCGATCTTGCGCTTGAGCCAGTTGGGCGCCTTGCTGACGTCGTTCTGGTAGAACTCCAGCTCGACGTTGATGTCCTTGCGTTGCGCCACCAGCGCCAGTTCGCGCTTGTTCACCGCGCCGATGACCTCGTCGATCTGCGCCAGGGCGTCGGCCCGCTCCTTGTCGTGCACCCCCTGGTTGGGATAGCGGATCATCAGGGCGCGCTCGCGGCGCTTCTCTTCCTGCAGGCGGCTGCGCTGTTCCTCTTCCTGCTTGCGCTGGGCGTCGAGCCTGGCACGCTCGTCGGCGGTGTAGCTCGGCGGCAGCGTCTTGCGCACGGTGCCGCTGTTGCCCAGTTGCTGCTGCTCACGGTCCAGGCATTCGACGATGGGGCGGTCTCGAACGATGGTATTGCCCTTGGCATCCTTGCAGGTGTACATGCCCGCCTGCGCGTGTGCCGTGTCCCACAGGCCCCCGCCGAGCAACAGCGCGCCGCCGGCCAGCCACAGGCGACGGGAGAGAACAGAGAGCAAGGGGTGGTGCAGGGTCATCGTGGAAGAAGGGTCAGGACACGCCGTAGCGTTGCCGGTAGGCCAGCACCCGTTCGCGGTGCGAATCGAACTCACCGCCAGAGCGGGCGGTCAAATAGTGCAGCAAATCGGCCAGCCTCGCAATCGTGCAGACCTGCATGCCCAGCTCGCGCTGGACATATTGCACAGCGCTGTGGTTCACGTCGCGCACCTGGCCGTCGTTGCCGACCTCGGTGGCCTTTTCCTGGCGGTCCAGTGCGATCGCGATGGCGTGTGGCGTGGCGCCAGCGGCGCGGATGAGTGCGATGGATTCGCGCGCCGCGGTGCCCGCGGACATCACGTCGTCGACGATCAGCACGCGGCCCTTGAGCGGCGCGCCCACCAGCGTGCCGCCTTCGCCATGGTCCTTGGCTTCCTTGCGGTTGTAGGCGAAGGGCACATTGCGGCCCAGCCGCGCGAGCTCGATGGACACGGCCGCGCCCAGCGGAATGCCCTTGTAGGCCGGGCCGAAGATCATGTCGAACTCGATGCCGCTGGCGACCAGGGCTTTTGCATAGAATTGTGCGAGCCGGCCCAGCTTGGCGCCGTCGTCGAACAGACCGGCGTTGAAGAAATAAGGGCTCATGCGCCCGGCCTTGGTCTTGAATTCACCAAAGCGCAACACGCCGGCATCGACGCAAAACTGCACGAATTCCTGCGCGAGCGCAGCATCGGGCGCGCCGGCCTTCGCCGCGCCTGTATCCAACACCATGGAGAGATCCTTGTTCAAACTGACCAGCCTCAACCTCAACGGCATCCGTTCCGCCACCACCAAGGGGCTGGAGAAATGGCTCGCCGCGCACCGGCCCGATTGTATTTGCGTGCAGGAGGTCAAGGCCCAGGCTGCCGACGTGAGCGGCCGCTTTGAAGAAATCGCCGGCCTCAAGGGGCACTTCCACTACGCCCAGAAAAAAGGTTACTCGGGCACGGCGGTGTACACCCGCCACGAGCCGAGCGACGTGATCATCGGCTACGGTTCACCCGAGTTCGACGCCGAGGGCCGCTTCACCGAACTGCGCTTCGACACGCCCCAGCGCAAGCTCTCCATCCTGAGCGTCTATTTCCCCAGCGGCTCCTCGGGCCCCGAGCGGCAGGAAGCCAAATACCGCTTTCTCGATGGCTTCTACCCCCATCTGCAGGCGCTCAAGGGTGGGCGCGAGTTCATCCTGTGCGGCGACGTGAACATCGCCCACCAGCAGAAAGACCTGAAGAACTGGCGCAGCAACCAGAAGAACAGCGGCTTCCTGCCCGAAGAACGGGCCTGGATGACGAAGTTGCTCGACGAGGCCGGGCTGGTGGACGTCTACCGCCGGCTGCAGCCCGACACCACCGACACCTGCTACACATGGTGGAGCAATCGGGGCCAGGCCTACGCGAACAACGTGGGGTGGCGGCTGGACTACCACCTCGCCACGCCGGCCATGGCAGCGCTCGCGCGCAGCGAGTCCATCTACAAGGGCGAGAAGTTTTCCGACCACGCGCCGCTGACGATCGAATACGACTTCCAACACTGAGCGAAGGAGCGGTCCATGTTCCCGACGGAGATCCTGCTGGCCTACGTGGCCGCCTGCACCCTGGTGGTGGTGTCGCCCGGGCCCGACAACATCCTGGCCATCGGCCGGGGCCTGAGCCAGGGCCCACTGGCCGCCGCACTCTCGGCCTTCGGCGCGGGGCTGGGCATCCTGTTCCACACGCTCGCGGCCACCTTCGGCCTGTCGCTCATCATCCAGGGCTCGCCCGAGGCGTTCTGGGCCGTGAAGGTGGTGGGCGCGCTGTACCTGCTGTGGCTGGGTTGCAAGGCGCTGGTCGCCGGTGACCTGATTTCGTTCAAGCCCTCGGCGCGCGTGCCGCTGCGCAAGGTGCTGCTCACGGGCGTGTTGTCCAACGTGCTCAACCCCAAGCCGGGCCTGTTCGTGCTTGCTTTCCTGCCCCAGTTCGTGAGCGCGGGGCGTGGCCCGGTGGTGGTGCAGATGCTGGTCTACGGCGCGATCTTCGCGCTGATGACGGCGGTGATCTTCGCGCTCATGGGCGGCTTCGCGTCCCGCCTGGCGGGCTGGCTGCAGGCGCGGCCGAAGGTGGTGCGCGGTGTGAACGTGGGTGCGGGCCTCACCTTCATCGCCGCCGGTCTGTCGGTCCTGTCGCTCAAGCAGCGCAGCGTGCCCTGAGCACGCCGCTGCTGCCGGACGCCGTTCGCACTCAGATGTGCGACGGCAGCCAGGTGGCCAGCGCTGGCCAGACGTAGATCAGCCAGGCCAGGAACAGGATCAGCACCCAGTACGGCACCGAGCCCATGAAGATCTCGCTGACCTTGATGTTGCGGTCCGGGATGGCGGCCTTGACCACAAACACACCGATGCCGAAGGGGGGCGTGAGCACGCCGGCCTCGATCACCAGGATGCCGATCAGCGCGAACGTGATCGGGTCGATGCCCAGGGCCGTGGCCACCGGCCAGAAGATCGGCACCGTCAGCAGCATGATGGAGATGCTGTCGATCATCGCGCCCAGGACGAACCACACCACCACCATGAACAGCAGCGTTCCCCCGGTGCCCAGGCCCATGGACGCCAGCAGGCCCTGCACCTCCTGTGGCACGCCATTGAGCGCAATGAGCTTGCTGTAGATCGTGGCCGTCAACAGCAACAACATGATGGGCGTGACGGTGCGGCCGGACTCGACGAAAGCGTCGAACACGCCGCGCCAGCGCATGCCCTTGGCCCAGGCCAGGACGGCCGAGCCCACCAGGCCGATGGCGCTGCCCTCGGTGGGGGTGAAGTAGCCGAACCAGATGCCGCCCAGCGTCACCGCGATCAGAAGGCCTACGCCGAGCGAGCCGCCGATCTGGGCCCGGGTGAGGGCGACGCGGTCCTCGCTCGCGATTTCGGGGGCTGCCGAAGGCCGCAGCTTGGCGTAGACCATGCAATACACGGCATACATGAAGGCCAGCAGCAGGCCCGGGAACACACCAGCGGCGAACAGCTTGCCGACCGACTGCTCGGTGAGGATGGCCCAGACGATCATGAACACGGAGGGCGGGATCAACAGCCCGAGCACGGAGCTGCCGGCGATGCAGCCCGTGGCGAAGCTGCGGCTGTAGCGCGCCTCGCGCATGGCCGGGTAAGCGACATGGCTGAAGGCCGCGGCGGCGGCCACGCCCACGCCGGTCACGGCGGCGAACACCGCGTTGCCGCCCACGGTCGCCACCGCCAGGCGGCCCGGTACGCCCCGCAGCCCTCGGTTGACCACGTTGAACAGGTCGCTGGCCGCGCCGCAGTGCGCGATCAGCATGCCCATCACCGTGAAGCAGGGGATCACGATGAAGTTGTATTCCTTGATGCCCGAGAGCGCGGACTGCTGCAGCAGGTTGATCATCGGGTCGACACCGCCCAGCGCGAAGTACAGGCCCAGCGCGGCCGAGGCGGCGAAAGCGAAGACGATGGGCACGCCCACCACGACGAGGACGAGCAGCGCGATCAGGCCGCTCCACATTTCGAGAGACATGGTCTGTTTCCTATTCCGGCAGTTGTTCTTCTTCCTGGACGCCCAGGCGGCCGCGCACGCCTTCGGCGACGAAGCCGATGCACACCAGCGCGGCCACCACCCACAGCACGATGGAGCCGAAGCGCAGCGGCCACGCGGGGATGCGGAAAGCGTCGTTGCCAAAGAACTCGCCGCTGTTCCAGCCCGCCAGCGAGGGCTCCCAGGACGCGATCACCATGGCGATGAAGAACGCCGCGCCCAGCAGGTAGGTGAAGGCATTGAGCTGGCTGCGCACCGCCGGCGACAGCCGATCCAGGAAGAAGGTGACGCGCAGCAGCTTGCGCTCGCGGATCACGTATGGCGCCTGCATGAAGGTCAGCAGCACCAGCCCCACGCCCGCGAGCTCGGCGGTGCCCGCGAAGGGGCGGTTGAACAACAGGCGGCCTGCCACGTCGTAGCAGATCACCAGCGTCAGGATGGCGAGCACAACGGCGCCCGCCACATGCAGCCCCAGCAGGGCCCGATCGGTCCAGGTTTTCATTCAATCTCCTTGTTTTTCAGCTTCACGCATCTTTTTCACGGCGCGCGCTGGCGCCTTGACGATGGGCCGCGAGCAGGGCGAGCAGGCCCATGCCGACCATGATCAGCGCCACCACGGCCGTTCTCTGGGTGGCGGTGCCTGGCAGCAGGGCGGCCCCACCGCTGACCACCGCGCCCACCGCCATTTGCAGCATGCCGGTAAAGGCCGCTGCCATGCCGGCTCGCGAGGGCAGGGCCTGCATCACCACGCTCAGCGCCGATGGAAAGATCACGCCATGGCCCGCCGAGTAGGCCAGCATGCCGATGATCCACGCCAGGGGCGAGGGCCACCAGGCACATGCCAGGATCGCGATCACGCCCAGCGCCGACAGGCCGGCGCCCCAGGTGCACAGCGCCAGGCCACTCCAGAGGCGCGCCTGGCGCATGGCCCAAAGGCTGCCACCCAGAAAGCCCAGGTAGGTTCCGCCCAGCACCCAGGCGATCTCGCGCCCGTCCAGGCCCACGGACTCGCGCAGCGCTGCCGGACCTTGGGCGATCAGCAGGAAGAACACCGAGCTGATCGCGGCAAAACCCAGCGCCACCCAGCGCGGCACGCGGTGGTGCCAGAGCACGCCCAGCGTGTCCCAGTCCGGCGGGGTGGTGCCGCTGGGTCGGGTTTCCGTGTGGCGCCAGCCGGCGAGCACCACGCCCAGCGCGATCAACACCGGGACCACGCCCAGCGCCACGCGCCAGCCCCCGCCCCAGACCAGGAGTGCCCAGCCCAGCACCGGCGCCACGGCGGGCGTGAGCGCAAAGGCCACCGAGATGATGGCCATGCCGCGCTGCAGCGCCACGCCACTGCACAGGTCGCGCAGCGTGGCGCGAGGCACCACCAGCACCACGCTCAGACCCAGCCCGGTGAGTCCACGGCCCAGCAGCAGCACGCCGGCGTCCGGCGCCAGGGCGGCCGCCGCGCTGCCGGCCAGGGCCAGCAGCAGCCCCGCCACCAGGGTGCCACGGCGCCCCCAGCGGTCGGCGCTCACCCCTGCCAGGGGTTGGCCGATGGCCAGCCCCAGCACGTAGAGTGCGATCGCTGCCTGGCCCTGCGCCGCCGTGAGCCCGAGGGCATCGCGCAGTGCCACATCCAGCGGCACGAGCAGGTTGAGGCCCAGTGGCGGCAGGCACGCGATCGCGGTGAGCCAGATCAGCCATGAACGGGTGGTCCGGCCGGATGATGGGAGGGTGGTCACCAGAGCGCGGTGCCGTCGCTCAGAGCGGGTAGTCGATCGGGAACTTGTAGCCGGCCTCGTTCAGGAAGCGCACGTAGGTCTTGAGCACCTCGGTGGCGGGTTGGCCTTTGCCGTCGAGCTCCTTGGCGGCCTTGCCGGGCAGGTCCTTGAGCAGCTCGGCCCAGCGCTTCTTCTCCGCGTCGGGCAGGGTGTTGACCTTGACGCCAGCGGCCTTGGCGCGCGTTTCCACCTCGATGTCGCGCTGCTTGCTGATCTCGGCCACTCGCATGGACGACTCCTCGGCCACTTCGTCGATGATGGCGACCACCTCCTTGGGCAGCTTGGCGCGCGTGTCCAGGTTCATGAACGCGACCAGCGTGCTCAGCGAGCCGAAGCCGGTCTTGTTGAACACCTTGGCAACTTCCTGCAGCTTGAAAGCCTCGAGGCCGGAGATGTAGAACAGGCTGCCGTCGGCCAGGCCGTTCTGGATCGCCTGGTAGTGCTCGCCGATGCCCAGCGTGACCGGCACCGCGCCCAGCGGAATGAACAGCGGGGCATTGGTGCCCGCCAGGGCGATGCGCTTGCCCTTGAGTTCGGCCACGCTGTTCCAGTCGAACTTGGTCGTCACACCATAGGCTTCCGAGGTCATGGCGCCGAGCACGTGGCTGTTGTAGGGCTTCATGCTGGCCTGCAGGGCCGGCACTTCCTTGATCATGCGGTTGGACACCTTCTGCTGCAGCACCGGGTCGGGGGAGGTGAAGGGCACGTAGGCGCTGTAGTTCAGCAGGCCGGCGCGCGATTGTTCGAAGCCGATGGGCGACAGGCCGATGTCCAGCGTGCCTTTCTGCACGGCCTCGATCACGCCATCGACCTTGGCGACGCTGCCGCCCCAGGCCTTGATGAAACGGATGTCGTGACCGGTCTTTTCCTTCACGCGCTTGCCGACTTCGGTGGCGAAGTAGGTGTCGTACACGCCCACGTAGGTCAGGCCGGTGGGGTGGCCGCCGCCCATGCGCAGCGTGAAGCTGGCGGCGCTGGCGCCGCCGATGGCCGCGGCCAGCGCGGTGAGGGTGAGCAGTTGTTTGATTTTCATTCTTGTCTCCTGGTTGTCGGGGTTACGTGGGATGGGTGAGCAGGTCTTCGTAGCCTTGGGGGTTCAGCACATGGGGGTAGTGGCCACCACTGGGCAGGCTCACATGGCGCGCCCCCGGGTATTGCTGCCGCAAACGTTCGCGCACGTGAGGCGGAATCAAGGGGTCGTCGTCGCAATCGAGCACTGTGATGGCCGTGTCGGGCAAGGGCAGGGGAGGGCAGGCCTTTGAACGTACCACGCCCAGGAAGCGGGCTTGCAGGTTCAGTGGCGACTGCCGCTCGGCCAGCATGATTTCCTGCAATTGCTGCAGCGGCGCGGTGGGCGCGGCGCGAACGCGCGTGAGCCACTCGCTGTGCAGGTCCTGCGCGCTGATGCCCTCCACGAACGCCCGGTCGAACATCGGGTTGGCGGCCAGGTCGGTGCCGTCCACGAAGCCATTGCCCAAGACCAGGGACGTGACATTCTGCGGATGGCGCAGGCCGTAGAACTGCAGCCAGTAGGCCGAGAACGACGAACTCACCACACGGCCAGGCGGCAGGCCCAGGTGCTGAACCACGGCGGCCAGGCCATCGGCCAGCTGCGCCGGGTCGGACAGCGCCGGGTAGGTCACCGCGATCAGGCGCAGGCGCTGACCGAGCGAGAGCAGGGTGCGCACGAACATCGCGCTGTCGCCCACCGAGCCCGGCAGCAGGATGGTGGCAGGCCCTTCGGCCTGCGTGTCCAGCCAGCGCCACTCGTGGCCATCGACCGTCAGCGAGCGCCAGTCGTGGCGGGCCTCGAGTTGCGACAGCAGCTCGCGCATGGTGGGCTCAGAAGCTGCCGTTGGCATCGACGTAGCCCTTGGCTTTCAGCTCTTCCATGGCCTGCGGCGAGAACTCAGCCTCCGGCTGGTTGCCGCCGATCACGAACAGCAGCCAATGCGTGCTGTTGGGTTCCTCGAAGGTGATGTTCTCGAAGCGGCGCTGCACGCCGGCGGGAAACGAAATTACGTCGCGTGGGCCCAGCTCGAAGGCTTCCACCCGGCCGTCCACTTCCCACGAACAGCGCCAGCGGCCGGTCAGCGGCATGAAGGTCTCGTTGGTGTCGTGGTTGTGCATCATCGGGCCCTTGCCGGGCGAGGTCTCGCACATGCCCATGTTGAAACCTTCGTTGATCTTGATCGCCGCGTTTTGTGCAGAGTTCGCGCCCACCGGCGAGTGCTTGTCCGGATCGCCCTCGGGCGGCTGGAAACCGATGATGTTGTAGAGCGTGCGCTCGGCGCTGGGGTAGCGGCTGTCCGGCAGGCCGCCGTCAGAGCCCTTGAGCTCGCTGAACAGGGCGACGCGCTTGCGCATCTCTTCGCGGGTGACACGGATGGTGGGGATGGTGCCCATGGTTGACTCCTCGGATGATGAAGCGGACGCGACGGCCCAGGCGGCACATGCGTCGTTTGAAAACGCGGGTCATGTGTGGTTGTCTCCAATGCCCGCTCGAGAAAGCGCATTAAAGGCGCAGCCTGTGCCAGGGGGCAATTGCCTCAGCCGATAGCCGTTATCGACCTCTGGATAGGCACAATGGAGCCGGGAGACACCGGGCCGGCAAGAGCCCCACCACAAGGATTTGCCCATGCGACTGCGCGACGCCGACCTGAACCTGCTCGTCGCCTTCGACGCGCTGATGCGCGAGTGCCACGTGACGCGCGCAGCCAACCTGCTGGACATCAGCCAGTCCTCCATGAGCCTGGCCCTGGCCAAGTTGCGCGTGATGTTCCACGACCCACTGCTCATCAAATCGGGCAACGCGCTCATTCCGACCGTGCGCGCGCGAGAGCTCATTCCGCACGTGGAGAAGGTGCTGCGCAGCGTGGACGTGCTGATCCACGAACAGGCGCCGTTCGATCCCGCGCATGCCAGCCAGGTCATCACCATGATCGTGGTCGACTACATCGATTTCGTGGTCATGCCCACGCTGATGGCCGCGCTCGAGCGCGAGGCGCCCGACGTCTCGCTGCGCCTCATCAACCCCAACCCGCGCCGGCTCGGCGAGATCATGAGCCGGGGCGACATCGATCTGGCGCTGTCCTATTTCCCCACGCCACCGGAGAACATCCGCACGCGACCGTTGTTCACCGACCGCCTGGTGGGCATCGCTCGAACGGGCCACCCGATGTTCGAGCGCCCGTTGTCGCTGGAGCGCTTCTGCGAATACGGCCACGTCGCCATCGAGCCGGGCGAGGGCGCCACCATGTACAACGCGCTGGTGGACGACGCGCTGCACAACGTCGGCATGCAGCGCCGTGTGGTGCTCTCCAAGCCCACCTTCCTGGGCATCCCCTTCGTGATTGCGCAGACCGACCTCATCGCGACCTTGCCGGAGCGCCTGGTGCAGCGCTTCACCGACATCGCGCCGGTGCGCATCTTCGAGCCTCCTTTGCAACTCGACAGGCTCAACGTCGTGCTCATGTGGCACGACCGCACGCACAACAACCCCTTGCACCGCTGGGTTCGCGAGCTGGTGGCGAAGCTGTTTGCGCGCTGAGCCGCGAGCTCAGCGGTAGGCTGCCGCCGAGATGAACTCCTTGAAGGTCTCGCACCAGACCACGACTGTGTTGTAGCGAGCCAGATCCACCGCGGGCGGCAGTGCGACGATGAAGTTCTCGAAGGTCTTCACGTCGCCCACACGCAGCGAATCGGCCTTGATGCGAAGGAATCCGGCTTCATCCTGCACGAAGGCGGGTGCGAGGTAGAGCTTGTAGTCCGGGCCGGGCGCCAGGCGGCCCTGGAGGGCGACCATGGTGGGCCCCACCGAGACCGTGCCCTCGCCCCAGTGCAGCGCGTCGCTGCCGGCGAGGTCGCGTCGGAACTGGCCGCTGAACTGCGCTTTAGCGGCGAGCGCGCCCACTTCGGTGGCTTCGGGAGCGGGCGGCGCAATGAGCAGGGGCAGGACATAGATGCCCGCGGCAAAGCCCAGGAGCGCGACCAGGGCATGGGTTGTCAGCAGGACGAGGGCCTTCTTCATGGAGGGGTTGTACCGCATGCCACCTAGAATCGTGCTTCTTTTCCCGTCGCCATGCTCCGCTACCACACCGTCCCTGTCACCGCGTTCGCGCAGAACTGCTCCCTCGTCTGGTGCGACGACACCATGGACGCGGCGGTCATCGACCCCGGCGGTGACCTGGAGCGCCTGTTGGCCGAGGTGCAGCGGCTGGGCCTGAACCTCAAGGCCATCTGGCAGACCCATGCGCACATCGATCACGCGGGTGGCACGGCCGAACTCGCGCGCCGCCTGAGCCTGCCCATCATCGGCCCGCACCCCGACGACCAGTTCTGGATCTCGGGCCTGCCGCAGCAGGGCGCGATGTTCGGTTTTCCACCGGCCGAGGCCTTCACACCCACGCGCTGGCTGGCCGATGGCGACACGGTGCAGATCGGCCATTGCACGTTGAACGTGCGGCACTGCCCCGGGCACACGCCGGGCCACGTGGTGTTTCATTCGCCGCAGGCCAAGCGCGCATTCGTGGGCGATGTGCTGTTCGCCGGCAGCATCGGCCGCACCGATTTCCCGCAGGGCAACCACCAACAGCTGATCGACAGCATCACGGGCCGCCTTTGGCCCATGGGAGACGACACGGTGCTCATTCCCGGCCATGGGCCGGAGAGCACCTTCGGCCGGGAGCGTCAGAGCAACCCGTACGTGCGCGGGACCTGAGCTCAGCCCTTGCGGGCCTGTTCGTAGAGGCTCTGCACCTTGGGCACGTTGGCTTCCAGTTCGCGGATGCGATCAGGGCCGCTGGGGTGGGTGGAGAGGAAGCTCGCGCCCGAGCCCCCGCCGTTGGCGGCCATCTTCTGCCACAGGCTCACGCTTGCGCGCGGCTGGTAGCCCGAGCGGGCCGCGAGTTCCAGGCCCACCAGGTCGGCCTCGGTCTCGTCCTCGCGGCTGAACTTGAGGGTGAGCAGCTGCGTGCCGAGGTTGGCGGCCACGTCTCCCAGCTGGCCCAGGCCCAGCAGTTGTGCCGCAATCGACAGGCCGATGCCGGTGGCGTTGCTCTTGGCCACGCGCGAGCGGGCGTGCTCGCGCAGCGCATGCGCCATTTCGTGGCCCATGATCATCGCGGTCTCGTCGTCGGTGAGGCCGAGCTTTTCCAGGATGCCGGTGTAGAACGCGATCTTCCCGCCCGGCATGCAGAAGGCGTTGATCTGCGTGCTCTGGATCAGATTGACTTCCCACTTCCACTGCGTGGCGCGCTTGTTCCATTGCGCCGAGTGGGGAATGATGCGGCGCGCGATGGTGCGCAGGCGCTGCACCTGCGGGTGGCCGTCGGGCATCAGCAGCTTCTTGGCGTTGGCCTCGGCCATCATCTGGCCGTACTGCTGGCCGGCGGCGTTTTCCAGCTCATCGGCCGGCACCAGCTTGCGCAGCGTGGAGCCCTCGCCCACGTTCACCTGCGCGACGGCCGGCAGGGCCGACGCCGCGGCGGCGGCGGTGCCGGCCAGCACGAAGGCGCGGCGTGCCGACCACACGTGTTCGGGCCGAGGGGCTTCAGGGGCGGGGGACTTCAGGTCGCAGAGCAGGCACATGCGTGAATAATAGACAAAGCCGGGCGTTCGTGCCTGCCCCTTTCTTCCTTTTTGTCCACATCCATGTCCGTGCCACCGACCTTGCCGCAGGCTGCTCCCACGGACGCTGAAGTCACCCCCCCTCGGCCCAGCTGGGGCGAAACCTTGCGGGTGTACCTGGAGCCGGCCAGCCTGCGCATGTTCGCGCTCGGTTTCTCCGCCGGCCTGCCGCTGCTGCTGGTGCTGGGCACGCTGAGCTTTCGCCTGCGCGAGGCCGGGCTGGACCGCACCACGATCGGCTACCTGAGCTGGGTCGGCCTGGCCTACGGCTTCAAATGGTGCTGGGCGCCTTTGGTGGACCGCCTGCCCATTCCGCTGCTCACGCGCTGGCTCGGCCGGCGGCGCAGCTGGTTGCTGCTGTCGCAGGCGTTGATCATGGCCTCGCTGGTGGGCATGGCCCTGGCCGATCCGCGCACCGAGCTCCAGCTGGTCGTGTGGTGCGCCCTGGCCGTGGCGTTTGCCTCGGCCACGCAGGACATCGCGCTGGACGCCTTCCGCATCGAATCGGCCGACGTGCGCCACCAGGGCGCGCTGGCGGCCACCTATCAGACCGGTTACCGGCTGGCCATGATCTGGGCCGGGGCAGGCGTGCTGTGGATCGCCGCCCGCGCGGAAATCGCGCCCACCGCCGGGGCCACCGCGCCCGGCGCGCTCTACCAGCAGGCGGCCTGGACCACCGCCTACCTGGTGATGGCCGCGAGCATGCTCGTGGGGGTGCTCACGGTGCTGTTCTCGCGCGAACCCGCGCGCGTGGCCTTGCCACCCGCGAGGAACGCCGCTGACTGGCTGCGCGGCGCTCTGATCGAGCCCTTTGCCGACTTTCTGCGGCGCTATGGCAAGCAGGCGCTGCTGATCCTGGCGCTGATCGGTGTCTACCGCATCAGCGACGTGGTGATGGGCATCATGGCCAACCCCTTCTATGTGGACATGGGCTACACCAAGGACGAGGTGGCGGCCGTGACCAAGGTGTTCGGCGTCATCATGACGCTGGTTGGCGCCTTCATCGGTGGTGCGCTGTCGCTGCGCCTGGGCGTGATGCGGGTGCTCATGCTGGGTGCCGTGCTCTCGGCCGCGAGCAACCTGCTGTTCGCCTGGCTGGCGGGGCACGGGCACGACGTGACCGCGCTGATTCTGGTGATTTCCGCCGACAACCTCAGCGCCGGGGTGGCCTCGGCCGCGTTCATCGCCTACCTCTCGGGCCTGACCAACGTGCGCTACTCGGCCACGCAGTACGCGTTGTTCAGTTCGATGATGTTGCTCGCGCCCAAGTGGCTCGCGGGTTATTCGGGTGCCTTCGTCGACGCCTACGACTACCCGACCTTCTTCATCGCCACGGCCTGTCTGGGCGTGCCGGTGCTGCTGCTGATCTGGCTGGCCACGCGCCTGGCACCCGTCGAGCCCAAGGCCTGAGGCTCAGCCTTCGAGCAAGGCCCTGACGGCCGGTTTCTGCACCTTGCCCAGCGCGGTCTTGGGCAAGGCCGCCACGCGGTGCCATCGGCGCGGCCACTTGTAGCGCGCCAGCCGGCCGTCCAGAAAGCCCTGCAGCGCGGCCGCCCAATCGTCGGCCGCGCCGTCGCGCAGCACCACCACGGCCACCACCGCCTCGCCCCAGCGCGGGTCGGCCTGGCCGACCACCGCACATTCGACCACCCAGGGGTGCTCCACCAGCAGGTTCTCGATTTCGGCGGGGTAGATATTCTCACCGCCCGAGATCAGCATGTCCTTGGCGCGGCCGACCACGGTGAAGCTGCCGTCGGCCGCCTGTTGCGCGAGGTCACCGCTGTGGAAGAAGCCCTCGGCGTCGCAGGCGGGTTGGTCCGGCCAGTAGCGCTGCACCACGTTGGGCGCGCGCAGCCACAGTTCGCCGACCTGGCCAGCGCCCACCGGCTCGCCGGCCGCGTCGCGCAGCGCCACCTGTACGCCGGGCGCGGGCCAGCCGCAGGCGCCCAGGTGACTGGTGGCATGGGCGGGCGGCAGGGCGATGGAGAACGGGCCGGTCTCGGTGCTGCCGTACACATTGCACACCGGCACGCCGCGCGCGTGGCAGGCTTCGATGAGCGGGGCGGGCAGCAGGCTGGAGCCGGCCCAGATGGCGCGCAGGCTTGTGAGGTCGGAGCCCGGCCAGTCGGCGTGCATGGTGAGCGCCTGCAGCGTGGCGGGCACCTGCAGCGTGAGGGTGGGACGGTCGTCGCGCAGGCTGCGCAGGGTGGTGCCGGCGTCGAAGCGGCTGTGCAGCAGCACCTGCGCGCCCACCGAGAGCGCGGGCAAGGTCTGGATGCACAGGCCGCCGACGTGGAACAGCGGCAGCACGGTGAGCACCGTGTCGTCTTCGCTCAGGCCCTGCACCTGCGCGGCGATCGCCATGTTGGCGAGCAGGTTGCCCTGGGTGTGCACCGCACCTTTGGGCGCGCCCGTGGTGCCCGAGGTGTAGACCAGCAGCGTCGGGTGGTCGGCGCTGTCCAGCGCGCCTGCGCCGCCGGCCCCGGGATCGACCGGCAGGCCGTCCAGGTGGAGTGTGGCGGGGTGGGCGAGCGATCGGGCCGCGTCGGCCAGCGCCGTGTCGTGCACCAGCAGGGTGGGGCGGCAATCCTGCATCAGCGCGGCCCACTCGGCGGGCGAGAGGCGGTGGTTCAGCGGCACCAGCAGCGCGCCCAGGCGCGCCAGCGCGAAAAGCAGGGCGATCTGCACCGGGTGGTTCAAACCCAGCCAGGCCACGCGGTCGCCCTCGCGCACGCCGTGGGTGCGCGCGAGCCCCTGCGCCAGCGCGTCCGCGCGCCGGGCCAGCTCGGCAAACGACAGCTGGCCCCAGCGCGGGTCGGGGCCGGCCTGGCCCGGCTCGCGCCAGCGCAGCGCCGTCGCCAACGGTCTTGCCTGGGCCTGCTGGCGCAGCAGTGCGGCCAGCGAACCGGCAGGCAGGGTGGGGGGCGGGGTGGGCGGTGCCATTTACATGACTTTACGTGACCCGAAAGCCCGCTTCACACAGCGCTGACACGATGATGGGCTTCGGCGCCCGCCGCTACACTGAAAACCATGAACGCTCCCCTGCTGATGATTGAAGACGACGGCCGCCTCGCGCAGATGGTGGTGGAGTACCTGGGCCAGTCGGGTTTCGAGGTGACCCACGCCAGCGATGGCGAAGCCGGCCTGGAGCAGTTGCAGCTCATTCAGCCGCAGCTGGTGATCCTGGACCTGATGATGCCCGGCATCGATGGGCTGGAGGTCTGCCGGCGCATCCGTTCGATGCCGGGCGACGCCGCGCGCGTGCCGGTGCTCATGCTCACCGCCAAGGGCGACCCCATGGACCGCATCATTGGCCTGGAGCTCGGCGCCGACGACTACCTGCCCAAACCCTTCGAACCGCGCGAGCTGCTCGCGCGCGTGCGTGCCGTGCTGCGCCGCCGCGGCGAGCCCACCGGCAGCGCGGCCGTGTCGCGCTCTACGCCGGTGCTGCGTTTCGGTTCGCTCGACATCGACCGCGACGCCCGCACCGTGCAGGTGGCCGGCCAGCCCTGCGAGCTGACCTCCTACCAGTTCGATCTTCTGGTGGCCATGGCCGAGCGCGCGGGCCGGGTGCTCACGCGCGACCAGATCATGGAAGCGGTGCGCGGCCGCGAGCTCGAAGCCTTTGACCGCTCGATCGACGTGCACATCGGGCGCATCCGCAACGCCATCGAGGCCGACAGCAAGGACCCCAAGCGCATCCTCACGGTGCGCGGCGTGGGTTACGTGTTCGCGAAGCAGCAGGAATGAGTTCGCTCTTCGGCTCCCGGCTGTACGTCCGCATCTGGCTCGCGGTGGTCGCCGCCGTCACGGTGCTGACGTTGGTCACGGGCTGGCTGTGGCAGCAGGCGCTGGACGAAGACCGCGCCGAGCGCGAGGCGCGGGTGACCCGCACGATCATCGTGCGCGATGGCGCGCGCGACATCGTGGGGCAGGCGCCTGCGAGGGCGGTCAGCATTCCCGGCGAGGGCTGGGAATTCGAGGTGGTGATGAAGGATGGGCAGACCCTGTACGTGCTGCTGCCGCGCCCGCCGCGCCCGTCCGGAGGCAACAATCCGGGGCGCCGCGCGCCCGAGTGGTTCCAGACACCGACCGGGTTTGCTTGGCTGCTGGGCCTGGTGGCTTTCGCCGTGGCCTTGGGCGCCTACCCCATCGTGCGGCGCCTGACCAAGCGCCTTGAAGCGCTGCAGAAGGGTGTGGAGCGCTGGGGCGACGGTGACCTCTCGACCCGGTTGCCCATGCAGGGGCAGGACGAGGTCGCGTTTCTGGCCACCCGTTTCAACGCCGCGGCCGAACGGGTGCAGACACTGCTGCAATCGCACAAGGCCTTGCTGGCCAATGCCTCGCACGAACTGCGTTCGCCATTGGCCCGCATTCGCATGGGCTTGGAGCTGCTCGACAAGGACAATGCAAGGGCGCCGCAGCGCGCCGAGATAGCCCGCAGCATCGAAGAGCTCGACCAGCTGATAGACGAGATCCTGCTGGCGAGCCGGCTGGACCTGATCGACGCGCGCGACGCGAGCGCTCTCGGCCCCACGGAAGAGGTCGACCTGGTGGGCCTGGCGGCCGAAGAATGCGCGCGCACCGGTGCCGACCTGGAGATCGCCGCCGGTGCCACGCCTGTGCTGGTGCACGGCCAGGCCCGTCTGCTGCGCAGGGTGTTGCGCAATCTGCTGGAAAACGCACGCCGCTATGGCCATGTCGGCGCGTCGGCCGATTCGCAGGTGCGCCTGAGCATCTTTGCGCCCACGTCCGCCTCGGGGCAGGGCGCACCGCGCGTGACACTCTGGGTGGAGGATCGGGGTCCCGGTGTACCCGCCGATCAGCGCGCGCGCATCTTCGAGCCTTTCTACCGCCTGCCCGGTGCCAGCGAACGCGAAGGCGGGGTGGGCCTGGGCCTGTCGCTGGTGAAGACGATCATCGAGCGCCACGGGGGCCGCGTGCGCTGCGAGGACCGTCCCGGCGGCGGCGCGCGCTTCGTGGTGGACCTGCCGGTCTGACGGATGGCGAGGCAGGCCAGCTGTCGCTGGGCTGCTGGGCCGGCGGGGATCGCGCGCGCCTGGATGCCGGCAACCAGGCAGTTCTTGGATTTCGAAGGGTTTTTCGGGTTTTATTCACCAAGAAAGCGGCCCGGTTCCCACAAATGGGGGATGGCCGAAACCAGTGCCGCGGCGCACAATTCGCATCGATGCTGTCACAACATCAGAACAACGGATCCGGCAAACACCACACGTCATGAAAAACGTTTGAATCTGGTCTCCCAACGACGTCCCTTCAAGGACTTTCAAAAGCCACCCTGCGGTGGCTTTTTTTTTGTTCAGACGCGGGTGGATTCCAGGCTGCTCCCGGGAGAGGAGTGCAGCCAGTCAACGACCTCGCCGGTGGGTTGATAGCCCTGCACGCAAGCCTGCAACAGGGCCCGCAAGGTGGTCACGTCGTTCAGCTCCATGGCCTCTTCCAGCGACTTCAGCAAGGCCTGCAGCTCGCTCCAGGGCAGCATGTCTTCCTGTGCCTTCATGATGCGAGCGTGTTGCGTGGGTTGAGGGTTGTCGCCGATCAGCAGCTCCTCGTACAGCTTCTCGCCCGGTCGCAGCCCGGTGATCTGGATCTCGATGTCGCCAGTGGGGTTCTGCTCGCTCTTCACCTGCAGGCCCGAGAGTTCGACCATGCGCCGGGCCAGATCGATGATGCGCACGGGCTCGCCCATGTCCAGCACGAACACGTCGCCGCCATGCGCCATGGCGCCGGCCTGGATCACCAGCTGAGCGGCTTCGGGAATGGTCATGAAGTAGCGCGTGATGTCCGGGTGGGTCAGCGTGATCGGTCCACCGTTCCTGATCTGCTCGCGGAACAAGGGCACCACCGAACCGCTGGAACCCAGCACATTGCCGAAGCGCACCATGGCGAACGTAGTCGCGCCACCGGGCTCGGCGGCCATCGCCTGCAACACCATTTCGGCCAGGCGCTTGCTCGCGCCCATGACGTTGGTGGGGCGCACCGCCTTGTCGGTGCTGATCAGCACGAAATTGGCGGTGCCGGCGGCCTGCGCGGCGCGCGCGCACACCCAGGTGCCCCAGACGTTGTTGCGCAGGCCTTGCACCGGGTTGTGTTCCACCAGGGGCACGTGTTTGTAGGCTGCGGCGTGATACACCGTCTCGGGCCGCCAGGCCTGCATGATCTGCGCGATGCGGGCTTCGTCCTGCACCGAGGCCAGCAAAGGCACCAGTTGCACGCCTGGCGCGGAGGCCTCGTTGTCGAACAGCGCTTCCAGTTCGCGGTGGATCTGGTAGAGGGCAAACTCGCTGTTCTCCACCAGCAGCAGGATGTGCGGCCCGCAGGCAGCGATCTGCCGGCACAGCTCGCTGCCGATGCTGCCGCCCGCACCCGTGACCGCCACCACCTTGTCCTGGATCAGGTTGTGAAGCAGCGCGGTGTTGGGCGTGACGGGATCGCGGCCCAGCAGGTCTTCGATGTCGAGCTCACGCACGTCGCTCATCGTCACCCGGCCCGCCGCGAGGTCGGACATGCCAGGCAGGGTTCGCACGTGCACGGGCAGGTGGCGCAGGGTGTCGAGGATGTCCAGACGGCGCTGGCGCGTGATCGAAGGCAGCGCGAGCAGCACGTCCGTCACGCCCAGCTCGGGAATCAGCCGCACCAGCTCGGCCGGATCGTGCACCGTGCGGCCATCGAGGCTGTTGCCTTGCAACTGGTCGTCGTCGTCGATGAAGCCGAGCAGGCGCTGTTCGCTGCCGCGCGAGAGCGCTGCCGCGAGCTGCCGCCCCGCCACGCCGGCGCCGTAGATCAGGATGCCCGGCAGATGCTCGCGCTGCAGCATGGTGCGGTACAGGCCGCCCAGCCAGTAGCGAACCACCAGGCGGCTGAATCCGATGGTGACGAGCAGCAGCAGGGGCTGGATCACGCCCACGGTGCGGGGCACGCCTGGAATGCCGATCACGGTGAACACCGTGGCATAGAACAAGCTGTACAGCACCATGGCCTGTGCCAGGCTGACCATGGCGTTCCAGCCGGCATAGCGGAAGATGGCGCGGTACAGGCCGAAGCGGATGAACAGGGGCAGGGCGATCAGCACCGCTCCCATGATGGCCAGCACATGCGCGGGGGTCAGCTGCACCCAGTGCTCCAGCCGCAGGCAAAGCGCGAGCCAGACGGTCAGCGCACACAGTGCAATGTCCACCAGCACCGCGGACAGGCGCTTGGCGGCCCGTGGCATGTGCAGAAGCGTGGCGGCGGCTTGGCTTCTATGGTCCCTGTTTTTCATTTTTTTAGTGGGCCACACCATCCCGGCGCAGCACTTTGACAAACGTCATCCAGAGTATCTGCAGGTCGAATCCCAGGCTCTGGCGCCGCAGGTATTCTGCATCCAGCGCCACTTTCTGGGGAATCGGCAGCTCGTCGCGGCCATTCACCTGGGCCCAGCCTGTCAAGCCAGGGACCAGTTCGTGTACGCCCTGCTGCGTGCGCAGGGCGATCAGGTCGTCCTGGTTGAAGAGCGCGGGGCGAGGGCCCACGAAGCTCATGTCGCCTCTGAGAATGCTCCAGAGTTGGGGCAGTTCGTCCAGGCTGCTCTTGCGCAGGAACGGGCCGATGGGGGTGAGGTATTTGGCTGGATCGGTCAGCAGGTGGGTCGCCACCGCAGGCGTGTCGGTGCGCATGCTGCGGAACTTGGGCATGCGGAAGATGCGGTTGTGGCGGCCGACGCGGTCGGACCAGTAGAGCGCGGGCCCGGGGGATGTGAGCCGCACGGCCAGAGCCACCAGCACCACGGGCACGAGAAGAACGAGGCCCGCTGCGAGGGCGAGTGAGAGATCGAACAGGCGTTTCATGAGGGCACCTTGGGGGCGGCCCGCCGCAGGCCTTCCTCCACCGTGATCGGCGGTGACCAACCCAGTGTGGCTTGGGTGTGGTCGATGTTCACCTGCAGGTTGCCGAGCACGCGCTGGGCCATGTCCCGCTTGCCCAGCACCGTGGCACCCAGGTGCAGCAGAAACACCGGGACCGGCAGCAGGCGCGCCGGACGGCCCATGGCCTGGCCCATGCGCTGTATCAACGCGGTGGTGGAGAGGTCTTCGCCGTCGCTCACCAGAAAGGTCTGGTGGGCAGCGGCCGGATGGTCCACGCAGGTGAGCAGCAGGTCGATCAGGTTGTCCAGCGCCACCAGGCTGCGCCGGTTGTGCCGGACCGCACCCAGCGGCAGAGGCAGGCCGCGCTGAACGGCGCGCAGAAGGCTGCCGAAGTTGGCTTTCACGCCTGGGCCATACACCAGGGGCGGGCGGACGATGGTCACTTCCAGCCCGGTCTGCTCGGCGACCTGACGCAGCCCCTGTTCGGCTTCTGCCTTCGAGACGCCGTAGGGGTCCTGGGGTGCGGGTATGTCGCTGGCGAAAAAGGGCCGCTGCGCCTGCGTGGCCTCGCCGTTGACCTTGATGGAACTGACGAACACGAAGCGTCGCACGCCGGCCGCTGCTGCCTGTCGCGCGAGGTTGAGCGTGCCGTCCACGTTGACGCGGCGGAATTCACTCAGGGGGTCGGTGGCCGACTCGTTCATCACATGCACACGCGCTGCGGCGTGGATGACGCTGTCGCAACCTTGCAGGGCGTCGGCCCACGGGGTTTGGCCGTCGATGGACGGCACGGTGACCGACGGCACATTCGTGGCTGCGCCGCCAGCGGTGCGCACGGCAGCGAGCACCGCACGGCCGGTGGACTGGGCCTGGCGGCACAAGGCGGTACCCACAAACCCACTGGCGCCGGTGATCAGCAGCGTGCTCATGACGGTGCCCTGACCTGGATCTGCACGGCTTCCTCCAGCAGTTGCTCCAACCGGTCCATCAGCGCGTCGCGGTCGAATTCGTTCTTCGCGTAGACGCGCCCGTTGCTGCCCATGGCCCGACGCTCGTCAGGGGTCATCGCGGCCATGGCCAGCGCGGCATCGGCCAGGCCGGCCGCATCGCCAGCTTCGCACACAAGGCCCGCTTGTGCCGAGCGGATCACGTGGGCTCCCTCGCCGTCGAGCATGCCCAGCAGCGGAATGCCGGATTGCAGGTAGCTCTGTACCTTGCCGGGAATGGTCAGACTGAACACGGGGTCCTTCTTCAGCGAAACGAGCAGAGCGTCGGCGTGAGCATAGAACGACGGCATGCGTTCGACCGGGTACCGGCCGAGCAACAGCACGCGCTCTTCCAGCCCGCGGCGGCGCACCTCTTCCTGAAGCCAGTCCGACTTGCGGCCGTCGCCGACAATGAGCCAGCGCACGCGGGGATTGTCCTTGAGCCGCGTCGCGGCTTCCACCACGGCGGGCAGGTCCTGCGCTTCGCCGATGTTCCCGGCGAACAGCACGCTGAACGCCTCCGGCAGGAGGGGCACTTCGGGGGCGGGGGTGACCAGGTCCTGGGCGAACACCGGCTCCGACCAGCTGGGAAAGTAGCGGATCTTGCCGGAATCGGCGCAGTACTGGGCAATGCTTGCCTGGAAGCCGCGGGACTGGCCCAGCACCAGCGTGCAGCGGTTGTAGATGAAGCTCACCAGGCGCCCCACCGCACCCAGCAGGCGCGGCGAGCGCACCACACCGATGGCGGCCAGCGTCTCGGGCCAGAGGTCGAGCACCCAGAACACCACTGGGGCGCGTTTGAGACGGCCCATCAGAATGGCCGGCAGGCCCACTGTGATGGGGGAGGGCTCGAACACGAACACGGTGTCGAAGGCTTCGCCGCGCAGCCGCCAGGGTCCTGCCAGACTGGCGCCCACCACGTAACTGAGGTAATTCAGCGCCAGCCGCAACGAGCCTTGCGCCCGCGCCAACATGGGGGCTCGGACGACGCGCGCGCCGTGGTACGTGTCAAACTGCGCAGGATCGTCGCGAAAGGCAGGGAAGACCTGGCCGGCGGGGTAGTTCGGCTTGCCGGTCAGCACCGTGACGGCGTGTCCGCGCTTCGTCCATTCCTGGACGAGATCGTTGACGCGGAAGTTCTCAGGCCAAAAGTATTGGCTGACCACCAAGATTCGCAAGGCAGGCACGGATCAGGTTTTTTTCCAGACCACGCGGTTGACGTAGTCCGTGTAGCTGTGAACGATGCGCACCACCTTGTCCGACACATTGGGCATGCTGTAGTCGGCCACCTGGCGCAGCAGGCGTTGTTCGCCGCGTGGCTGCGAGGCCAGGATCGCCAAGCCTTGCAGCACCCGTTCAGTGTCGAGGCCGACCATCATCACGGCGGCCTCTTCCATGCCTTCCGGTCGCTCGTGCGCCTCGCGCAGGTTGAGCGCGGGAAAGTTCAGGATCGAGGATTCCTCGTTGATCGTGCCGCTGTCGGACAGCACGGCCCGCGCCTGGATCTGCAGCTGGTTGTAGTCGGTGAAGCCCAGTGGCTTGAGCAGCCGCACCAGCGGGTGGAAGGCCACCGCCTGGCTGTCCACCCGCTTCTGGGTGCGAGGGTGGGTGGAGACGATCACCGGCAGGGCGTGCTGTTCGGCCACCTGGTTCAACACGTCCACCAGCTTGAGGAACTGCGCGTCCGAGTCGATGTTCTCTTCGCGGTGCGCGCTGACGACGAAGAAGCGGTTTTTCTCCAGGCCCAGCGTGGTAAGCACCTCGGACGCATCGATGCGTTGGCGGTAGTGCGCAAGCACCTCGGCCATCGGGCTGCCTGTCTTGATCACCATGTCAGGCGGCAGGCCTTCACGCAGCAGGTACTCGCGGGCGATGCTGCTGTAGGTGAGGTTGATGTCCGCCGTGTGGTCCACGATGCGGCGGTTGATCTCCTCGGGCACGCGCATGTCGAAGCAGCGATTGCCCGCCTCCATGTGGAAGATCGGAATCTTGCGCCGCTTGGCCGGGATGACCGACAGGCAGCTGTTCGTGTCACCGAGCACCAGCAAGGCCTCGGGCTTTTCCTGCAGCAGCACCCCGTCCATGGCGGCAATGATCTTGCCGATGGTCTCGGCCGCGCTGCCGCCCGCCGCGTTGAGGAAGTGGTCGGGCTTGCGGATGCTCAGATCGTCGAAAAAGATCTGGTTGAGCTCGTAGTCGTAGTTCTGTCCTGTGTGCACGAGCACGTGTTCGCAATGCTCGTCCAGCCGCGCCATCACGCGCGAGAGCCGGATGATCTCGGGCCGCGTGCCCACGACCGTCATGACCTTCAGTTGTTTCAAGAAAGCTCCTTCAGACGGGGCAGGCATAGGTGTCGGGTCGCTCGCGGTCAAAGACCTCGTTCGCCCACAGCATGACCACCATCTCCTGCGTGCCGGTGTTGGTGATGTCGTGCGTCCAGCCGGGCACGGTCTCCACCACCTGCGGGCGTTCGGCGTGCGTGTGAAGTTCGTGCGTTTCGCCGGTCAGCATGTGGCGGAAGCGAAAGCAGGCCTGGCCCTGGATCACCAGGAACTTCTCGGTCTTGGTATGGTGGTAGTGCCCGCCGCGGGTGATGCCCGCGTGCGCCGTGAAGAACGAGAACTGGCCGCAGTCCGGCGTCTTGAGCATCTCCACGAAGACGCCGCGCGCATCGCCATGGCGGGTCAACGCGTACGCGAAGTCGTCGGGTGGCAAGTAGCTCACGTAGGTGGCGTACAGCGCGCGCGTGAGGCCGGTGCCCACGCGGTCGATCACCAGCGTCTCGCGGCTGGCGCGAAAGCCCTGGATCTGCCGGTCGATGTCGCCCACGGTGGTGCTGTATTGCGGTGTGAGTGTGGCGAAACCCTGGGCATCGAACGAAGCCTCGGCACCGTCCATCAGTTGCATGAAACGGGCGATGACATCGTCCACATACACCAGCGTGAGTGGCGCGGCGGGATCGTTCACCTGGATCGGCAGGCCGCGCGTGGTGTTGTGGCAGAAGGTGGCGATGGCCGAGTTGTAGTTGGGCTTGCACCACTTGCCGAACACGTTGGGCAGGCGGAACACATGCACCGGCACGCCATGGCGCTGCTGCAGGTCGAACAACGCCAGTTCCGCCTCGCGCTTGCTGCGGCCATAGGGGTTTTCGTTCGCCGCCTGCGTGGACGAGGTCTGGATGACCAGCGGCAGCCGCGCGCCCCGTTGCGCCTGCGCTTCCAGGGCGGCGCACAGCGCGCGCGTCAGGTCGGCGTTGCCGGTGGTGAATTCCTGGGGATCCTGAGGGCGGTTGACCCCCGCGAGGTGAAACACGGTGTGCACGCCCTCCAGAAGGTCGGGCAGCGCCTCCAGCGAGTTCTCCCGCGTGAAGGACACGACCTCCACGTCGCGGCGCTCGGCCAGGTGCAGAGCCAGGTTCTTGCCGATGAAGCCTTGTGCACCGGTGATGAGGACTTTCTTCATGCCCGTCTCATTCCTCGGCCACCGCGGCTTCGCCGCGAACGATGCGCTGCATGAAGTCCAGTTTGAGCAACAGTGCCTTCATGCCCGCCACGTCGAGCTGTTCGGTGTTGTGCGAGTGGTATTCGTCACCGTGCAGGGCCTGCGTGAGTTTCTCCTCGCCCTCGTCGACGTACTTGGCGTAGTTCAGGTCACGACCGTCCGGGGCGACGCGGTAGTAGCGTCCCAGGTCCTGCGCGGATGCCATTTCCTCGCGGCTGAGCAAGGCCTCGTAGAGCTTCTCGCCGTGGCGGCTGCCCATCACGCGGACCGGGTGGTCAGGCTGGCCGAGCAGTTCCAGCAACGCGCGCGTGAGCACGTCGACGGTGGCGGCGGGTGCCTTCTGCACGAAGATGTCGCCATTGTTTCCGTGCTCGAAGGCGTACATCACCAGGTCCACCGCGTCCGCCAGCGTCATCATGAAACGCGTCATGGCCGGGTCGGTCACGGTGATCGGTGCGCCGTTGCGCACCTGGTCCACAAACAAGGGAATCACCGAGCCGCGCGACGCCATCACGTTACCATAGCGCGTGCCGCAGATCACCGTGCTGGTCCCCTCCAGGTTGCGGCTGGCTGCAACCATGACCTTTTCCATCATTGCCTTGCTGATGCCCATGGCGTTGATGGGATATACCGCCTTGTCGGTGCTGAGACAGATCACCCGCTGCACGCCAGCAGCCACCGCTGCACCCAGCACGTTTTCCGTGCCCATCACGTTGGTGAGTACCGCCTGCATGGGGTGGAACTCGCAGGACGGCACCTGCTTGAGCGCGGCGGCGTGGAACACGAAGTCCACGCCGCGCATGGCCTGGTCGATACCGTTGCGCTCGCGCACGTCGCCAATGTAGAAGCGCAGCTTGGGATGGGCGTAGCGCTTGCGCTGGTCGTCCTGCTTCTTCTCGTCGCGGCTGAAGATGCGGATCTCGCCGATGTCCGAATCAAGGAACCGCTTGAGCACCGCATTGCCGAACGAGCCAGTGCCGCCGGTGATCAGGAGGGTCTTGTCCTTGAACATGCTGTTCGTGGTGGTGGTCGTCATGGTTCTGCGTTACTTCGGCAGTGCCGCCGCGAACAGGGCGTCCTTCTGCTCAGGGGTGGGGTAGTTGATCAGCACCGCGCGGTACTGACCCTTGAAAACGAACAGGCTGCCGGCCGCCGCGCCGACCACGCCGCAGCGCTCGATGAGCGCACCCACGTTGTCCAGCGAGCCTGCGCCGCCCAGCACGGTGAGCGGCACGCTCAGGGCGCCGCGCAGGCGTTGCGCCAGGTCCAGGTCGTAGCCTTTCATGGTGCCGTCACGCTCCACCGAGTTGAACACAATCTCGCCGGCGCCAGCGGCTTCCAGTTGTCGGGCGAGTGCAACGGCGTCCTGAGGATGGGCCCGGGTGGCGTTGTGCGTGCAGACTTCGTGGCCACTGGCGAACAGGCCGGACTTCTTGCGCACGTCGATCACCGCCACCACGCTCTGGCGACCGATGGCCGCGGCCATTTCGCCCAGCAGAGCCGGGCGTGCGATCGCTGCCGCGCTGACGGACACCTTTTCAACGCCCAGGTCGATGATGCGGGCTGCCTGCTGCGCCGAGGTAATGCCGCCGCCATAGCACAGCGGCATGCGGCATTCGGCGGCCAGCTTCGCGATCAGCGCATAGTTGGGCTCGGCGCCTTTCACGCTGGCGTCGATGTCCAGCACCACAAGTTCGTCTGCCTCTTTCTCGTTGAAGATCTTCACGGCGTTGATCGGGTCGCCGACGTACTTCGGCGTCTTGAAACCAACGGTCTTGACCAGGCCGCCGTTGTGCACCAGCAGGCACGGAATGATTCGAGGGCGCAACATGGGGTCAGGTCGTGGCGAAGTTCTTCAGCAACTGGGCGCCGAAGTGGTGGCTCTTTTCGGGGTGGCATTGCACGCCGTGGATGTGGCCGGCCGACACCACGCAGTCGAAGTCCAACCCGTACGTGGCCGACGCGGCCACGAGCGACCGGTCCTCGCAGTCGAAGTAGTACGAGTGCAGGAAGTAGAAGCGCGGTGCCGGTTCGAAGTCGCTGAACAGGCGGCTGTCGGGGCGCACCTGCAGGTCGTTCCAGCCCATGTGAGGCTGTGGCAGCTGGGCCGACGCGGGCGTCTGCGAGAAGGCCCGCACGCGGCCCGGAATCCAGTTCAACCCGGGCAGTTCGCCCTCGTCGGAGCCGCCCGCCAGCATCTGCATGCCCACGCACACCCCCAGCACGGGCACCTGTTCGCGCTGTACGCGGGCTTCCAGCGGCTCGCGCAGGCCCGACTGGTTGAGCAGCGTCATGGCGTGATCGAACGAGCCCACACCGGGCAGGATCAGGCGTGTCGCGTCGGCCAGTTCGGCGGGCACTTTGGCCCGCTCGGCGGGCAGGCCCAGGCGCTTGAACATGTTCAGGAAGGCCTGGATGTTGCCCACGCCGTAGTCGACGATGCGGATCATCGGAAGTGCCTCTTTTCCAGGCCGAGCGTGCGCAGCACCGTGGTGCCCAGGCCGATCATCCAGCGCTTGTTGCGGTAGTCGCGGTAGGTCTTTTTGGGCGCATCGAAGATCTGTTGGAGTTCGTCGACGGTGAGATCCAGCTTGTGGGCCACGTACTCGAACTCCTGCTTGAGGAAGTGCTCGTCCATCTCGGGCGATGCGATGCGCTCCAGTGCCGCCTCGCGGGTCATCTGGCCCGTCATGATGAGGCTGGAGAAGTGCGCGCGCCGCTTGTGGAAACCGAACCGCCGGGGCAACCAGTAGTCCTCATAGAAGCGGGTGAATCGCGACTCGTGGTGCTTGTGCTGGAAGCGCTGCCAGCCAAAGCGCCGGTTCAGCTCGTCCTCGGCATCCTTCTTGACGTAGGGCACCAGGTTGAGCGGGTGGTGCACCTTCATGCCCAGGATCTTCTGGTAGTACAGCTTGTAGACCAGGATGTCGGTGAGTGGGAAGCTCTCCAGCGGCCGCTGGCCGAACTGGCGGTGGATGTCGTTGAACAACCACGTGTCGATGCCCAGATAGCCGCCCCACTCTTCGGGTTCGCGACAGCACTCGGTGGAAAAGTTCGACCCCGTGATGATGTGCTTGACCTTGTACTGGCGGGCAAACTTGTACAGGCCTGAGAAGAAGGCGCCGTCCTGCGGCAGGTCCTGATCGGGAATGCCCGAGCGCAGGAACGCGGCCTGCAGATCCTTCATTTCCTCCCAGTTGACCACCTCCGTGAAGAGCTCCAGACCGAGCCCGTCCACCAGCTTCTCGATGTTGCCTACCGCTTGGTCGGTGTTCCAGCCTGCGTCGACGTGGAACAGCAGTGGTCGCAGCCCCATCTTTTCCTTGGCAATGTAAGTCGCATAGGAACTGTCAAGGCCGCCGGAGAGACCGATGATGCAGTCGAAGTCCTTGCCTTTGCCATCTGCTTTGATGCGTTCGGCGAGTGTGGCCAAGGCCTGAGCGCCCCCCGGTCCGGTGTCCCAACGGGGCGCGATCGTGGTTTCGAAGTTGGCGCAATAGTCGCAATACCCCCGCTCATCGAACGTGATGTTCGGGTCCGAGGTGTCCATGATGCAATGGGAGCAGATTTGATAAGCGCGGGTTGACATGTTCTATCTCATGTGACTGGGGATGCGTCCGCCGGGCGAGCCAATCCGAGACACCGATTCAATACCTGAAGGTGCTGGGTCCGGCGATATTCCGTCGACGCTTGTCGGGCATTCATATGGCCCATGCCTGCCACTGAATCAAACTCGGAGAGAGATCGAAGGAGCGCATCGGTAATGGATTGGGCCGAACGCGGCTGCACTTCCCATCCGTTTTCTTCCGGAGTGAAGATATCGAAGATCCCACTGTGATTGGTAGTGATGACCGCACAACCCGAGGCATAGGCTTCGAGGATGCTGATGGGCTGGCCTTCATAGGGGTAGTAGGTAGGCAGGCAGAACAGATGTGCCGCATGAAGGAGGCGCTTTTTGACCTCACCGGAGACCGTGCCATGATAGGTCACGTCATCTAGCGTCGCAATCCGCCCGAGAAATTCGGACTTCGACGCTTCGTCCTCGAACCCACCGGCAAAATGGAAATCCAATTGGGCGCGCTGGTTGGGTGGAATCAGTTGAATTGCTTCGATCAGTTCCCGATAACCTTTCCCGGGCAGATGGTTGCTGAGAAAAAGCACGTTCAATCTGTTGCGCCTGGCCCATTTTTGCGCAAGGGATTGGTTGTCGATAAACCATTCGTCGCCAGCAAAGTTCTTCACCACATGAATTCGAGCGCGGGGCACGATGTGGCTGTAGATCGAGACATGGCGCTCTCCCAGCACAATGACTCCAGCAACCCTTCGAAGAAGCCAGGCGTTCATTCTGTGCAGCCATGGATGGCTATCGCTCAGAAGCTTGCGCATCCCTGCGCCTCCATGCAGATGCAGGAACGTGCGCTTGGTCTTCGAGCCGAGACAAAGCAGGATGGCCATATCCTTGAGGTTTCCCGCCACCGACTCTGCCGGCGTCAGATAGACGAGGTCGGCATTGCGCGCGTGCCGAAGCGTTTGTCCGAGAATCTGCACGATTTCCAACAAGCGGCCAATCGAGTTGATGCCCTGGCGGAAGCTCTGCTTGCTGAGATTGATCAGCGTCACTTCGTGGCCCTGGCCCGATAGGTCGATGTACAGCGCTTCGCATGCAACTGCCTGCCCGGTGATTGGTGGTGGGACAGGGGCGATAAAAAGAACGCGGAGCTTGGTCAAGTTTGCCGTCGCCATGCTGCTACGAAGTTCGAGGGCCGTGCGTGGAGCCGACTCCTTGGTTGTTCCACTTTTCCGCAGCCTCGAGCAGAACGGCAGAGTACTGTTGCGCAATGGGAACAAAGTCAAAGTGGCGAAGCACATATTCTCTTGCCTGGGTGGAGTAGCCTTGGAAAGTGGCGGGCGGTTGTGAGGCCAGCCAGATCAGCTTTTCTCGAAAGCTCTCGATGGAGCCAGGCTGAAAGGTGAATGCGTTGTCCCCAACCGCACGCATGTTGTTGATTTCGTTTTCCTCAAACAGCACGGGCAGTCCGCATGCCTGTGCCTCGAAGAAGCTCATGCTGCATTGCTTCGGAAAAACCGCCAAGTCTGCTGCTTGGTAGAACTTTGCCAGATCGAGGTAGCGTTGGGTGGGCCGGCGCACGATGCGGTTTTCACTGATCGTCAGGTTCTCTTCGACCTTCTTCCCGTACTCTCCGACAGTGTTGCCAATGATCAGGAATTCAATGGGTCGGTTGTCGGCTGCTTCAAGCTTTCCTTTGAGCGTCTCGCTGAAGAAGATGCCGCCTTTGTGTTCGTCAAGCTTGCCCGCATAGAGCACGACGAATGCATTGGGGTCGAGCCCTAGCTCTGCGCGGAGGTGGGCCTTGTTCGGAACATCCGGCTGGAAGAAGTCTGTGTCCGTCCCCAGTGACAGATAGTGGGTGCGCGACAGTGGAATTCCAAGGCATTTTTCAACGAAGTCGCTGTCGACCACGCGAATCAGTGGGATGTTCCGTTTCAGGATGACGGGGGTGACGAAGCGCCTGTAAAAGGAGCGGAAGTACTCGCGAAAGCGGTTCTTCGACGCCATCTCCAGCATATGGCAGTCCAGCACGAGGGGATATGGGAGCCAGCGCGCGAGCCAGATGAACAGTATGCCTGTCAGCGTGTCTTCCCCGTGCACGAACACCACGTCCGGCTTCAACTCCCGGACCTTGCGGAACAGCTTGAAGGTGTGGAAGATGGCCCTGCCGCTGTAGAAGCCATGCAAAGGCACCCGGTGTATGCGGGCGCCGGCCTCCCGGCGGTACCGTTCGTCCCTCTCCTGAATGCGCTCCCTGCCGAAGAAGGCGGTGAGGAAATCGGGAATCTTCTCCATCTCGCCCGTGACGATCTCGACCTGATGGCCTTGCTGGACTTGCAGTCGGCCCAACATGTTGACCTGATATCCCGCATCAGGATGGATGAAGTCTTCGACGTGAACGATTTTCATGGTGAACTCATTGTGGTGTGCGGGGTATCGAGCCGTCGCGCCGACCGACGCCTTGCGCCAATATGCCGGCGTGACAGCCACCAGGCCAGGAGGAATATGACCAATCCTCCACCCGAGAGGAGCGCGGTGGACAAGGGGACGTTCAGCAGTGCCATGAAGAAGCCACCCATCCACAGGACGGTGAACCTGGAGTTGAGATTCGATGTGATCCGATTGATCAGATACAAAACGCCTGCCACGAAAGGTGTCACCACCAGCACGCCGATGGGACCGAGGGCGGCAAATCCATCGCTGGCCCAGAAGCTGGCGTTGAAGTTGGCCTCAGTAGAACCGCTGTAGGCGAGCCCGATCATCTGGCCCAGTGACAGGTCCCCGAAGGGGTAGGAGTGCGTGAGCGCATTGATAGGGCCGATATGGCTGTAGTAGGTGAGACCTTCCGCGCCGAAGTGCTCCAGGTACTTGCTTGCCGTCCAGCCAGCTGTTCCCAGCACCCTGACGAGGAAGATGGATTTCATCCACATCCACACACCCGAGTCTGGCAGAACAAGCACGAGGACAAGGATGGAGAGCACCATGGCTCCTAGCAAGCGTGGCAGGAAGTCTCGCCCATTGTCCCAGAGCCAGTTCAGGCCCATGCTGACAGGCAGTAGAAGTATCGCGGTCTTGGCACCGGTGGACATGTACAGGGTAAGCGACATGGCGAGTCCGGCTGCGATATACACCCATTTTTGGTAAAACAAACCTCTGGCGTATAGATAGGAAATGAAACAGTAGGACAGCCAGGAGATCAGGTAGGCGCTGGCGGTGCTTTGTGGCACGGCGGCGGATTCAAAACGCAGGTCGTAGACGTCTCCGAAAGACACCAGTCGCATATGTTCAGCATTGGCGGCAAGCAGCAGTGCTGTCGCCATCAGTGCAAGCGCGCCGATGACGCAATCCAATTGTCTGAACTGATTGGACCTCAGCTGGGGCGAGCGCTTGCGTTGAGCTTTTGCAACCGTGAACAGCACCACCATGCTGCCCGCCAGCATTATCTGAATCCACACCAAGTGGTCATACTTGATGTCGACCGAAAACAAGAGGCTCAACTGGATCGGTACGTACGACAGCGTGTAAATCAGCGCGGCGACGGCTTGGGCTGGATCGGAGGACGGCCTGTGCGCAGCTATGGGCAGCCAGGCGAGGAGATAGGTGGTGAAAAGGGACGTCGACGAATGGTCCAGATAGATGTAGTGCGCGTACTCGAACGTGGGATGGATATAGCCGACATACGCATAGTGGACGCCGAGGATATAGAGGAGCGAATAGCAGGCCGTGCGTATGCGCCGCCACAACGCGCCTTGCGTATTGAATGCTTTCCCGGTGAAATTTGACACTGCAGCTGAACTCACGGCTGTTGTCCATTTCTGGAGTCAAAGGAAACGCATCCCCGGTAGACCAGCGTCAGCATGATGGTGGCCCCACCCAAGGTGCACAGCGAGTACATCCACAGCGCTTCAATGAGGGGAACCGATTGGAGGGAGGACAGAATCAGCACGCCAACAGGAAGCAGCGCAATCAGCACTTGTCCGAACAAGCCCATGGCCGGTCTGCGCAAAATGGCAAACACGTACATGAACGGTGCGCAAGCGAAGTGCGAGAAGGCCGCGAGTGTCAGTGCTTGCGCGATGGTCCCGGAGCCAGCGTATTGCGGGCCAAAGACCCAGCTGAAGGCAATCGGGGCCAGCAGGTAGATGGCGCTGAAAAAGGCGCCGGCCAGCCCCAGTATCCATCCCACGGCTCTCGTGAACGTGGGTCTGACCTTTTCTCTGGCACGCTGGCGCGCCGCGAACTCTGCTCGCACCGTTTCAGCAAGTGCTCCTCCCACGATAGCTCCGGGAACCAACAAGACCCGATTGGCCACGGCGAACATGCCCACCTCCGCCAGCGAATACTGTGGCGCCAGCACGAAGGGAATGCCATTGGCACCGATGATGGTGACCAACGCCGTGGGGAGAACCAGCAGAGGAAATTTGCCATAGGCCTTGGCCTGGCGTGCAAAGCCCCGTACCTGGACGGTCCGGCTTCTGTAAGGCCATCCGTTGAAGCCATGGATGGTGTAAGCCAATGCAACGCCAACGCCCGCGGTGAAGCCCAGGACCATGAAAATGGGTTGTGCCGACCAGGCCCATGCGAATCCGATGCAAATGGCCACATTGACGACGGCGCCCACCACTTGGCTCCGTGCATAGTGGGTGTAGTTGGATGCACGCGAACTCCATTGCTGCATCAGCGTGTAGGCGGTTCCCAGCCAAAGCGCCAGCGGGAGCAGCAGAAAGGCGACCTCGCGCCGCTCCTGTAAAAAAAACACCCACCCCACGACACCCAGGCCGACAACGGCGCTGCCGACGGTAGCGATCGTCATGACCATGGAACCGAGTGCCTCGGCGCTCTTGCGTGCCTTGGGCAGGATGATCGCCTGGTCGTACTTGAGCGTGACGATCGGTATGAGCAGTGCGTAGGCAGCGGAGAAAATGGCAGCGATGCCAAACGCTTCAGGTGCAAACAGTCGGGTCAACAATGGCGTTGCCAATGCGAGCACTATCTGAGCCACGATGGTGCCCGAAGCCAGATGCGTCAGATTGCGCCGCATTCTGCCAGTGGCAGGGCTGTTCGCGTGGTTGGGCGCTGACATGAATAGGCGCGTGCTCAGTTTGTTGCCAGAATGTGATTGAGAATCGACTCGGCTGCGTGGCCGTCGCCGTAAGGGTGCAGGGCCGCTGGTGTGCGAAGGCCGATCTGCTGGAAGGCGGTGAGAATGCTGTCAGCATTTGCACCGCTTAAAACGTTCCATCCTGTTTCAACGGTTTCAACCCACTCCGTTTCGTCGCGCGTGGTGATGCAAGGCACTTGGTAGAAGAAGGCTTCCTTCTGGACACCACCGGAGTCGGTCACGATTACTGCGGCATTCTTCTCCAGCATCACCATGTCAAGATAGGACAGCGGATCGACAACCTGGATGCGTCCGAGCAACCGCTCGAAGCCCAACTGATCGATTTTCTGCCGGGTCCTTGGATGAATAGGCAGTACGACCGCATGCGTTTCTGCCATGGCATCCAACGCCTTCAGAATGCCAGCCAGTCGATCTGGATCATCGGTGTTTTCCGCCCTATGGCAGGTGGCCAGCACGTAGGGCCGGCCCGTCAGTCCCATGCGAGAAATTGCCGTGCTATTGCGCTCGGCAATTTCCGCGAACTGAAGAGCGACGTCATACATGACATCGCCAACCTGGTGCACTCCCTGGACAATCCCTTCCTGCCGCAGGTTGTGAACCGCGGTCTCCGTTGGACAGAACAGCAGCGTCGAAAGCTTGTCCGCGACGATGCGGTTGATTTCCTCTGGCATGCGCATGTTGAACGACCGCAGACCAGCTTCGACGTGCGCCACCCGGATATGCAGCTTGCAGGCCGCCAATGCGCTGGCGAGGGTGGAGTTGGTGTCCCCATAGATCAACACCCAGTCTGGTCGACGCTCCAACAGCAGTGACTCGATCTTTTCCAGCATCCTGCCGGTCATGGCACCATGCGAACCACCGGCAACACCCAGGTTGTGGTTTGGCGCACCAATGTTGAGTTCCCGAAAGAACACATCCGACATCATGTCGTCGTAGTGCTGCCCCGTGTGCACGAGGACGTGCTTGATGGGCGGTCCTTCATGCCTTCGTAGGGCATGGGCAAAGGCCGCTGCTTTGATGAACTGCGGCCTGGCGCCGACGATGGTCAAGATTTCCACGGTATTCCCTGTTCTTTTCTATGTGTCGGGCCCATGGGCCGACTGGTTTGGTTCGAGCGCAAACGCGCCGTTGGTGGGGTGGCAGTGCTCTGCCTTTACGGCTTCATGGGCAAATCAGCGCGCCCAACGGGTGTTGACGAAGGTGAATTCCTCGTTGCTTTCCCTGGCTTGCCACATGCACTCGAAGCCCAGTTGGCGCAGCGTGGCGACCGCCTCAAGGGTTGCCTTCGCGCCAAACTCGTTCCAGCGGTGATGGAATTCGACACAGATGACATGGATCTTCTCTGCGCTGTTCTTGAACGAAGTCGAGTTCAGCAACTCGTATTCCGCTCCCTCAATATCGATCTTCAACAGGTCAATCTTGTCCTGGCCGATGATGCCGAGAACCTCGTCCAGGTCAATCAGTTGAACTTCGATCCGATCGCCTCCGACATGATCTGATTTGGTGATGGAGCCACTGACATGCAAAGGATTGTTCGGGAGGAAGAACGTGGCCTTTCTGCTCGAGCCCGCCACGCCCATGGGGTGCAGGTAAAAGCTACTGGGGTTGCGTTTTTGCACATAGTCGATGGACTTGGGCGTTGGGTCGAATCCATGGACGCTGCACCCGTATCTCTCGATGAGCGATTCCGAGAACGAAATGTCCTCGCCAAGGCCGACATCGACCACTGCCGAATCGCTGCGAAGAATGCCGGCGGGAACAGCCCACCCTCCGTAGCCTTCATTGCCGTGGTATTCGCTGTCGACGTCAAGCGTGGTGCCGATGGCCGGCTCTATGCCGACGGCACGTTTGCACAAGACCCGACCTTTTCGGTACCAGGAAAGAGTGGATCGATAGATGTCCATGGTGGTTTCACCTTCAGATGGATCTCGGGGAAATTAGACGGGCGCCTTGCCTCGCCTCAGCTTATTGCAAGGCGCGGCTTCAGCGAACCGTGTCGCCGACGCGGTCCCCGTTGATAGCGCCTTTGCCGGAGTGACGGATGATGATTTCAAACACTGCGAGCCTCTAGGCACGATTGCAGGGCTTCGACGACGCGTGATTGATCCTCATGACTCAGGTCGGCGCTGATGGGCAGGCTCATGACACGTGCGGCCTGTTTTTCGCTCACTGGATAGCCCGTGCCATTGGCGTAAGCCTCATAGGCGGGCTGCCGATGCAAGGGTTTAGGATAGTGTATCGCGGTAGGTATGCCTGCCACCTTGAGTTTGGCCTGGACAGTTTCGCGCTGCTCCACCATGACGGTGTACTGGGCCCAGACGCAGTCACGGTCCGGTTTCACTTCCAACAACTCCAGATCGGCCAATTCCGCGCCTTGGATGAGCCGCCTGTAGCGCTCTCCCAGCGCCTTTCGCCGCTCAAGCTCCCAGTCGAACCGTTCGAGCTTGGCCAGAACGATTGCACACTGCAGCGTGTCCATGCGCCCACCCACGCCAACGCGGGTGTGGTGGTAGCGAGCGCTCTGACCGTGTATGCGAATCTCCCGGCAGGCTAGAGCGAGCGAATCGTCGTTGGTGAAGATGGCTCCACCGTCACCATAGCAACCCAATGGCTTGCTCGGGAAGAAGCTGGTACAGCCAAAGGTTGACAGGTTGCAGCTTCGACGTCCCTTGTAGATGGCGCCAAAGCTTTGTGCGGCATCCTCGATCACGGCAAGTCCGCCATGCCGTGCGGCAATCTCATTGAGTTCGTCCATGTTCGCCACCTGACCATACAAACTGACCGGCATGATGGCCCGGGTGCGGGGTGTGATGGCTGCCTCGACTTGAGACGCATCCAGGTTGCAGGTGCCGGGCTCGATGTCGACGAACACCGGGCGCGCCCCGAGAAGCACGATCATTTCGGCGGTGGCGGCAAACGTGAAGGTCGTGGTGATGACCTCATCGCCCGGGCGAAGGTCGAGCGCCATCATCGCAATGAGCAGAGCTTCGGTGCCGCTCGAAACGGTGATGCAGTGTCGTGCACCGGTGTAAGCGGCCAGACGTTCCTCGAGTTCCATCACCTCCGGCCCCATGATGTATTGGCCGTGATCGAGCACGCGTTGTATACCGGCATCGATCTCGACTTTGAGGCTTTTGTACTGTGCTTTGAGGTTGATGAATTCCATGGTGGGTTGGTCAGTTTGTTGAGCAGTTGCTCTCAGATGTGTTCGCGGAGGAAGGCGGCAAGGTGAGCATCGCCTGCTTGCTCCACATACTCCAGAACAGTCATGCCTGCGCCGTCTGTTCGCTTGCAGTCTGCACCAGATTCGATGAGAAGTTTCAGCAACCGGTAGTCACTGGTCTGATGCAAGGACTTGGTTTTTGCATACATCAACGGTGTGGTGCCTTTCGCCGCGCAGCGGTTGGGGTCGGCGCCCGCCTCAAGCAGCGCCTTCACCACCTCGATTCGCTGATGGAAACATGCAACGATCAAGGGAGTCCAGCCTTTTTCATTGGATACAGATACCAAGGCGGGATCCATCTTTAGTTCTGATGCGACTGCCGCAATGTCTCCGATCTCGCAGGCATGAAAAAAAGACCGCTGTCTTTGTGCAATTAGGCGATTTGCTTTCCATAGTGGAAATAGCGCTAACGCCGCTTGCCTCTCTGGTTCCTTCATGGGAGCATTTTTGAATGGCCGGTCTATTTGCCATTGGGGGAAGCTTCCTTGCTCAATGTCGTTGGCGAGTTCGCGCAAAGCCATGCGCTGCAGTTGATAGACGTTTTCTTGAACAATCGCTGGCGTGTCATCGGAATGAATGGGCAACTCGTTGAAGCGCACCAAGCGCCCAGCATCGACGCGATGGTCAACAAAGTGAGTGGTTACACCTGCTGTCGCGCCTCTCATGATCATGTAGGAAAAGGCGTCCAACCCCGAAGTTTCCGGAATTTTTCCAGGATGAAAGTTCACGATTCCCTGGGAGAATAGCGAGATAATGTCGGCGGAAAGAATTCGGGCGCCTGAGATGATGCCCAATGAAATCTCCTCTTCCAGTACTAAGCGGCCAATCTGCAAAGCGTCTCGGTGATCCAAGGCCATATATGTCAACCCTAGATTGTTGCAAAGCTCTGCTGTTGGCAGTGGCCTAAACACTTGGATGGGGCCGCTGGCCATTTGCGGCTTGGACAGTGCGCCCAAGTCTTTCCTGGGTGCCCCCAACACCCGAAGGTTCTTGAAGCCATAGCTCACCAAATCTACCAAGAAGTCGTGAGTCTTTCGGTGGGGAAAGTCATATGCAAAGATGGCGATGGGTTTCATGTAGGGCTTCAACGCGTCTTGATGAGGGATGGTGTTGCTCCAACTGCAACCAGTTGCGCGAGATCTTTGCCCACGTATTGCGCGTAGCGTACGGAGCCGATTTCATTGAGGTGATGCCTGTCCATGTAGATCAGCTCATTGTCGAGGAAGGGGAGCGATGCAAACAGGGGGGAAGAATTGAAATCGGCGAAAGCAACGCGAGGAAAACGGCTTGCCATAGCCTCGACTTGCGCGTTCGCGTTGCGCACCTGGGGGATCACTGCAATGTTTGGCTGAATGCCGAGGGATTTCATGCGCAGCGCGCGCACCGGGTCATGGCTCATCATTGGCAGCTGCGCGAGGACGACCACGCGTTGCATTCTCCGATCGGTCTCTTCCAGGAACCGGCTGAACGCGGGCAGAAAGGCCGGGTTGCCGATCTGGTAGGACCATTTTCCGGCCACGATCAGCGTGCGGTTGTCTGGCAATCGGGCTTCGACGGCCTTCTGCATCTGGCGGCAAGGCTCGATTGCCCATTGCACCAAACGTTCGTCCTCGAATCCGGGGAACGGCACGCAGCTGCTCGCAGAGAGTACGGTTGCGCGAACCCCGTGTGCCTGGCCGAAGGCGTCCATGAACAGGTTGAGCTGGGCGGCATGGCTGTCACCCAACACGAGCACCTCATTGGCTCGTAGGGGGGCGCCGCGTTGGCAACTGCCCGCGATCTGTCCATGGCAGATTGAATCCGGCGGTGCGTAACGCAACGCTGTCTGCGGTGGCGTCGGCGCAATGCCAGCGTTGAGCGGGCGGGTGGCGACAAGGGCGGCGACCACCATCGCGGTGACGGCAGCTGTTCGCTTGGCCAGCCGCAGGCCAGTCTGCGGCCTCAGCCACGGTTGTTCGACGAATCGCCAAGACAGCCAAGCCAGGAGCGAGAACGACAGCGTCACTGAGCCCAGCAGTGACCAGGGAAGCATCGAGTCCTGCCAGACATAGCGCGCCAAAGCGAGCAGTGGCCAGTGCCAGAGGTAAAGCGAATAAGAAAGCGCGCCGATCAGAACCAGCCACGGGTGGGACAAGCAGCGTGCGGCGACGAGTTTGTCTTGGGCAACCATCAGCAGCAGCGCCCCTGCACAAGGCCAGATGGCCGCCAGCGGACTGAAACGTTCTCCATCGAGTATCACAAAAGCGCCGAGCATCAGCGCAAGGCCGACCAGGCCTATGGGCGTGCGCCAGGATGCGGGTATAGCGTCACCGGGCTTTTGAACAGTGGCCAACCAAGCGCCCATCAGAAACTCCGGCGCGCGCACAGTCATTGCGTAGTACAGCGGCTGCAGGTTGCCACCGCTGTGCGTCATTTTTGATTGTGCGATTGAAAACCCCGCGATGCACAAGATGCCCAGCACGGTCGGCAGCCACCGCCGTGGGGTCAGCCGCAGGATCAGCGGCAGCAAGAGATAAAACTGCATTTCGACCGCGAGCGACCAAGTGTGTAGCAGCGGCCACTCGTGAACTGCGGGAGCGAAATAGTCGCCTGCCGTCGCGAAGTACTGATTGCTGATGAACAGCAGCGCGCTGCGCATGCTCTTCTCGAACAGCTTGAAGTCATCCGGAACGAGAAACACCGCAGCCAACTGTGCGACGACCAGCAGCATGGCCACGTAGGCGGGCACGATGCGGCGCAACCGATTGGCATAGAAGCCAAGCCAGGAGAAGCTGGCGCCCCGTTGCAGGATGACGCGCGACACCACGAAACCCGACACCACGAAGAACACGTCCACGCCAAGGAAACCGCCTGGCAACCAATCGGCCTGCATGTGGAAGACGATCACGGCCAGCACGGCCAATGCCCGCAAACCTTGAATGTCCTGCCTGATAGATGAGCCTGTGCTCATGTCCTGATGCATGGCCCTTCGGAGCAAACTAGCGGATGAAGGGGTGCACTTCGCCCGCCGCGCCGCGCGTGGGAACGGCCGTGCGGATCACGTTGACCGTTTCAATGCAGTGCCGCGCATCCGACAGGCCATAGCCGCGTCCTGCGAGGATCTCGCGGTAGCTTGTGGTGTGCAGTTCGGTGAAGCCTTCGGAGAACTCGAGCTTCTCACCACTGATGTCGATGTTGCGGAAGGTGGTCTTCGTGCCTTTGACCTCTTCAGGCAGATCGTTCGCGTCAATCGACAGGAACCAGCGCACCCGGGCGCGTTCGTATTCCAGATAGCCGGCAGTGCGGGCCTCGCCCGCGTAGTGCACGACGTTGCGCTGTAGCTTGCCGAAAATGAAGTGCAGCATGTCGAAGAAGTGCACGCCGATGTTGGTGGCAACGCCGAAGGCCTTGCGGGGGTCGCCCTTCCAGCTTTCTGCATACCAGCGCCCGCGCGAGGTGATGTAGGTGAGTTCGACGTCGAACTTGGTGTCCGCCGGTGCGGCCGCCACCTTGGCCTTGAGCTGCTGGATGGCGTCGTGGTGACGCAGCTGCAGGATGTTGAATACGCGTCGCCCCGTCTCGCGCTCGATCAACGCCAGCTCGTCCAGCAGCTCCGGCGTAGGTACCAGCGGTTTTTCGCAGATCACGTCGCAACCCAGCCGCAAGCCTGCTGCGATATGGGCGTGATGCAGATAGTTGGGTGAACAGACCGCCACGTAATCCAGAGCAGTTTCGGAGTGTCGCTTGAGTTGGTGCGCGTGTTCCTGGAAGCGCTCGAACTCGGTGAAGAACTCGCTGTGCGGCGAAATGCTGTCGATGATGCCCACGGAGTCATTGACGTCGTAAGCCACAGCAAGGTTGTGCCCCAGATCCTTGATGGCGCGCATATGGCGCGGTGCGATGTAGCCGGCGGCTCCGATGAGGGCGAAATTTTTCATGATCGAGCGGATTCAAAGACGGAAAACGTGAAAGCCCTGCTCGGCGAGGGCGTGCCGGTCGTACAGGCTCTTGAGGTCACCAATCACTGGCTGATGCTGCTGCGTGCAGAGCGCGCGCAGCGCTTGAGGGGTTTGCTGACGATATTCTTGGTGACCCACGGCAACAATCAGGCCATCCAGCGGTCGAGCCGGGTCGAACTCGCCCAACTCGATGCCGTACTCATGCTGAACTTCCGCAGGGTCGGCCCAGGGGTCCGTTACCACGACGTTCACATTCCAGCCCTGCAGTTCGCGCACCAGGTCGGCCACCTTGCTGTTGCGGATGTCGGGGCAGTTTTCCTTGAATGTGATGCCCATGACGCCCACCGTGCATCGCGCAACGTCAATGCCGTTCTTCAGCATGCGCCGCACGATGCTGCGTGCCGCGTAACGCGCCATGTTGTCATTGATCCGGCGGCCCGCGAGGATCACCTGAGGGTGATAGCCAAGCTCCTCGGCCTTGTGAGTGAGGTAGTACGGGTCCACGCCGATGCAGTGGCCGCCCACCATCCCGGGGCGGAAAGGAAGGAAGTTCCACTTGCTGCCGGCAGCCTCGAGCACCTCGAGCGTGTCGATGCCGATGCGCTCGAAGATGACCGATAGCTCATTCACGAAAGCGATGTTGAGATCGCGCTGACTGTTCTCGATGACCTTGGCCGCTTCGGCCACTTTCAGGCTGCTGGCCCTCCAGGTGCCGGCCTTGATGATGGCGGAGTACAGCGCGTCGACCGCTGCGGCCACCTCGGGCGTGCTGCCGCTCACGATTTTGCGGATCGTGGTGAGCGTGTTGACCTTGTCGCCCGGATTGATTCGCTCGGGACTGTAGCCGCAATAGAAGTCTTCGTTGAACTTGAGCCCGCTACAGCGTTCCAGCGCCGGTACGCAAACCTCTTCCGTCGCGCCCGGATAGACCGTGGACTCGTAGATCACCACGTCGCCGCGCTTGAGCGCTTTGCCGACGGTCTCGCTGGCTCTCACCAGTGGTGTCATGTCCGGGCGATTGGCCTTGTCCACGGGCGTGGGCACGGTGACGATGTAAACCCCGGCTTCAGTCAGTTCTTTGGGGTCGCAGCTGTAGCGCAGCTGCCGGGCATCCTGTAGATCCTGAGTGCTGCATTCCTTGGTGTGGTCGCGGCCCAGCCGCAGCTCATTGATGCGGCGGGCATCGATGTCGAAGCCGAGCACGGCGCGATGCTTGCCAAACTCCACGGCAAGCGGCAGACCGACATAGCCCAGGCCGATAATCGCGATGGTTCTTTTATCCAGATTCATATGAGGTGGGTGTCTGGCAAATGATCAGAGCTCCGCGTCGCGGAGCTGCTTGCCTTGGAGGTCTTTGGCGGAAAGCAGAGGGGGGCCAGCGAGTGGCCATTCGATCCCGATGTCGGAAGCGTCCCAGGCGATGCAGCGCTCGTGTTGCTGGGCGTAATAGTCAGTGGTCTTGTAGAGGAAGTCGGCCGATTCGCTCAGCACGAGAAAACCGTGTGCACACCCCGGCGGGACCCAGAACTGCCGATGGTTGTCCTCGCTAAGTTCAATGCCGGTCCATTGCCCGAAGGTCGGTGACCCCTTGCGCACATCGACCGCGACATCGAACACACTGCCCCGCACCACGCGCACCAGCTTGCCCTGGGGCTGCTGCAACTGGTAATGCAGACCGCGCAGAACTCCGCGGCCACTGCGACTGTGGTTGTCCTGCACGAAGTTCACGTCGAGGCCAGTGGCAGTCTGAAAAGCGGCCTGATTGAAGCTCTCGAGGAAGAAACCCCGTGCGTCGCCGAACACCTTGGGTTCGATCACTAGCACATCAGGGATGCAGGTGGGTGTCACTTTCATCGCAGCACCGCGTTGTTGAGCAAGCGAAGTAGATACTGCCCATAGCCTGTCTTGTGGAGCGAGCGAGCCATAGCCTCGAGGGCTTCATCGTCGATCCATCCTTGTCGCCAAGCGATTTCCTCCGGGCAGGCGATCTTGAGTCCCTGCCGATTTTCCAGTGTGGCGATGAACTGGCCGGCGTCGAGCAGACTGTCGTGCGTCCCTGTATCAAGCCAGGCGTAGCCGCGTTTCATAATTTGCACGTTCAGCTCCCCCCTTTCGAGGTAGGCCTGGTTGACGGCAGTGATCTCCAGTTCGCCGCGAGCGCTGGGCTTTACGGCCTTGGCGATGTCCACCACCTGGTTGTCGTAGAAGTACAGCCCGGTCACCGCGTAGTTACTCTGAGGCTTTGCGGGTTTTTCCTCGATGCTTGTGGCCTTGCCTTGTCGGTCGAAGCTCAGCACGCCAAAACGCTCCGGATTCGTCACGTGATAGGCGAACACGGTGGCGCCTGATTTCTGGCGATCGGCCTCTGCCAGCAGCACAGCGAAATCGTGGCCGTAGTAAATGTTGTCGCCCAGCACGAGGGCACTGGGAGCGCCGTTGAGGAACGCCTCACCAATGAGGAATGCCTGAGCAAGACCATCCGGGCTTGGTTGCACCGCGTACTGAAAGCTCATGCCCCAGGCGCTTCCGTCACCCAGCAGCAGGGAGAAGCGCGGTGTGTCTTGTGGCGTGCTGATGATCAACACCTCGCGAATGCCCGAGAGCATCAGCGTGGTGAGCGGGTAATAGATCATCGGTTTGTCGTAGACCGGCAGCAGTTGCTTGCTGACGGCAAGCGTAGCGGGATGAAGACGTGTGCCGGAGCCGCCAGCCAGGATGATGCCTTTGCGTTGGGTCATGGCTGTCCTGTGGTGCTGAAGGTTTCGGCAAGCATGCGCCGCACGCCATGCTGCCACTCAGGCAAATGCAAGCCGAAGGTTTTCTGTACGCGGCTGGTGTTCAGGCGGGAATTGAGCGGGCGGCGTGCGGGGGTCGGATACTGCGCAGTGGGAATGGGCGTGAGCTCGTTAACCTTCAGCGCGAGGCTGGGCTGGAGTTCACGTGCCGTGTCGATCACGAACCTGGCGTAGTCGAACCAACTGGTTTCGCCCTGGGCTGTCAGATGGTAAGTACCGCCGGCGCCCGACTGGTCGAGCATGTGGCGAATGGCATGTGCTGTCGCGTCTGCAATCAGGTCTGCCCCGGTAGGGGCACCCACTTGGTCGTCGATCACGGTCATCCGTTCCCGTTCTCGAGCCAGCCTCAGCATGGTCGTCGCGAAATTGCCACCGCGAGCTGCATAGACCCAACTGGTGCGAAAGATCAGATGGTGGCCATCGCCGACCGCACGCACACGTTGCTCTCCTTCGAGCTTGCTGCACCCGTACACGTTCAGCGGTGCCGGTGCAGCCTCCTCGGTCCAGGGGGTTTGGCCACTGCCGTCAAATACGTAGTCGGTGGAAAAGTGCACCATCAGGGCGCCCGCGTCGGCGGCAGCCTCCGCAAGCGCGCCCGGCGCCACGGCATTGATGGCGTGGGCCACCTCCATCTCTTTCTCTGCCCTGTCCACGGCTGTGTAGGCGGCGGCGTTCACGACGGCGATCGGGCGAAGCCTGCGCACCGTCTCGCGCAACCCATCTGGATCCAGGAGGTTGCCGCAGCCCCGATCGGTCAAGGTGTCATTCCGCTGCAACGCCACCACATTGCCCAGCGGTGCCAAGCTGCGTTGCAGCTCCCAGCCAAGCTGCCCCATCGAGCCCAGAAGAAGAATAGGCCTCATGAGTTGGGGGCATGCGAAGCGGTCAGCCAAGGTGGTAACGCCGCTTGAGCGCCTCAACCCGGTCGCTGTGTAACTCGAAAGCTCGTGACGTGCGCCAGCTTTGCCGCATCAGCACGATCGCCAGAACGAGAAGTCCGATCACTGCCGCGCAGACAGCAGCGACGAGCGGTCTATGGGGCGCGCTGGCCTTTTTGGGGAGTGTGGGTGCCTGGATGAGGTCCTCGGCGGACAGGCCAAGCATCTTCTTATCCACTTTGTGAATGGCCTCCTGCATCCGCACGAGGTTGGATGAGATGCTCGCAATCGATTCCGCGAGCGCACCCGTGTTGGCGCCAGCGGTGGGATTTTCGAGTTGTCGCTGTGCCGTCTTGCTCGCAGCCGTGAGCTCCACAATCTGTTGCTCTAGCATGGCCTTTTCGGCGCTCTGGCGCTTGAGTTCGACCTCACGAGGCTTTGAATCGGCGTACACCACGTTCAGTATCTCTTGTGCCATGCGCTGCGCCGCTGCTGGTGAATGGTCCACCACAGTCAGTGACACGAGCTGAGTACCCCTCACGACGGACGTTGAGATGTTGCTCTGCAGGCTTTCACGCGCGTTTTCGGCTTGCTCTTCGCTGAGGTTGTCGAGGTATCCCAGATTCTTCAGCGCAGCGTCCAGCACGTGGGCCGCGGTCATGCTGGATGCGACGGAGTTTTCAGCCTTGATGATGGCCGTGCTCTCGAATTTATCTGGCAACAGGAAAGTCAGGCCATAGGCGATGGCACCGCCAACCAGTGGCCACAGGATCAGCCACCTCAGGTTTTCGGCGATGGTGAGAAGGACATCAAGCACATCGATGCTGTCGTCGTTCTCGACATAGTCGCCGTGTGAAACGGCGGTTTCGGTGGAGTGACGCAGGGGCGGCACGGGAGCTTCGTTGGATCGGAATGACATGCGGGGCTGTTGATTGGCGCGGTTGGAATAAATCTCAGGCTACCTCGTAGTGCGAGGTGACCCACTGCCGGTAGGCGCCGCTCTGCACGTGAGCCACCCATTCGGTGTGCTCCAGGTACCAAATCACCGTTTTGCGGATGCCGGTCTCGAAGGTCTCGGCGGGCTTCCAGCCGAGTTCGGTTTCGAGCTTGCGTGCATCGACGGCGTAGCGGCGGTCGTGGCCGGGCCGGTCTTTCACATGTGTGATCTGCGTGGCGTAGGAGGCGCCGTCGGCGCGCGGGCGCAGTTCGTCGAGCAGGGCGCAGATAGCATGCACGATCTCGATGTTGGGCTTCTCGTTCCAGCCGCCGACGTTGTAGGTCTCCCCCGGCGCGCCGGTTTCGAGCACGCGGCGGATGGCGCTGCAGTGGTCCTTGACGTAGAGCCAGTCGCGCACCTGCATGCCGTCGCCATACACCGGCAGCGGCTTGCCGGCGAGTGCGTTGACGATCATCAGGGGGATCAGCTTTTCAGGGAAGTGGTACGGGCCGTAGTTGTTGCTGCAGTGGGTGGTGAGCACCGGCAGGCCGTGCGTGTGGTGCCAGGCGCGAACCAAGTGATCGCTGGCGGCTTTGCTGGCGGAGTAGGGGCTGTTCGGCTCGTAGGCGCGGTTTTCGGTGAAGGCCGGGGCGTCTGGGGCCAAGCTGCCGTACACCTCGTCGGTGCTCACGTGCAGAAAACGGAAAGCGTTCTTTTCGGCCTCCGGCAGCGAGGCCCAGTGGGCGCGCACCGCCTCGAGCAAGCGGAAAGTGCCAACGACGTTCGTCTGAATGAATTCGTCGGCGCCTTGGATGGATCGGTCCACATGGCTCTCGGCCGCGAAGTGGATCACTGCTCGCGGTCGGTGGTCGGCCAGCAGGCGGGTCAGCAGAGATTGGTCGCCAATGTCACCCTGGATGAATACATGGCGTGCATCGCCCTGCAGGCTGGCCAGGGTTTCCAGGTTGCCGGCATAGGTGAGCTTGTCGAGGTTGATGACCGGTTCGTCGTTGAGCGCGAGCCAGTCGAGCACGAAGTTGGCGCCGATGAAGCCGGCGCCACCAGTGACGAGAATCATCGGTTGTCCCTCAGGGTGTTGGTCTTGAGGCGCCATCCTGGGCGCCTTGCATCCCGCATTATCTTCGGTCTCCCGGGGCTTCCGGGCGACCGCCCTGTTCCATTAGTGACCGTGTGAAACGGTCTCACCCGCCTTCAGGCGGTACACCGTGCCGCAATACGGGCATTTCGCCTCGCCCGTGACCGCCACGTCCAGGTAGACCCTGGGATGGCTGTTCCAGAGCTTCATGTCGGCCAGCGGGCTGGGGCAGAACACGCCGCCATGGGCGTTGAGGTCGGAGGCCTTGAGTTCGACGGCTGCTTTGCTCATGGCGTGTCCCTCAGACCTTGGCCAGCCAGTGGGCGTACTTGGGGTTGCGGCCGTTCACGATGTCAAAGAACGCGCTCTGGATCTTCTCGGTGATGGGGCCGCGGCTGCCCACGTAGTCGCCTTTGCCCAGCTCGATGCGGTCGAGTTCGCGGATGGGGGTGACTTCGGCCGCCGTGCCGGTGAAGAAGGCTTCGTCGGCGATGTACACCTCGTCACGGGTGATGCGCTTCTGCACGATCTCCAGGCCCAGGTCCTTGGCGATGTGGAACACCGTGTTGCGGGTGATGCCGTTGAGCGCGCCAGCCGAGAGGTCGGGCGTGTAGATCACGCCGTTTTTCACCACGAAGATGTTCTCGCCCGCGCCTTCGCTCACGAAGCCGCTGGAGTCCAGCAGCAGGGCCTCGTCGTAGCCCTCGTCGGTGGCCTCCATGTTGGCCAGGATGGAGTTGCTGTAGTTGCTCACCGCCTTGGCCTGCGTCATGGTGATGTTGACGTGGTGGCGGGTGTAGCTGCTGGTCTTCACGCGGATGCCGCGCTTGAGGCCTTCGTCACCCAGGTAGGCGCCCCAGGCCCAGGCCGCGACCATCAGGTGGATGGTGTTGCCCTTGGGCGACACGCCCAGCTTCTTGTCGCCGATCCAGGTCAGCGGGCGCAGGTAGCAGCTCTCGAGCTTGTTCTCGCGCACCACGGCCTTCTGGGCCTCGTTCACCTCGTCCTGCGTGAACGGGATCTTCATGCGCAGGATCTTGGCGCTGTTGAACAGGCGTTCGGTGTGCTCCTCGAGCCGGAAGATCGCGGTGCCGCCCTGGGTGTTGTAGGCGCGCACGCCCTCGAAAGCGCCACAGCCGTAGTGCAGGGTGTGGGTCAGCACGTGGATCTTGGCGTCGCGCCAGTCCACCATCTGGCCGTCCATCCAGATCTTGCCGTCGCGGTCGGACATCGAGGGAACGATGGGGCTCATGTGGGGTCCTTGGGTTGTTCGTGGGGCAGTCCGGCTGCCAAACCCACGATTTTACGGTGTCGGGCCGCGGCCCTCCGGTGCCACCGGGCGGGCTTCGGTTGAGGCTGCCGGGGCCTCATTGGCGGCGGGGCGGTGCAGTTTCCAGCCCTGCAGCTTGCCGTTCAGGAATTCCGCCGTCACGGTCGAGTCGCCGTTGTCGCGCCAGCGGTAGACCTCGGGTTGAACACTTTCTTCGGACAGCCGCTCGCCCAGCGAGCGGGTCATGGCCATCACGTGCATCAGGGTGACGCCGGGTTTGAGCTTGGCGTTGAGCATCACGGCGCTGTCCACATAGCCGATGGGGCGGTCGGACGCGCGCTTGAGCACCGTCATCAGGCGGGTGAAGTGCAGCAGGAGCCACATCGTCAGGCCGCCGCCGACGGCGGCCACGCCGGGCCAGCCGTAGCTGCGGTGGGCGAGGAAGAGCAGGCCGAGGCCGGCCGCGAGGTAGAGCAGTTTCTGGAATCGCATGGGAGGGATTGTCGTTGCTGGCCCGGGCGGGGCCCTTGCGGCAAGTACGGATGACCCCGGTCAGGCCAGGCTGCGCGCCAGTTCCATGGCTTCCTCGATGCGGTCCACGCCGTGTACCGTCATGCCTTCATAGGCCTTGTCGTTCTTGCGCGGCAAGTTGGCCTTGGGCACCACGGCGACGCTGAAACCCAGCTTGGCGGCTTCCTTGAGCCGGTCCTGGCCGCGCGGCGCCGGGCGCACCTCGCCCGCCAGGCCGACCTCGCCGAAGGCCAGGAAACCCTTGGGCAGGGGCTTGCCGCGCAGGCTGGAGGTGATGGACAGCATCACCGCCAGGTCGGCCGCCGGCTCGCTGATGCGCACGCCGCCGACCGCGTTGACGAACACGTCCTGGTCCATGCAGGCCACACCCGCGTGGCGGTGCAGCACCGCCAGCAGCATGGCCAGGCGGTCGCGGTCCAGCCCAACGGAAAGGCGCCGGGGGCTGGGGCCGCCGCTGTCCACCAGCGCCTGGATCTCCACCAGCATGGGCCGCGTGCCCTCCAGCGTCACCATCACGCAGCTGCCAGGCACCGGCTCGGAGTGCTGCGAAAGAAAGATCGCGCTCGGGTTGCTCACGCCCTTGAGGCCTTTTTCCGTCATCGCGAACACGCCGATCTCGTTCACCGCACCGAAGCGGTTCTTGATCGCGCGGATCAGGCGAAAGCTGCTGTGGGTGTCGCCTTCGAAATACAGCACCGTGTCCACCATGTGCTCCAGCACGCGCGGGCCGGCCAGGGCGCCTTCCTTGGTCACATGGCCGACCAGCACGATGGCCGTGCCGCTGGCCTTGGCCGCGCGCGTGAGGTGGGCCGCGCACTCGCGCACCTGCGCCACCGAGCCCGGGGCCGAGGTGAGCTGCTCGGAGTACACGGTCTGAATCGAGTCGATCACCGCGATGGCGGGCCGCGTGGCGTCCAGCGTGGCGAGGATCTTCTCGAGCTGGATCTCGGCCAGCACGCTGACCTGCGAGCCGTCCAGCCCAAGCCGGCGCGAGCGCAGGGCGACCTGGGCTCCACTTTCCTCGCCGGTCACGTAGAGCGTCTTCAGGCCGGCGCGCTGCAGCGAGTCCAGCGCCTGCAGCAGCAGCGTGGACTTGCCGATGCCCGGGTCGCCGCCGATCAGCACCACGCCGCCCTCCACGATGCCGCCGCCCAGCACGCGGTCCAGCTCGTCGTGGCCAGTGGGCGTGCGCTGCACGTCGGTGGCCTCGATGTCGGCCAGGGTGGTGACCTCGGCCGTCTTCGCCAGCGAGGCAAAGCGGTTCTTGGCCGGTGCGGTCGATTCCGCGACCGATTCGACCAGGGTGTTCCAGGCGTTGCAGTGCGGGCATTTGCCCAGCCACTTGGGGCTGGTGCCGCCGCATTCGTTGCAGATGTATTGGGTTTTGTCTTTGGCCATGGTGCCGGGCAAATATAGTCGACACCCTCATGTCCCCACCTGTTCCCGCCGCTGCCCTGCAAGTGCTGCCGCCTGGCGCGCAAGCGCTGTCGGGCGCCGCGCGCGCCTACAACCTGCAGCTCACCCGCATCGACAAACTCAAGCGCCAGCTGGCCGAGATGGAGGCGCTCGCGCGGCAACACCGCCAGGAACGCCACCGCGCGGTCGATCCACTGCGCCGGCAGCTGGCCCAGGACCAGCGCGCGTTGGCCCTGGCGCTGGACGGTCACCTGCAAGGCAAGCTGCTGAGTCGCGTGCAGGCCGACACCGCGCGGGCGGTGCTTTGCCGCCTGGCGCGCGACCTGGCCGAAGCAGGGGACGCCGCGATGCGCGAACTGCACGACCGCCACAGCCCACGCACCCTGGCGCAACTCAAACAGGACTCGGCCGATGCGCTGCGCCAGCGCCTGGAGGCGGTGCTGGGCGAGCCACTGGACGACGAGGGCCAGAACCTCAGCGCCGAACAACTGCTGCGCGCCGGCATGGAGCGCCTGCGGCGTTCGCAGGAGGACGCACAGCAGCAACGCCGCGAGGCCGCGCAAGCCCGGCGCGAACGCAAGAAGCCTGGCGCCGCGGCGCGCCAGACCGGGCAGCACGATGCCGACACCTTGTTGCGCCGCCTGTTCCGCCAGCTCGCCAGTGCCCTGCACCCCGACCGCGAGACCGACCCGCAGGCGCGGCTGCGCAAGACGGCCCTGATGAGCGAAGCCAACGCCGCCTACGAACAACGCGACCTGGTCGCGCTGCTGCAGATCCAGGCCCGCGCCGAACTCGCCGACCCCGCTGCCGGTCAGCAGCTGTCCGACGAGCGCCTGGCCTCGCTCACGCTCCTGCTCAAGGCCCAGGTGGCGGCGCTGGAGCGTGAGCGCGCCGGGCGGCAGAGCGCGCTGGCCGTCGAGTTCGATCTGCCAGAGGGCATGTCAACCAACGCCAACACCTTGTTGCAGAGCCGGATCGACGAGACTCGCGCGCTGGAAGGCGCCCTGGCTCAGCTGGCGCGCGACCTCGAGCAGGCGGGCGATCCGGCGCGGCTCAAGCGCTGGCTCAACGCGCAGCGCGATCTGACGTGAACCCCTGAATCAGTTCCTGCACCAGCTCCGCCGCCGGCACCTCCAGGCAGCCACTCGCGTTCTGACCCGACCACAGCGGTGAGAAGTCGCCGCTGCCCTTGGCCTCCCAATGCGCGCGCAGCGGCGCCATGGCCGCCGTGGCCAGCGGGAAGGCCGGCGCGACCGGGTTCATGGGGCCGAGCTCGCGCATCACGCGGTTGACGATGCCGCGCGCCGCGCGACCTGTGAACAGGTGGGTGAGGGCGGTGTGGTGTGCCGCCTCGCTCTGCAGCGCCGCCCGGTGCAGCGCACTGGTGGTGGCTTCGGGACAGCACAGAAAAGCCGTGCCCCCCTGCGCGCCCGAGGCGCCCAGCGCCATCGCCGCGGCCACGCCCGCCGCATCGGCAATGCCGCCGGCCGCGATCACCGGCACGCCCACGGCCGCCACGATCTGCGGCAGCAGCGCGAAAGTGCCGGCCTGCGTCGTGAGGTCGTCCGTGAGGAACATGCCCCGGTGGCCGCCGGCCTCGACGCCCTGGGCAATGATGGCGTCCACGCCGAAGGCCTCCAGCCAGCGCGCCTCTTCCACCGTGGTGGCCGAGGACAGCACCACGCTGCCCCAGCCCTTCACGCGGTCCAGCAGGTCCAGGTCAGGCAGGCCGAAATGGAAGCTCACCACCTTGGGCCGGAAGCGTTCGAGGATGTCGGCCGCCGCACGGTTGAATGGCACGCGGCCCGGGCCAGTCGGCACGGCATCGATGTCCAGCCCCGCTTCGCGGTAGTAGGTGCCCAGCCAGGCGCGCCACGCCGCTTCGCGCGCTTCGTCGGCCTCGGGCGGCACGTGGCAGAAGAAATTGACGTTGAACGGCCGCTCGGTGCCGGCGGCCAGTGCCGTCAGCTCGCGGTCCATCGCCTCGGGCGAAAGCATGGCGCAGGGCAGCGAGCCCAGCGCGCCCGCGTTGCTCACCGCCACCGCCAGGGCCGCGCCTTGAACGCCTGCCATCGGCGCCTGGATCAAGGGGTATTCCGTACCGAGCAGGGTAGTGAGTGCGTTCATGCGCGCATTCTCACCGCGCCGCCGTCTCGGGTAAACCCTTGATTTGTTTCCAAAATAATCATTTAATATACTAAATAAATGGACGACGCCACCCCTTTCATCCACCGCAACCTGCCCCGACTGCTGCTCGAAGCGCGCGAGGCCGTGATGCTGCACACCCGGCCCAGCCTGCGCGAGTACGGCCTGTCCGACCAGCAGTGGCGCGTGCTGCGCGTGCTGGGCGAACACGCCCAGCTGCCCGGCGGGGTGGAAACCGGGCGCGTGGCGCGCGAGGCCTTTCTGCTCGGCCCCAGCCTTACCGGTGTGCTGACCCGCATGGAGCGCGACGGCCTGATCGCGCGCAGCCGCTGCCCGCAGGACGCGCGGCGCACGGTGGTGCGCGCCACGCCGGCGGGGCTCAAGCTGGTGAAAGGCCTCTCCAGCACCATCGAGGCGCATTACGCCTGGATGGAGCAGCGCCTGGGCAAGGCCCGCCTGGAACAGCTGTACGCCTTGCTCGACGAGGTGATCGCGCTCGAACAACCCCTGAACACCGAAGAGGCCGATGGCCTGGAGGACGACGCCGCATGAACCCCCTTTCCTGGATGCCGGCCGGCACGGTCTACGGCACCCTGCTCAACTTCCAGCGCGAACACGCGCTGTGGGCGCCGCGCATGAGCGAGGCGCCGTACAAGGCCGCGCCGAAAGCGCCGGTGCTCTACATCAAGACCGCCAACACCTTCACGCCCCACGGCCAGGCCATCGCACTGCCCGATGGCGCGGCGGTGCAGGTGGCCACCTCGCTCGGCGTGGTGATGGGCGAAGGCGGCGTGTTCGGCGCGGTGCTGTTCAACGACGTGGCGATCGCGCACGAGAGCTACTACCGCCCGCCGGTCAAGGCGCGCTGTGTGGACGGCTTCCTCGGTGTGGGTGCCGAATGCGTGCCGCTCGCGCGGCTCGGCGGGCTGGCCGGACTGGCCGCACTTCAGATCGAGCTCCACATCAACGGCGTGCACCGCCAGACCACGGTCCTGGCCGAGCTGCGGCGCGACGCCGCCACCCTGCTGGCCGACGTGAGCGAGTTCATGACCCTGCGGCCGGGCGACGTGCTGATGCTGGGCACCGATTGCCTGGCCGACGGCACGCGCCCGTTGGTGCACCCGGGCGACACGGTGGAGATCACCGCCCCGGGCTTCGCGCCCACCTTGCACAGTTTCACACAGGAGGTGGCCGCATGAAGCGCGCCCGCATCGCCTGGGCCGGCGCGGTCCACGACGCCATCGAGTCCGATGGCCAGCTCGAACTGCTCACGCCAGCCCTGAAAGGCCGCCGCGTGGCCTTTGACGACGTGGTGTGGCTGCCGCCGTTGCAGCCCCTGCCGCCGCAACGCCCGCGCACCGTGCTCGCGCTCGGCCTGAACTACGCCGACCACGCGAAGGAACTCGCCTTCAAGGCGCCCGAGGAACCGCTGGTGTTCGTGAAGGGGGAGGCCTCGCTCACCGGCCATCGCGGCTTCACGCGGCGCCCACCCGGGGTGGATTTCATGCACTACGAGTGCGAGCTCGCGGTGGTGATCGGGCGCACCGCGAAGCGCGTGAAGAAAGCCGATGCGCTGGACTTCGTGGGCGGCTACACGGTGGCAAACGACTACGTCATCCGCGATGTGCTGGAGAACTGGTACCGGCCCAATCTGCGCGCCAAGAACCGCGACACCTGCACGCCCATCGGCCCCTGGCTGGTGGACGCGGCTGACGTGCCTGATCCGATGAACCTCGCACTGCGCACCACGGTCAACGGCGAGTTGACGCAGCAGGGCAGCACGCGCGACATGATCTTCAACGTGCCCACGCTCATTGAGTACTTCAGCGCTTTCATGACGCTGCAGCCCGGCGATCTGATCCTCACCGGCACGCCCGACGGCGTGGTCGACTGCCGACCCGGCGACGTGGTCGTCACGTCCATCGAAGGCATCGGCGACCTCGTCAACACCATCACCCAACACCCCTGAACCGCAGCATGACGACGACGATCCAGCACCTCATCAACGGCCAGGCCGTGGCCAGCGCCGCGAGCTTCGAGACCCTCAACCCCGCCACGCAGGACGTGCTGGCCGAGGTCAGCGCGGGCGGCGCGGCGGAGATCAACGCCGCCGTGCAGGCCGCGAAGGACGCGTTTCCGAAATGGGCCGGCCTGCCGGCCACCGAGCGCGCCAAGCTCATGCGCAAGCTGGGCGAACTGATCGCCGCGCACGTGCCCGAGATCGCGCAGACCGAGACCAACGACAGCGGTCAGGTGATCGCGCAGACCGGCAAGCAGCTGGTGCCGCGCGCGGCCGACAACTTCCATTACTTCGCCGAGATGTGCACGCGGGTGGACGGCCACACCTACCCCACGCCCACGCACCTGAACTACACGCTGTTCCACCCGGTGGGCGTGTGCGCGCTCATCAGTCCGTGGAACGTGCCTTTCATGACCTCGACCTGGAAGGTCGCGCCTTGTCTCGCTTTCGGCAACACGGCGGTGCTGAAGATGAGCGAGCTGTCGCCCCTGACCGCCGCGCGCCTGGGCGAGCTGGCGCTGGAGGCCGGCATTCCGGCGGGCGTGCTCAACGTCGTGCACGGTTACGGCAAGGACGCGGGCGAGCCGCTGTGCGCACACCCGGATGTGCGCGCGATCTCCTTCACCGGGTCCACGGCCACGGGCAATCGCATCGTGCAGAGTGCGGGCTTGAAGAAATTCAGCATGGAGCTGGGCGGCAAGAGCCCGTTCGTGATCTTCGACGACGCGGACCTGGACCGCGCGCTGGACGCAGCGGTGTTCATGATCTTCAGCAACAACGGCGAGCGCTGCACGGCGGGCAGCCGCATCCTGGTGCAGCAGAGCATTTATGCCGACTTCGTGGCGAAGTTCGTGGAGCGCGCCAAGCGCATCACGGTGGGCGATCCGCTGGACGAGAAGACCATCGTGGGCCCGATGATCAGCCAGGCGCACCTGGCCAAGGTGCGCAGCTACATCGAGCTGGGTCCGAAGGAGGGCGCCACGATGTTGTGCGGCGGGCTGGACCGGCCGTCGTACGCGCCCGAACTGTCCTCGCGCGTGGCCAAGGGCAACTACGTGTGGCCGACGGTGTTCGCGGACGTGGACAACCGCATGCGCATCGCGCAGGAGGAAATCTTCGGCCCGGTGGCCTGCCTCATCCCGTTCCGCGACGAGGCGCACGCGATCGAACTGGCGAACGACATCCAGTACGGTCTTTCCAGCTATGTGTGGACGGAGAACCTGGGCCGTGCGCACCGGGTGGCGGCGGCTGTGGAGGCGGGCATGTGTTTCGTCAACTCGCAGAACGTGCGGGATCTGCGCCAGCCGTTTGGCGGCACCAAGGCGAGTGGCACGGGGCGCGAGGGGGGTACCTGGAGTTATGAGGTGTTCCTGGAGCCCAAGAACGTCGCTGTGTCTCTGGGGTCTCACCACATTCCTCACTGGGGTGTCTGAAATGCCTTCGCTCTTGCGGGTGGGCGGTATCGGGCGGGCAGGGCGCTCTGCTCCGCGGGTGTCCCCCGACGGCTGGTGCCGTCTCCTCCTTTACCCCGCTGCGCAGAACGCCCTGCCCACCCGATACGAAGCGGTGCTGGCACACAAGCTCTGTCGAATGCGCGGTCCGCAGTGGGTTTGCCAGTGGGGGTGGCCGCCGCAGCGAAGTAAAGGGGGAGGGCTGGGCGCAGCCCAGACCGGAGGACATGAGCGGAGGCGGCCACCCCCACTGGCAAACACACGGAGCATCTACAAAAAACCAGAGGACCGATCATGGGCAAACTAGCACTCGTCGCAAAGATCACTCACGTCCCGTCGATGTACCTGAGCGAACTCGACGGCCCGAGAAAGGGAACGAGACAGGACGCCATCGACGGCCACCAGGAAATCAGCCGCCGCTGCCGCGAACTCGGCGTCGACACCATCGTCGTCTTCGACACCCACTGGCTCGTCAACGCCAGCTACCACCTCAACTGCGCCCCCCACTTCCAGGGCACCTACACCAGCAACGAACTGCCCCACTTCATCAGCAACATGCCGTTCGAGATCCCGGGCAACCCCGAACTCGGCCAGCTGCTCGCCAAAGTGTGCAACGAGCATGGCGTCGAAACCCTGGCCCACGACGCCACCACCCTCGGCCCCGAATACGGCACCCTCGTGCCCATGCGCTACATGAACGCCGACCAGCACTTCAAGGCCATCTCGGTCTCGGCGCTGTGCCAGTCCCACTACCTCAACGACAGCGCGCGACTCGGCTGGGCCATGCGCAAGGCCGTCGAAGACCACTACGACGGCACCGTCGCCTTCTTCGCCAGCGGCTCCCTCAGCCACCGCTTCGCGCAGAACGGCCTTGCGCCCGACTTCGCTTTCAAGATCTGGACCCCCTTCCTCGAAACGCTCGACCGCCGCGTCGTCGAGATGTGGGAGCGGGGCGAGTGGAAAGCCTTCTGCGAAATGCTGCCCGAGTACGCCGCCAAGGGCCACGGCGAAGGCTTCATGCACGACACCGCCATGATGCTCGGCGCCCTCGGCTGGAGCGACTACGATGGCCAGGCCGAGGTCATCACCCCGTACTTCGGTGCCTCCGGCACCGGCCAGATCAACGCCGTCTTCCCCGTCACGCCGCAGACCGGTGCCGCCATCCCCGCCGCGCAGGCCTCGTCAGCCAAGGGCTACCAGGCCGTCTCCCGCCTCTGAGAACGCCACCCATGCCGCACCTCGTCATCCTCTACACCCCCAACCTCGACAAGCCCGCCAGCGAAGGCGGTACCGACATGGGCGCGCTCTGCCGCGAGCTGTGCGACGCCATGCTCGCGGTGCGCGACGAGGCCGACAAGCAGGTCTTTCCCACCGGCGGCACGCGCGTGCTGGCCTACCCCGCAGCTCACAGCGCCATCTCGGACGGTGGCGCAGCCGGCACCGCCGCCGGCCTGGGAGGCGACTACGCCTTCGTCTACATGAACGTGCGCATGGCCCAGGGCCGCAGTGCCGTCACGCACCAGCGCGTGGGCGAGGCGCTGCAGGCCGTGGTGAAGGCGCACTTCGCCGTGCAGCTCGCCACACGGGCCATCGGCATCACCGTGCAGGTGGACGAGGGCCACGAGGTGTTCGACGCCAAGACCAGTTCCCTGCACCCGCTGTTCAACCGGAGTTGACCCCATGCTCGACGACACCCTCATCCAGCGGCTCGCGGCCGAGCTCGACGCTTCGGAACGCAGCCGCGTGCCCCTGGAGCACTTCTCCAAACGCTTCCCCGGCATGACGGTTGACGACGGTTACCGGGTCGGACGTGCCTGGGTGGCCCTGCAAGTGGCCGCCGGCCGACAGGTCATCGGCCACAAGATCGGTCTCACCAGCCGCGCCATGCAGATCTCCAGCCAGATCGACGAGCCTGATTTCGGTACCCTGCTCGACAGCATGCGCTTCACCGCCACGGCCGGCGAGGTGCTGCAGATCCCCACGGCCCGCTTCATCGCGCCGCGCGTGGAGGTGGAGCTGGCCTTCGTGCTCAAGTCGCCCCTGCAGGGCAAGGACGTGACGGTGGAGGACGTGCTCGCGGCCACCGACTACGTCACGCCGGCCATCGAGATCATCGACGCGCGCATCGAACAGTTCGACCGCCACACCAAAGTGATGCGCAAGGTGTTCGACACCATCAGCGACAACGCGGCCAACGCCGGCATCGTGATCGGCGACGGCGATCTGCGCTACCGCGCTGACCCCTTCAGCCTGGACCTGCCCTGGTGCGGCGCCATCCTGCGGCAGAACGGCGTGGTGGAAGAAACCGGCCTGGCCGCCGGCGTGCAGGGCCACCCGGCGGTCGGCATCGCCTGGCTGGCGCACAAGCTCGCGCCCTGGGGCGAGTCGCTCCAGCCCGGCCAGATCGTGTTGGCCGGCTCGTTCACGCGACCGGTCGCCGCCCGCCAGGGCGACCTGTTCGAGGCCGACTACGGCCCGCTCGGCAGCCTTCGGTTCCAGTTCGTCTGACGTTTTCCTCCTTCCCATGCAAACCCCTCTCAATCCCTTCAAGCAGGCGCTGGCCCAGCGCCGGGCGCAAATCGGCTTCTGGCTCGGCCTGGCCAACCCCTACAGCGCGGAGATCTGCGCCGGGGCGGGCTTCGACTGGCTGCTGATCGACGGCGAGCACTCGCCCAACGGTCTGCAGGACCTGCTGTCACAGGCCCAGGCCATCGCCGCCTACCCGGGCTCGCACGCCATCGCGCGCGTGCCCGTGGGCGATGCGGCGATCATCAAGCAGTACCTCGACGTCGGCCTGCAGACCCTGCTGGTGCCCATGGTGGACACGCCCGAGCAGGCGGCCCAGCTGGTGCGCGCCTGCCGCTACCCGCAGAACGACGGCCAGGGCGGCGTGCGCGGCATGGCCGGCGCCCGGGCCTCGCGCTGGGGCCGCTACCCGAACTACGCGAAAGAGGCCAATGCCCAGGTCTGCCTGCTGGTGCAAGCCGAGACGCGCGAAGCCTTGCAGCAGCTCGACGCCATCGCGGCCACACCCGGCGTGGACGGCGTCTTCATCGGCCCGGCCGACCTCTCCGCCTCGCTCGGCCACGTGGGCGACCCGGGCCACCCCGAGGTGCAGGCCGCGATCGAGGACGCCATCGCGCGCATCCTGCGCGCGGGCAAGGCGCCCGGCATCCTGACCACCGACGAGGCCCAGGCGCGCCACTACCTCGCCCTGGGCGCGGTGTTCGTGGCCGTGGGGCTGGACACCCAGATCCTCGCGCGCCAGACCAGCGCACTGGCCGCGCGCTTCAAGACCGATGCGCCCGCCATGCCCGCCCAGGCCAAGGGCAGTGTGTACTAGGAGATCCCCATGAACGCCGCCTTGCAAACCACCACCGCCACGCCCGCCGGCATGCACCCGGACGAATGGGCCGCGCGCGTCGAGCTCGCCGCCTGCTACCGGGTCTTCGCCATGATGGGCTGGACCGAGATGATCTACAACCACATCACGCTGCGCCTGCCCGCCAGCGTCTGCGGTGACGACAAACAGTTCCTCATCAACCCCTTCGGCCTGCACTACAGCGAGGTCACCGCGCGCAACCTGGTGAAGATCAACCTGCAGGGCCAGGTGCTCGACGGTTCACCGCACCCGGTCAACCCGGCCGGCTTCACGGTGCACGCCGCCATCCACGATGGCCTGCCCGGTGCGCACTGCGTGATGCACACCCACACCACCGCCGGCGTGGCCGTCGCCTGCCTGAAGGACGGTCTGCAGCAGACCAACTTCTACACCGCGCAGCTGCACGGCATGGTGGCGTACCACACCTTCGAAGGCATCACCATCCACGCCGACGAAACACCGCGCCTGCTCAAGAGCATTGGCGACCGCCCGGCCGTGATCCTGCGCAACCACGGCCTGCTGGCCTGGGGCGCCACCCTGCCGCAGACCTTCGCCATCCTCTGGACGCTGCAGCGCGCCTGCGAGATCCAGATGGCCACGTTCTCGATGGGCGGCGCGCAGGCGGCCCTGCCGGTGCCCGAGGCCATCGCCGAAAAATGCACGCGCGACGCGCTGCAGTTCAACCCCCACCACGGCGCCGGCCGTGACGTGTTCGACGCGCTGGTCCGGCAGGTGAACCGCCTGGACCGCAGCTACCTGGAGTGAGCCCTTGACTTCTTCCCCTGACTTTCAGCGCGTGGCCATCGTCGGCGCGGGCGCCATCGGCGGCTGGCTCGGCGTGCGGCTCTCGCACACCGGTTGCATCGTGAGCGCGTTGGCGCGCGGCGAGACGCTCGCCGCCCTTCAACGCGATGGCCTGCAGCTGCACCAGGACGGCCAGCTGCAGGGCGCGCCGGTGCAGGCCGCCGCCAGCGCCGTGACCCTGGGTGTGCAGGACCTCGTGATCGTGGCCGTGAAGGCGCCCTCGCTGCCCGACCTCGCGCGTGGCATCGCGCCGCTGATCGGCCGCCACACCGTGGTACTCACCGCCATGAACGGCGTGCCCTGGTGGTTCTTCAACGGCTTTGGCGGCGAGCGCGCCGGCACGCGCCTGAAAACGGTGGACCCCGAGGGCGAGATCGAGCGTTGCATCCCGGCGCGCCACGTCATCGGCGGCGTGGTGCACGCCAGCTGCTCGGTGGACGCGCCGGGCGTGATTCGCCACCACTTCGGCAATGGCCTCATTCTTGGCGAACCTTCGGGCGAGTCGAGCGAGCGGGTGGCGGGCCTGGCCGAGCTGCTGCGGCGCGCCGGGCTCAATGCCACGGTGTCGCCGCAGATCCAGAAAGACGTCTGGTACAAGCTCTGGGGCAACATGACGGTGAACCCCGTGAGCGCGCTCACCGGCGCCACCACCGACCGCATCCTGGCCGACCCATTGGTTCGCGACTTCATCAGCCGCGTCATGCTCGAGGCCAAGGACATCGGGGCGCGCATCGGCATCCCGATCGACCAGCAGCCAGAAGACCGCCACGCGGTCACGCTCAAGCTCGGCGCGTTCAAGACCTCGATGCTGCAGGACGTGCAGGCGCACAAGCCGGTGGAGCTCGACGCCCTGGTGACCGTGGTGCGCGAACTCGGCCAGCTCACCGGCGTGCCCACGCCGTTCACCGACGCGCTGCTGGGCCTCTCGCGCCTGCAGGCGCAGACGCTGAACCTCTACCCCTCAGCCCAGTAACGCTGGGAACAGCTTCACCAGCCCGGTCGCCATCACCTCGACCGACAGCGCGGCCAGGATCAGGCCCATCAGCCGCGTCATCACGTTGATGCCGGTCTGGCCCAGGAAACGCGCGATCGGCTCGGCCAAGGTGAAGCAGATGGCGGTGGCCAAGGCGATCACCACGCCATAACCCACCAGCGCGGCGTGCTGGAGGAAGGTCTTGGCCTGGTCGGCGTAGATCACCACGGTGGACATGGTGGCCGGCCCGGTGAGCAGCGGGATCGTCAGCGGCACCACCGCGATGGAGGTGCGTGCCGAGGTGTCGCTCAGTTCCTGGTCGGTGGCCTTGGCCTCCGCCGGCCGAGCGTTCAGCATGGACAGCGCCGAGGTCAGCAGCAGCATGCCGCCGCCGACCTGGAAGCTGGCCAGCGAAATGCTGAAGAACTCCAGGATCTGCAGGCCGATGACGGCGCAGGTGGCGATCACCGCGAAGGCGCTGAAGGCCGAGATCATCACCGTGCGCCGCCGCTGCTGGCGCGAGAAACCCTGTGTGTAATGGATGAAGAAGGGCACGATCGCCAGCGGGTTGACGATCGCCAGCAGGGTGATGAGCGGCTTGAAATCCATGAGCTGGATTGTGGCCCCCCCCCGCCGCGCCGTGCGCGGGGTTTACGCGGTGCCCGGCTCGCGCCTGCGGAACATTCCGTAGCCTTCCATGAACAGCACCTTGTCGCCGTGCTGGTTGAACATCTCCCAGGTGGTGCGCACCAGGCCCACGTCCAGCCGCTTGCTCATGGGGCGCTTTTCCAGGATCGTGTGCTGCAGCCGCAGCGTGTCGCCCGGGAACACCGGCTTGAGCCACTTCACGCTCTCCAGGCCGGGCGAGCCCAGGCTGGAGCTTTCGTTGAGGAAGTTGAGCACCATCAGGCGCATGGCCATGGCGCAGGTGTGCCAGCCGCTGGCGCTGAGCGCGCCGAACACCGAGGCCTTGGCGGCCTCGGCGTCGAGGTGGAAGGGCTGGGGGTCGAACTGGCGCGCGAAGGCCACCGTTTCTTCCTCGGTCGGCGTGATGGTGCCCAGGTCGCGGGTCTCGCCGACCTGCAGGTCTTCCCACCAGTACTTGATGTGCGATGTGTCTGTGTGTGTCGTGGTCATGTCAGCGTCCTCCGGAGACGTCCATCAGGGTCATGGTGGTGTAGCTTGCCGCGTCGGACAGCAGCCAGACGATGGCCTGCGCCACCTCCTCGGCCCGCCCGCCGCGCTGCATGGGCACCTGGTGCTGGAGGTCTCGCACCCGGTCGGGCAGGCCGCCCGAGGCGTGGATCTCGGTCTCGATCAGGCCCGGCCGCACCGCGTTGACGCGCACGCCCTCGCCGCCGACCTCCCGCGCCAGGCCGATGGTGAAGGCGTCGATCGCGCCCTTGGCCGCCGCGTAGTCCACGTACTGGCCGGCCGAGCCCAGGCGCGAGGCCGCGCTGGAGAGGTTCACGATGGACCCACCTTCGCCGCCGTGTTTCGTGCTCATGCGGCGCACCGCCTCGCGCGCGCACAGCATCGAGCCGATCACGTTGATGTCGAACATGCGGCGCCAGCGCGCCACGCTCATCTCGTCCACGCGGGCCGTCACGTCGACCACGCCCGCGTTGTTCACCAGGCCGTGCAGGCGGCCCAGCTTGGCGTCGATCTTCGCGAACATCGCGAGCACCTGCTCTTCGTCGGCGACGTCGGCCTGCACGCTCATGGCCGTGCCGCCCTCGGCGCGGATCGCGCGCACCACTTCGTCGGCCGCGAGCGAGTTCGCGGTGTAGTTCACCGCCACCGCCCAGCCCTGCCGCGCCGCCAGCCTGGCGGTGGCCGCGCCGATGCCGCGCCCGCCTCCGGTGACCAGCAGCGCCCGGCCTGTCATCTCAGCCATAACCCGTCTCCTGCAGAATGTGGTGGCATCGCGTACAACACGGGCTCGCCACCGAGCTTGCCATTACAACAGCGACAGGAGACCGACATGCGTCGCACAGTCGACTATTACTTCGTCCCGCAAAGCCCCTGGGCCTACCTGGGCCACGCGCGTTTTGCGGCCTTGCTGCGCGAGACCGGCACGCCCGTGCGCGTGCGGCCCATGGACCTGGGCAAGATCTTCCCGTTGTCCGGCGGACTGCCCCTGCAGAAGCGCGCGCCGCAGCGCCAGGCCTACCGCCTGCTCGAGTTGCGGCGCTTCAGCGAAGCGCTCGACATCCCCCTTCACCCCGAGCCCCGTTTTTTCCCGGTGGCGGGCGACCCCGCCGCACGGCTGATCACCGCGGTGGCCCAGCACGACGGCGACGAGGCCGCGATGCGCCTGACGGGTGCGGTGCTGGCCGCCGTCTGGGCGCAGCAGCGCGACATTGCCGACGACGCCACGCTGGCGGCCCTGCTGGCCGAGACCGGCCTGGATGCCGCGCGGCTGGCGCAGTCCCGGCAGCCGGAGGTGCAGGCGCGCTACGACGAGAACACGCAGGCCGCCATCGACCTCAACGTGTTCGGCGCGCCCAGCTACGTCATTGACGGCGAGCTGTTCTGGGGCCAGGACCGCCTCGACTTCGTGGCGCGCCGGCTGCGCGCCTGACTTTTTCAACCCGACAACAGGAGAAACACCATGGGTCAGACGATCGAACTCACCTCCGCCGACGGCTTCAAATGCCCGGCCTACGTGGCCCAGCCCAGCGGCAAGGCCAAGGGCGGCCTGGTGCTGCTGCAGGAAATCTTCGGCGTGAACTCGCACATCCGCTCGGTGGCCGACGGCTACGCGGCCGATGGGTACTTCGTGGTCGCGCCGCACACCTTCCACCGCGTGAAACCCGGTGTGGAACTCGGCTACACCGAGGCCGACATGAAGGCCGGCATGGAACTCAAGGCCGCCGTGGAAGGCCTGCCGGCACCGGGCGTGCTGCCCGACATCCAGGCGGCGATCCAGCACGCGGCGCAGGCTGGCAAGGTCGGCATCCTCGGCTACTGCTGGGGTGGCCTGCTCACCTGGCGTTCGGCCAGCGCGCTGCAAGGGCTGTCCGCCGCGGCGCCGTACTACGGAGGTGGCATGACGGTCGGTGCGGAGCTCGAGCGGCGACCCACGGTGCCGGTGATGGTGCATTTCGGCGCGCAGGACCACTGGATTTCGCTCGACACGGTGGAGGCCTTCAAGAAGGCCCAGCCGGGCGTGACGGTGCACGTGTACGACGCCAACCACGGCTTCAACTGCGACCAGCGTGGCTCGTACAACGAGGCGGCGGCCAAGCTGGCGCGCGAGCGCACGCTGGCTTTCTTCGCGCAACACCTGGGCTGATGGCTCACCCCCGGCGCGCTCCGCGCGACCCCCTTCAAGGGGGCGGTGCCAGCGGCCCGGCGAAGCCGGTTCCGCGGCACCTTTGGATGGCGCTTCTGCTGAGCGGTATCGGTCTTTGTGCTCCTGCGGTCGCGGCCGACTACAGCGGCCCGCTGTTCGACGCGCACCTGCACTACAACAACGAAGCCTGCACGCACGACACACCGGCCCCGGGCTGCCCGCACCCCATGGCCGATGTGCTGGACCGCATGCAGCGCAACGGCGTGCGCGCCGTCATCGCCAATTCGCGGCCCAACGACGGCACCAGGGCGCTGGCCAGCGCGCGCGAGCAGACCCGCAAGGCCGGCGTGGCCGTGGTGCCCTTCGTGCGCCTGTACCGCGACCGCGCCGACTACAACAACTGGTTCCGCGACCCCACCATCGTCGAGATGGTCAACGCCGAACTCCAGCGCGACACGCCCGCCGGGCCCTACCGCGGCCTGGGTGAATTCCACCTGTACGACAGCGCCAACGCCAATGGTCCGGTGGCCAAACAGCTCATGGCGCTGGCCGAGGAGAAGGACCTCGCCATCCTCGCGCACGTGGACGATGCGGCGATCGACCTGCTGATGGCCAACACGCCATCCAAGGGCCGCAAGTCGCTGCTGATCTGGGCCCACACCGGCATCGGCGGCACGCCGGTGGCGCGCGTGGACGAACTCTTCGCGCGCTACCCACGCCTGGTGGGCGAACTGTCGTACCGCCCCGGCCTGACCTGCGCCGACGGCCAGCTCTGCCCCGAATGGCGTGCGCTGCTGCTCAAATACCCGGACCGTTTCCTGATCGGCTCGGACACCTGGGTCAACCAGCGCTGGCAGTACTACGACGAGCTCATGAAGGGCTACCGCAACTGGCTTGGCGGCCTGCCGGCCGACGTGGCGCGGCGCATCGCCTGGGACAACGGCGCGAAGCTCTTTGGCGTGCCTCCACCCAACCCTTGAATCCCATGATCCAACTGCACTTCGCCCCCAGCAGCGCCGCCATGGTGCCGCACATCCTGCTCGAGGAAATCGGCGAGCCCTACGAGCGCGTGCTGGTCGACAAACAGAACGGTGGGCACAAGACGCCGGCCTACCTCGCGCTGAACCCGAACGGCCTGATCCCGGTGCTGGTCGACGGTGATCTGGTGCTGTACGAAACGGCCGCGATCTGCCTGTACCTGAGCGACACGCACCCGAAAGCCGCGTTGATGCCACCCATGGACACGCGCGACCGTGCCCATGCCTACAAGTGGCTCATGTGGCTGACCAACACGTTGCAGGCCACGCTCATCGTCTACTTCTACCCCGAGCGCTGGGCCGACGCCGGGCACACCGAGGTCGTCGCGGAAGTGCAGCGCAACGCCCAGGCCCGCGTGGGGCCGCTGCTCAACCAGCTGGATGCTGAAATCGAACGCCGTGGCGGCCCGTGGTTCATGGGCGAGCAGTTCACGCTGCTCGACGCCTATGTGTTCACGCTGTGCCGCTGGACGCGCAACTTCCCCAGCGCACCGGCGCGGGACCGCCAGCACCTGGGCCCGTACCTGCAGCGCATGCTGGCAAGGCCGTCGGTGCAGCGGGTGCTGGCCAACGAAGGCCTGGTCGAACCCTACGTGTAGGGCTCAGCGCGCGGTGCGCGCCAGGTAGCGCTTGCGCCAGAACACCACGCCCAGCACCGCCGCCGTGAAGGCCATGGAGCCGATGGCCCACCAGAAGCCGGTCTGCTGGTGCAGCAGCGGGATGAACTGGAAGTTCATGCCGAAGATGCCCGCGATCAGGTTCAGTGGCAGGAAGATGGCGGTCAGCGCGGTGAGCGTGCGCATGATGTCGTTGGTGCGGTTGCTCTGCGCCGAGAAGTGCATCTGCACCGCGGTTTCCGCGTTCTGCTCCAGCCGGCGCACGTGGTGCACCACGCGCTCGATGTGCTCGAGCACGTCGCGCGAGCGCACCTTGAGCAGCTCCAGCCCGCGTTGCCCGCCGATGGAGGCGTTGGGCTCCCAGGTGGCCAGGTTCTCGTTCCAGTCCTGGATGGCCGAACGCTGGTCCTCACAGATCTCGTCGAGCTGGTGCAGCGAGATGCGCGCGTCCAGCAGCGAGCCCCAGTTGCTGAAGCGGGCCTTGGGCATCAGCAGCTCGGTCTGCCAATGATCGAGCTGGCGCGTAAGCTCGCGGCGCAGCGCGAGGTAGCCGTCGACCATCTGGTTGACGATGCGCAGCATCAGGTCGGCCGGGCTGGGCGGCAGGTGCACGCCGGCCGCGCGCGAAGCGGCGGTGGCGGCCGAGAGCAGCCGTGTGGCGTACTGTTCCAGCGCCTGGCAGCCGACCGGGTGCACCGTGAGCAGCACGCGGTCGAACACCGCGAAGCCGACGGGGCTGGTGTCGATGCGCCGCAGCACAGGCGGGCCGCCTCGTTTGACGGACCGGGTGAGCACCTCGCCGGGGTGGGCGAGGTCGGTCTCGCTGTGGCCGGCGGCCAGCCGGCGGAACACCAGGATGTCGTACTGCGAGGTGTAGTCGTAGTGCGAGGGCAGCTGGTTGTTGAGCAGGTCGGAAATGTGCAGATCCACCAGCGTCATGCCGCAGAGCACCTGCAGGGTGGACTGCACCGCGCCTTGCTCCACCTCGAACTCGCGCCGCCCGCAGGCAATCCAGATGTAGCCTTTCTCTGGCAGCACCATGGGCAGGGTGGCGGATTCGCTCACCGAGCCGGGCAGGACGTGGAAGATGCGCATGGCAGGTCGCGCGGTCAGCCGCGCAGCAGGCGCGCCGCGTCGCGCGCGAAGTAGGTGAGCACACCGTCGGCGCCCGCGCGCTTGAAGGCCAGCAGGCTTTCCATCATCACCGCGTCGTGGTCCAGCCAGCCGTTGAGGGCGGCGGCCTTGAGCATGGCGTACTCGCCGCTGACCTGGTAGGCGAAGGTCGGCACGCCGAACTCGTCCTTGACCCGGCGCACGATGTCCAGGTAGGGCATGCCGGGTTTGACCATCACCATGTCGGCGCCTTCGGCCAGGTCCAGCGCCACCTCGCGCAGGGCTTCGTTGGAGTTGCCCGGATCCATCTGGTAGACCTTCTTGTCGGCCTTGCCCAGGTTGGTGGCCGAGCCGACCGCGTCGCGGAACGGGCCATAGAAGGCGCTGGCGTACTTGGCGCTGTAGGCCATGATGCGCGTGTGGACCAGGCCGTTGCCTTCGAGGGCGGTGCGGATGGCGCCGATGCGCCCGTCCATCATGTCGCTGGGTGCGACCATGTCCACGCCCGCCTGCGCCTGCGTCAGGGCCTGTTTCACCAGGATCTCCACCGTGGGGTCGTTCAGGATGTAGTTGTGCTCGTCGAGCACGCCGTCCTGCCCGTGGCTCGTGTAGGGGTCCAGCGCCACGTCGGTCATCACACCGAGCTGCGGGAAGCGCTTCTTCAGCTCACGCACCACGCGCGGCACCAGCCCGTCGGGATTCAGGGCCTCCTGGCCGTCCGGCGTCTTGAGCGACTGGTCGATCACCGGGAACAGCGCCATGGCGGGAATGCCCAGCGCCACGCAGTCCTCGGCGACCGGCAACAGGAGGTCCAGGCTCAGGCGCTCCACGCCCGGCATCGAGGCCACGGCTTCGCGGCGGTTCTGGCCATCCAGCACGAACACCGGGTAGATCAGGTCGGCCGGGCTGAGGCGGTGCTCACGCACCAGGTCGCGGGAAAAGGCATCCCGGCGCAGGCGACGGGGGCGGCTGTGAGGGTAGGGGGCGGGGGCGTGCATGCGCGTATTGTGGCAAACGCCCCTTTTCGCCGTATGAAGGTCGCCGCGACGCGGCTTTCCCGGCTGAACTGGGAAAGTTGACAGGGGGCAGGGCGCCCGAAAATGCGCCGCAGGTGTGGTGAACTCCACGGTAAGAAGAAAATACTGGTCTCCGAGAGGCTGCCATCCAGCGTGTCACCCGCTATTCTTCAGTCAACACATCTTGTTACTGATCCGCGGGAGACCCTGCGCACCACCAGTCCGCCCATGTTGACCACCAAAAAGCCCTCTTCGCACAGCTTTGCCAACACCAAGCCCAGCGCCAGCGAGCCCGAATCGTGGTCGCTGGACGAGCATTGGCCGACCCTGTTGTCCGGCTTGGCCGATCAGGTCACGGAAGGGGTGAGTGCACTGCAGAACACCATCGATCTCCTGCTGAGCAAGGGCACCATCAGCCGGCAGGAGCACCGGGCACTGAGCATCCCGGCCGAGCGAATCAAGCAGTCCGGCGTCAGCGCGCAGCAGATCCACCGCTTCTATGGCGGGCGCATCCGGCAATCGCACGAAAAGGTGGGCATGGCCGACCTGGTGGGGGGCGTGCTGCAGGAACGCAAGAAGGAATTTGCCGTGCTGGGCATCGAGATGCGGCGCAAGCTCAAGCCGGTCGAGGTGCTGGTGGACCCGACCGTGGCCCACACCTTCGTCAACGCCGTGCTCGACTGGGGGTTGCCGTTCGGCAGTCGCATGGACGTTCGCATGGACACCAATGCCTGGCCGCGGCACGCCCGGTTGCAGTTGCGCGTCTCCAACGACGGCGCACCCCCGTCGAGCCACGCGTCGACGGACAGCCTGAGCTGGCTGCTGGTGCGCCAGATCGCGCTCGCGGCCGGCGGCATCGAAATCGACCGCCAGGTCACCGACGATGGCGTGAACTTCACCGCCCTGTTCAGCCGCACGGTGCAGGCGGTGGACGGCATCTCGGCCGTGGACCTCTCGGACGACCATTCCTCGATGTTCAAATCGCTGTCCGGCGTGTATGTGCTGACCATCTCGCCCACGCTGCAGATCCGCGCCGATGTGCGCGACGCCTTGCGCGAGATCGGCATCGGTTCGGACAGCGTGGTCGACTTCCGGCAGGCGCGCGAGGCGATCCTTTCCCGCATGCCCAACCTCATCGTCGTGGATGCCGGGATCAAGGACGAAGGCTTTGATCAGTTCCGCCGCGAACTGCTGCGCGAAGTGTTGGAGTTCCCCTTCGTCGAGATCTCGCCGGACGACAGCTCGTTCGACATGTCGGGCTTTGGTGAGTTCTCCATGGCCAAGGTGGGGCGGGGTAACATCCGCGAAGCCCTGGGCACGGCGGTGATGTTTGAACTCGCCAAAATGATGTGACCTGTTCCGCCTACAACAAAAAATCGAACAGAACAATGTCAGAACTGACAGGTCCTCTTGGTTTCCGCCTGTTCTTGGTGTAATATTTCTGTCGAGCCTGCCGAAAGGTCGGCTCCCCGCTTTTCCTCCCTGAGCGGGTGCCTTAGTGTGTGACAGCAAAAAGGCTTCCTGACCCGGCCCGAAAGGCCGGGTTTTTTTTGCCCTGTCAATTCTGGCGATTTGACCGCCTCGGCCCGCTCCCTGAAGCCCCGGGGCTACACTGCCCGGATGCTCTGGGTCAAGTCCTTCCACATCGTTTTCGTGGCCAGCTGGTTTGCCGGCTTGTTCTACCTTCCGCGCATCTTCGTGAACCTGGCGATGGTGCCTCCCGAGAGCGTCGCGGAGCGTGAGCGCCTGCTTCTGATGGCGCGCAAACTGATGCGTTTCACCACCATTCTGGCGGTGCCAGCCCTGGCCCTGGGTCTGTGGCTCTGGCTGGGCTACGGCATTGGACGGGGGGCGGGCAACGGCTGGATGCACGCCAAGCTTGTCGCGGTCGTCCTCATCCTGGGTTATCACCATGCCTGCGGCCTGCTGTTGCGCCGGTTCGTGCAAGGCGCCCAGCGGCGCAGCCACGTCTGGTACCGCTGGTTCAACGAAGTGCCCGTGATCCTGCTGGTGGCCGTGGTGGTGCTGGTGGTGGTCAAGCCCTTCTGACGCTTTGAAAACCCGGTCCTCCGCCTGGCCGCTGGCACTGTTGTTTGCCTGCGTGGTGGTGTACGCCAGCCTGTACCCGTTCACGGGATGGCGCGTGCAGGGCGTGTCGCCGTTGGCCTTCCTGTGGGCGCCATTGCCGCAGTACTGGACCGGTTTCGACGTGGCCTCCAACCTGCTGGGCTACGCCCCCCTGGGATTTCTGTTGAGCCTGGCGATGCTGCGATCGGGCTGGGGGCGGTGGGCCTGGTGGTTGGCGTTCGGGGTGCCGGCGTTGTTGTCCCTGGCGGTGGAGACTCTGCAGAACTACCTGCCGATGCGGGTGCCGTCCAATGTCGACTTCGTGCTCAACAGCGCTGGCGCGGCCCTCGGCGCTGCCTGTGCCTGGGGATTGGAGCGCCTGGGGGTGCTGCGCCACTGGAGCCAGTTTCGCGCCAACTGGTTCGAGCCCTCGGCCCACGGCAGCCTGGTGCTTCTGGCGCTCTGGCCGTTTGCGCTGCTCTACCCGCTGTCGGTGCCGTTTGGTCTGGGCCAGGTCTGGGATCGGCTGGAGGCTGGGCTGGTGCTGTTGCTGGAGGACACCCCTTTCCTGACCTGGGTGCCCGTGCGCCTGGAAGCTCCCGACCCGCTCAGCCCGCTGGCCGAAGCCTTCTGCATTTCGCTGTGCTTGCTGTCGCCTTTGCTGATGGGGTTTGCCGAAATGCGATCGGTGCTGCGCCGGGTCTTCTTCCTGCTGATGTTCTTTCTGGCCGCGGCGGGCGCGGCGGGCCTGTCGGCCGCCCTGACCTATGGGCCATCCCATGCCTGGGCGTGGGTCAGCCCGCAGGCCACCATGGGCCTGGTCATGGCGGCGCTGCTGGGCCTGGCGATGCTGTGGCTCCCGCGCCGGTTGTGCAACGTGGTGATGCTGCTGACCCTGGCGGTGTCGCTGACGCTCCTCAACCTCGCGCCCGACAGCCCTTACTTCGCGCAGTCGCTGGAAGTCTGGGAGCAGGGGCGCTTCATCCGTTTCCACGGAATTTCGCAGTGGCTGGGGTGGCTGTGGCCATTCGCCGCCCTGATCTTCGGCCTGCGCATGGTGGCGCGTGCACCGCTGGCCTCGGAGCGGACCACTAAAATTCCGCCATGAGCGAAAACAAGTCCTACTACGAGCGGCACATCTTCTTCTGCCTCAATCAGCGGGAAGGTGGCGAGGCCTCGTGCGCCCAGCACCGGGCGCAGGCCGCATTCGATCGCTGCAAGTCGCAGGCCAAGGCGCTGGGCCTGTCGGGCGTGGGCAAGGTGCGCGTCAACAAGGCGGGATGCCTGGACCGCTGTGCCGGCGGCCCAATCGCCGTCGTGTACCCCGAGGCGGTCTGGTACAGCTACGTGGATGAGCACGACATCGATGAAATTGTGCAATCGCACCTGCGCGATGGTGTGGTGGTGCAACGCCTGCTGACGCCACCGGACGTGGGGCGCTGAGGCGCGATGAACGCACAAACCGAGTTTCTGTCGATCGTTGGCCCCGCGGGCCAGCTGGAGCTGGCGATCGACCGCCCAACGGAAGCGGTGCGAGGCACCGCCGTGATTGCCCACCCCCACCCCTTGCACGGCGGCACGCTGACCAACAAGGTCGTCCAGACCCTGGCGCGGGCCTGCGTGCAAGCCGGCTGGACCGCAGTGCGCTTCAACTTTCGCGGAGTCGGCCAGAGCGAGGGTGTCTACGACGAGGGGCGCGGCGAGCTCGACGACCTGATGGCGGTGATCGAGGCGCAGGCGCCAAGCGGCCCACTGTGCCTGGCCGGCTTTTCGTTCGGCTCCTTCGTGACCTGCCATGCCGCCGCCCGGCTGCACGGCGCGCGGGACATCCAGCACCTGGTGCTGATCGGGACTGCAGCCAGCCGTTTCGAGGTGGCGCCGGTGGCGGCGGAACTTCATGCCCGCACGCTGGTCGTTCATGGCGAGCAGGACGACACGGTGCCCTTGTCGTCCGTCATGGACTGGGCCCGCCCCCAATCGCTGCCGGTGCTGGTGGTGCCTGGTGGCGGCCATTTCTTCCACGGCCAGCTCCCGTTGTTGCGGGAGTTGGTGCTGCGTCACCTGCGGGCCTGACCGCTCGCGGGTTCTCTTGTTTTTCCCTTTGAAGGACCGGATTTTGTTGCGTCGTCTCTTTTCCCGTTTTCTGTTGTGCCTGTCCCTCGGTGTGACGGTGCCCGCGCTGGCGCAGATGCCCGCCCCGCCCGAGGTGGCCGCGCGCGCCTACCTGCTGCTGGACGCGACCTCCGGCCAAGTGCTCGCCTCCAAGGATCCGGACCAGGCGGTCGAGCCCGCGTCGCTGACCAAGCTCATGACCGCCTACCTGGTGTTCGATGCGCTCAAGGCCGGCAAGATCAGCCTCACGCAGACCTTTGGTGTGAGCGAGCGCGCCTGGAAGATGCCCGGCTCGCGCATGTTCATCGACCCCAAGATGCAGGTGCCGGTGGAAGACCTGATCAAGGGCATGATCGTGCAGTCTGGCAACGATGCGACGGTGGCGCTCGCCGAGGGCGTGGCCGGGTCGGTCGAGCGCTTCGTGCAACTCATGAACGAACAGGCCAAGGCGCTGGGCATGGCGTCCACCACCTACCGCAACGTGGAAGGCCTCACCGAAGCTGGTCACACCACGACCGCGCGCGACCTGGCCACGCTGGCCACGCGCCTGATGGCCGACTTCCCCCAGTACGTGCCGTACTACGCCATCCAGCGCTACCGCTACCCGGGCACGCCCGCGGCCAACGACACCAACCGCAACCTGCTGCTGTTTCGCGACCCGAGCGTAGACGGCCTGAAAACCGGGCACACCAACGCGGCTGGCTATTGCTTGGTCGCCACCGCGCGCCGGCAGGTGCCTGGCCTGGGTGAGGGTGCTCAAGGGCAGCGGCGCCTGATCAGCGTGCTGCTGGGTGCATCGAGTGAAAACGCCCGCGCCGCCGAAAGCCAGAAGCTGCTCAACTGGGGCTACACGGCATTCGATGCCGTGCGCCTGATCCCCGTTGGCCAGCCGGTGGCGACGCCCCGCATCTGGAAGGGCAAGGCCGATCAGGTCCGCCTGGGCCGGGCCGAAGGCGTGGTCGTGTCGGTGCCCGCGGGCGAGGGTGCCAAGCTCAAGTCCGAGGTGGTTCGCCCCGATCCGCTGGTGGCGCCCCTGATGAAGGGTCAGTCCGTCGGCACGTTGCGCGTGACCACCGCCGGTGGCGCCACGGTGGCCGAAATCCCATTGACCGTGCTCGAGACGGTTGAGGAAAGCGGCATCTTCGGCCGCGCCTGGGACGCGATCCGCCTCTGGATCCAGTGACGCTTCGAGCTCCACGGCCCTTCCGAAGGGCTTGCGTTGTCAGAAAATCGGCTGCGTGCTACAGTAGAGGGCTTTTCGGAATCTTCCGAGGAGTTTTCGTTTTCGCTTTTTTCAAACGTTTAGGGACGTTTTAATGCCAACCATCAATCAACTCGTGCGCCACGGCCGGGAGGTCGAAAAGACCAAATCCAAGAGCCCGGCCATGGAAAACTCTCCGCAGCGTCGCGGCGTGTGCACCCGTGTGTACACCACGACCCCCAAGAAGCCCAACTCCGCTCTGCGCAAGGTTGCCAAAGTGCGCCTGACCAACGGTTTTGAGGTGATCTCCTACATCGGCGGTGAAGGCCACAACCTCCAGGAACACAGCGTCGTGCTGGTCCGTGGCGGTCGTGTCAAGGACTTGCCCGGTGTGCGTTACCACATCGTGCGCGGTTCGCTCGATCTGCAAGGCGTGAAAGACCGCAAGCAGTCGCGCTCCAAGTACGGTGCCAAGCGCCCCAAGAAGGCCTGATCGTTCGAAATTTCCGGTGTTTGTTCTGCCTGGCAGGTGGTTCAAGCGCAGTGGCCCACAACACGGAATGGTCCGTGCGGGTCGAGTAAGTGAGAGTTTTTGCATGACTCTCGCGGCCCCTGAAAAGGTGCCAACTGAAGCAATATGAGGTGAAAAAATGCCACGTCGTCGCGAAGTCCCTAAACGTGAAATCCTGCCGGACCCCAAGTTCGGCAATGTCGAGCTCTCCAAGTTCATGAACGTGATCATGGAAGGCGGCAAGAAGGCTGTTGCCGAGCGCATCATTTACGGTGCGCTGGAGCAGATCGAGAAGAAGAGCGGCAAAGATCCGGTCGAAATCTTCTCGGTCGCCATCAACAACGTCAAGCCCATGGTGGAAGTGAAATCCCGCCGCGTGGGTGGTGCCAACTACCAGGTGCCGGTCGAAGTCCGGCCCGTGCGTCGTCTGGCCCTTTCCATGCGCTGGATCAAAGAGGCTGCCCGCAAGCGCAGCGAGAAGTCCATGGCCCTGCGTCTGGCCAACGAACTGATCGAAGCCACCGAAGGCCGTGGCGGCGCCATGAAGCGGCGTGATGAAGTGCACCGCATGGCCGAGGCCAACAAGGCCTTCAGCCACTTCCGCTTCTGATCCGGGCTGCCGTCCAGTAGAGCATCCAGAACCGAGAGCCCGCATTCCCTGAATCAGGGGAGCGGGCTCGTCCCCTTTTCGGAGTATTTCCATGTCCCGCACCACGCCCCTTGAGCGTTATCGCAACATCGGTATTTCCGCGCACATCGATGCCGGCAAGACCACCACCACCGAACGCATCCTGTTCTACACCGGTGTGAACCACAAGATCGGCGAGGTTCATGATGGCGCCGCCACCATGGACTGGATGGAGCAGGAGCAAGAGCGTGGCATCACGATCACCTCGGCTGCCACCACGTGCTTCTGGAAGGGCATGGACCTGTCCTACCCCGAACACCGCTTCAACATCATCGACACCCCCGGCCACGTGGACTTCACCATCGAGGTGGAGCGTTCCATGCGCGTGCTGGACGGTGCCTGCATGGTCTACTGTGCCGTGGGCGGCGTGCAGCCCCAGTCGGAAACCGTCTGGCGCCAGGCCAACAAGTACAAGGTGCCCCGTCTGGCGTTCGTCAACAAGATGGACCGGACCGGTGCCAACTTCTTCAAGGTCTATGACCAGATGCGTCTGCGCCTGAAGGCCAACCCGGTGCCGATCGTGATCCCGATCGGCGCTGAAGACAACTTCAAGGGCGTGGTCGACCTCATCAAGATGAAGGCAATCATCTGGGACGAAGCGTCCCAGGGCATGAAGTTCGAGTTCCAGGACATCCCGGCCGAACTGCAGGCGCAAGCCGAGGAGTGGCGCGAGAAGATGATCGAAGCCGCTGCTGAATCCAGCGAAGAACTGATGAACAAGTACCTTGAGGAAGGCAACCTGACGGAAGCCGAAATCAAGCAGGGCATCCGTGCGCGCACGCTGGCCACCGAAATCCAGCCGATGCTGTGCGGCACCGCGTTCAAGAACAAGGGCGTGCAGCGCATGCTCGACGCCGTGATCGACTTCCTGCCTTCGCCGGTGGACATTCCTCCCGTGGGCGGCACCGATGACAACGAGGAGCCTACCTCGCGCAAGGCTTCCGACGACGAGAAGCTGTCCGCCCTGGCGTTCAAGCTGATGACCGACCCGTACGTGGGCCAGCTCACGTTCGTGCGGGTGTACTCCGGTGTGCTCAAGAAGGGCGACTCGGTCTATAACCCGGTCAAGGGCAAGAAGGAACGCATCGGTCGTATCGTGCAGATGCATGCCAACAACCGCCTGGAAGTGGAAGAAATCCGCGCCGGCGACATCGCTGCCTGCGTGGGCCTCAAGGACGTGACCACGGGTGAGACCCTGTGCGATCCGGACGCCATCATCATGCTCGAGCGCATGGTCTTCCCCGAGCCCGTCATCGCGCAGGCCGTGGAACCCAAGACCAAGGCCGACCAGGAAAAGATGGGCATTGCGCTGCAACGCCTGGCCTCCGAAGATCCCTCGTTCCGCGTCAAGACCGACGAAGAGTCCGGCCAGACCATCATCTCCGGCATGGGCGAGCTGCACCTGGAAATCATTGTCGACCGCATGAAGCGCGAATTCGGCGTGGAAGCCAACGTCGGCAAGCCGCAAGTGGCCTACCGCGAAACCATCCGCAAGAGCGTGGACGAAGCCGAAGGCAAGTTCGTGCGCCAGTCGGGCGGTAAGGGTCAGTACGGACACGTGGTGTTCAAGATCGAACCCAACGAAGCTGGCAAGGGCTTCGAGTTCGTGGACGCCATCAAGGGCGGCGTGGTGCCGCGCGAGTACATCCCGGCGGTGGAAAAGGGCGTGATCGAGGCGCTCAACGCCGGCGTGCTGGCGGGCTTCCCCGTGGTGGACGTCAAGGTCACGCTGCACTTCGGTTCGTACCACGACGTGGACTCGTCCGAAATGGCGTTCAAGATGGCCGCCATCTTCGGCTTCAAGGAAGGTTGCAAGAAGGCCAGCCCGGTCATCCTGGAACCCATGATGGCCGTGGAAGTGGAAACGCCTGAAGACTACGCCGGCAACGTGATGGGCGATCTGTCCAGCCGTCGTGGCATGGTGCAGGGCATGGAAGACATGGTCGGTGGCGGCAAGGCCATCAAGGCCGAAGTGCCCCTGTCCGAAATGTTCGGCTACTCGACCACGCTGCGCTCGATGTCGCAAGGCCGCGCCACGTACACGATGGAGTTCAAGCACTACTCCGAAGCGCCGCGCAACGTGTCCGAAGCCATCGTGGCTGCACGCGCGAAGTAAATACCTTGGGGGTGGGGCGCTTTCGGGCGCGCTGTCCCCAATTGATCAGCCGGTCTGCGACCATGCGCCGCCCTGTTCCCGTGCGGGGCGATCCAGCAGTGTGGTGCAGACCTTAAACCGTGACACGGGTTTGTTCTTTAGGAATTGAAAAATGGCAAAAGAGAAATTTGAGCGGACCAAGCCGCACGTGAACGTGGGCACGATTGGTCACGTGGACCATGGCAAGACGACGCTGACGGCGGCGATCACGACGGTGCTGGCGGCCAAGTTCGGCGGCGCGGCCAAGGCCTATGACCAGATCGATGCGGCTCCCGAAGAGAAGGCGCGCGGCATCACCATCAACACCGCGCACGTGGAATACGAGACGGCCAACCGCCACTACGCCCACGTGGATTGCCCCGGCCACGCCGACTACGTCAAGAACATGATCACCGGTGCCGCCCAGATGGACGGCGCCATCCTGGTGTGCTCGGCCGCTGACGGCCCGATGCCCCAGACCCGCGAGCACATCCTGCTGGCGCGCCAGGTGGGCGTGCCCTACATCATCGTGTTCCTGAACAAGTGCGACATGGTCGACGACGCCGAGCTGCTCGAGCTGGTCGAGATGGAAGTGCGCGAGCTGCTGGACAAGTACGACTTCCCGGGCGACGCCACCCCCATCATCCACGGCTCGGCCAAGCTCGCCCTGGAAGGCGACAAGGGCAAGCTGGGCGAAGAGGCCATCATGAAGCTGGCTGACGCGCTGGACACCTACATCCCCACGCCCGAGCGCGCGGTGGACGGTGCCTTCCTGATGCCGGTGGAAGACGTGTTCTCCATCTCGGGCCGCGGCACCGTGGTGACGGGCCGTATCGAGCGCGGCATCATCAAGGTCGGCGAGGAAATCGAGATCGTGGGCATCGCTGCCACGCAGAAGACGACCTGCACGGGCGTGGAGATGTTCCGCAAGCTGCTGGACCAGGGCCAGGCGGGCGACAACGTGGGTATCCTGCTGCGCGGCACCAAGCGCGAAGACGTGCAGCGCGGCCAGGTGCTGTGCAAGCCCGGCTCGATCAAGCCGCACACGCACTTCACGGGTGAGGTGTACGTGCTGTCCAAGGACGAAGGTGGCCGTCACACGCCGTTCTTCAACAACTACCGTCCGCAGTTCTACTTCCGCACGACCGACGTGACCGGCTCGATCGAGCTGCCCGAAGGCAAGGAAATGGTGATGCCGGGTGACAACGTGTCGATCACGGTCAAGCTGATCGCCCCGATCGCCATGGAAGAAGGCCTGCGCTTTGCCATCCGCGAAGGCGGCCGCACCGTCGGCGCCGGCGTCGTCGCAAAAA
>JAGKSX010000062.1 GCA_018993155.1 Hydrogenophaga sp.
CCGATCAACGGCACGATCGCGGTGCTGTGCTGCTTAGCGCTTCTTGGCGGCCGTCTTGGTCGCGTTCACGGCCGAGGCGGTCACGGTGTTGAAGTTGGCTTCGGCCATTTCGGTGGCTTGCTTGACGGCCTTCTGGACGGATTCCATGGCGTTGTTGGCGGCGGAAACGGCGCTCTTCATCACGGCCACGGCGGTTTCGGAACCGGCGGGAGCGTTCTTGGCGGCGTTGTCCACGACAGCCAGGAACTTCTTCTGGGTGTCGCTGGCCTGGGCTTCAGCGGCCTTGCCGAACTCGGCACCGGTGCCGGCGGCGATGTCGTACAGGTGGCGGCTGTAGGCCACGGTCTTCTCGGCCAGGGGCTGCATCAGGTTGGCTTGCAGCGACAGCAGTTCCTGTGCGTCCTTCACGCTCAGCAGGGCCTGGGCGCTGTTGGCGGATTCGGACAGGGCAGCCTTGGTGGCTTGCACGTTCAGATCGACCAGCTTTTCCACGCCTTCGAAGGCTTTCTGGGTCAGGCCGAAAAGGGTTTCGATGTTGGCTTTCTGGGCGGCAACGATTTGTTCAGCGGTCAACATATTCATACTCCTAAACTTTGTAAAACAAGGGCTTAGTTGAAGGCTGCTGAGAACACCGCGCTGTCGGGACGCTGTTGTTTTCGTTCGCTTTGCTGCACTGCAACATGACTCGAATTATAGGGAGATGCTGCGGAGGTGCAAGCTCTTTTTGTTGCGCTGCAGCATTCTAGATGCGGTGTTCTAAAAGTCGTTGGTGGCACTGCGGCATCGTCCTGCGCCCACAATGGCCCGGCCTGACCGAATCCTCGCCCCGATCTCCCCTCCGTGCACGCCTACTACGCCGACCACTTTGTCCTGCCGCTGCCCAGCGGGCACCGCTTTCCCATGGGAAAGTACGCGCGCCTGCGCGAGCGGCTGGTGGCCGAGTTGCCCGAGGTGCAGATGCAAGAGGCCTTGCCCGCGAGCCGCGGCGAGCTGGCCCTGGTGCACACCCCGGCGTACATCGAGGCCGTGGCCAGTGGCACGCTGAGCCCGGCGGCGCAGCGCGAGATCGGCTTTCCCTGGAGCCCGGCCATGGCCGAACGGGCGCGCCGCTCGGTGGGCGCAACCTTGCAGGCCTGCCGCAGCGCCTTGGGCGGCGCCGGGCTGGCCGCGAACCTGGCCGGCGGGACGCACCACGCCTATGCCGACAAAGGCAGCGGCTTCTGCGTGTTCAACGACTTCGCCGTGGCGGCCCGCCTGATGCAGGCCGAGCACGCGCGGCTGAACCGCGCCCGGGGACCGCTGCGGGTCGCGATCATCGACCTCGACGTGCACCAGGGCAATGGCACGGCGTCCATCTTCGCCAACGATGCGTCGGTGTTCACACTGTCGCTGCACGGCGCGAGGAATTTCCCCTTCCGCAAGGAGCCCAGCGACCTCGACGTCGAGCTGCCCGATGGCTGCGACGACGACACCTACACGGACGCGCTGGAGCGGGCGCTGGGCGAACTGGAGCGCCGCTTCGACCCGGGCCTGGTGCTGTACCTGGCCGGCGCGGACCCGCACGAGGGCGACCGGCTCGGGCGCCTCAAGCTCAGCTTCGATGGCCTGGAGGCGCGCGACCGCCGGGTGATGGACTGGGCCTGGCAGAAGCGCCTGCCGCTGGCCATCGCCATGGGCGGCGGTTACGGGCACGACCTGGAGGCGACCGTGCAGGTGCAGGTCAACACCTACCGCACCGCGCTGCAGTACTGGCAGCGCTGGCGCGGCGGGGCGGCGGCGGTTGCCGGATCAACCCACTGGCACAATGCCCCGGCATGAGCACCGCCAGCAGCCCACCTCCGCGTCCGCAAGCCTTGCCCCGCAGCGCCTACCGGGTGTTCCGTCCCATCGGCACGCGATGGAGCGACAACGACATCTATGGCCATGTGAACAACGTGGTGTACTACAGCTGGTTCGACACGGCGGTCAATGCGCACCTGATCGAGCAGGGCGCGCTCGACATCCACGGCGGCGAGGTGATCGGCCTGGTGATCGAGACCCAGTGCAACTACTTCGCGCCGCTGGCGTTTCCCCAGACCGTGTGGGCCGGCCTGCGCGTGGCGCACCTGGGCAGCTCCAGCGTTCGTTACGAAGTGGGCCTGTTTGCCGACGGTGAAGAGACCGCCGCGGCCTGCGGGCACTTCGTCCACGTGTACGTGAACCGCGAAACCCGCCGGCCCGTGCCGCTGCCCGACATCCTCAAGAAGACTTTGGAGACCCTGCGATGAGCCAGAACCCCGCGTCGCCCCTGATCGATGCCGCCAGCGTCGATGCCGCGATCAACAGCCGCATGTCCACCCGGGCCTTCCTGCCCGATCCGGTGCCGCGCGAGACCATCGAGCACCTGCTGCGGCTGGCCAGCCGTTCGCCCTCGGGCACCAACACCCAGCCCTGGAAGGTGTACGTGCTGCAGGGCGCCAGCCGCGACAGCCTGGTGGAGAAGGTCTGCGCCGCGCACGACGCGTTGCGGGCCGACCCGGCGCTGGCCGCCGAGTACCGCGAGGAGTACGACTACTACCCCGAGAAATGGGTCAGCCCCTACATCGACCGCCGCCGCGAGAACGGCTGGGGCCTCTACGGGCTGCTGGGCATCACCAAGGGCGACAAGGACAAGATGCACGCGCAGCACCAGCGCAACTTCCGCCTGTTCGACGCCCCGGTGGGTCTGATGTTCACGGTGGACCGCATCATGGGCCGGGGTTCGCTGGTCGATTACGGCATGTTCCTGCAGACGCTCATGATCGCTGCGCGCGGCCACGGTCTGCACACCTGCCCGCAGGCCGCCTGGAACGGCTTCGCGAAGATCATCCTGCCGCACATCGGTGCCGGCGAGAACGAAATGCTGGTCTGCGGCATGGCCCTGGGCTATGCCGACCCCAGCCACTTGGTCAACGGCTTTTACACCCCACGCGAGCCGGTCGAGAGCTTCACCCACTGGCTGGAATAATCGCCGCTTCCACTTTTCATCTCATTTCAAAGGACAGAACATGATCACCACCCCCAGCGGCCTGCAGTACGAAGACACCTTGGTCGGCAACGGCGAAGTGGCCCAGGCCGGCCGTCCCGTGCAGGTGCACTACACCGGCTGGCTCTACAACGACGGCGTGCAGGGCGCCAAGTTCGATTCCAGCAAGGACCGTGGCCAGCCGTTCGAATTCCCGCTCGGTGCCGGCCACGTCATCAAGGGCTGGGACGAGGGCGTGCAGGGCATGGCCGTGGGCGGCACGCGCCGCCTGGTCATTCCGGCCGCGCTCGGCTACGGCGCGCGCGGCGCCGGCGGCGTGATCCCCCCCAACGCCACGCTGCTGTTCGAAGTGGACCTGCTGGCCGTCTGATCGCTTGTTCGCGCCCAGCGAAGGCGCCCCGGAGACAACATGACATCACCCACCCTGCGCCGGCTGTGCCTGGCGGCCACCCTGCTGCCTGGCCTTTCTCGTGCCGCGGATCTCGACGGCAGCCAGCTGTCCGTGTGGTGGGGCGTGCCGTTCGCGGGCGTCCTGCTCTCCATTGCCCTGGTGCCCCTGCTGGCACCGGCTTTCTGGCACCACCACTTCGGCAAGGTATCGGCCGCCTGGGCACTGGCCTTTCTCGTGCCGTTCGCGATCGTGGCGGGCCCGGGCCTGGCTGGGACCAGCGTCGTGCACGCGCTGCTGGCCGAGTACATCCCGTTCATCGTGCTGCTGACCGCGCTGTTCACGGTGGCCGGCGGCATCTTCGTGCGGGGCAACCTGCATGGCAGCCCGGGCCTGAACACCGGCCTGCTGGCCATTGGCGCGGTGCTCGCCAGCTTCATGGGCACCACCGGCGCGTCGATGCTGCTGATCCGCCCGCTGATCCGCGCCAACGACAACCGCAAGCACCAGGTGCACGTGGTGGTGTTCTTCATCTTCATCGTCTCCAATGCGGGCGGCTCGCTCACGCCGCTGGGTGACCCGCCGCTGTTCCTGGGGTTTCTCAAGGGCATCGATTTCTTCTGGACCATGGCTCACCTGTGGATGGAGACCGTGGCGCTCATCGGCGCGCTGCTGGTGATCTTCTACGCCATCGACTGGTGGTACTACCACCGCCGTGAAGAGATCCAGCCGCAGGACCCCACGCCCGACACCGCGCGCCTGGGCTTCGACGGCGGCTTCAACTTCGCTCTGCTGGGCGTGGTCGTGGCGCTCGTGCTCATGAGCGGCCTGTGGAAGTCGTCCGTGGTGTTCCACATCGCGGGCACCGACGTCGGCCTGCCGGGCCTGTTGCGCGACGTCGGGCTGATCGGGGTCACGCTCATCTCGCTCAGGCTGACACCATCCAGCGTGCACGAAAGCAACCAGTTCGCCTGGGGGCCGATGCAGGAAGTGGCCAAGTTGTTCGCCGCGATCTTCCTCACCATCATCCCGGTGATCGCCATGCTCAAGGCCGGTGTCGACGGCCCGTTCGGCGCGGTGGTCAAGGCGGTGACGAATGCGGACGGCTCGCCCAATCCGGCCATGTACTTCTGGGCCACCGGCGCCCTGAGTTCCTTCCTCGACAACGCACCCACCTACCTGGTGTTCTTCAACACGGCCGGCGGCGATCCGCAGGTGCTGATGACCGCCATGGCGCCCACGCTGGTCGCCATCTCCGCCGGTGCCGTGTTCATGGGCGCCAACACCTACATCGGCAACGCGCCCAACCTGATGGTCAAGGCGATCGCCGAAGACCGCGGCATCCGCATGCCCAGCTTTTTCGGTTACATGCTCTGGTCGGTCGGCATCCTGGTGCCGCTGTTCGCGCTGATGACCTGGATCTGGTTTGTCTGACCCCTTGAAGGAGCCTCCCGCCATGACCTCCCGCCCCGCCATCCTCGTCGCCCGCCAAGTCTTCCCCGAGGTGGTGGACAAGCTGCGGCAGCACTTCGATGTGGACACCAATGAAGACGACGCACCGCTGGCGCCGGCCCAGCTGATCGAGCGCCTGCAAGGCAAGGTGGGCGTGATCACCACCGGCAGCGAGCGCGTGGACGCGGCCCTGATCGCGGCCTGCCCGCAACTCAAGATCGTGGCCAACATCGCGGTGGGGTACAACAACTTCGACCTGCCGGCCATCACCGCCGGCGGCGTGCTGGCGAGCAACACGCCCGACGTGCTGACCGAAACCACCGCCGATTTCGGGTTCGCGCTGCTGCTGGCCACGGCGCGCCGCCTCACCGAGAGCGAGCATTTCCTGCGCGCTGGCCAGTGGAACCGCTGGGCCCTGGACATGTTCGCTGGCGCCGAGGTGAACGGCAGCACGCTGGGCATCCTCGGCATGGGCCGCATCGGCCAGGCCATCGCGCGGCGCGGCGCGCACGGTTTCGGCATGAAGGTGATCTACCACAACCGTTCGCGGCTCGACGCGGCGACGGAAGCCGAATGCAAGGCCAGCTACGTGAGCAAGGATGAGCTGCTGAAGACGGCCGACCACCTCATCCTCGTGCTGCCTTACAGCGCGGCGTCGCACCACGCCATCGGCGCGGCCGAGATCGCGCAGATGAAACCCACGGCGACGCTGGTCAACATCGCGCGCGGCGGCATCGTGGACGACGCGGCGCTGGCCGTGGCGCTGCGCGAGAAGCGCATCGCCGCTGCAGGGCTGGACGTGTACGAGGGCGAGCCCAAGGTGCATCCCGACCTGCTCACCGTGCCCAACATCGTGCTCACGCCGCACATCGCCAGCGCCACCATCACCACCCGCAAGGCCATGGCGCACCTGGCGGCCGACAACGTGATCGCCTACCTCACGCAGGGCAAGACCCTCACGCCGCTCAACCCCGAAGTGGCGGGCACGCGTTGAACGACACGATGAGCAACGACCTGCTTCTCTGGCTGCTGCTGATCGGGGTGGCGCTCAACCTCGCGCTCGGCCTGTGGCTGCTGCTGCGCCGTGCGCCGGTGGATGCCCAGGAGCTCGCGCACCGCCAGCGCCTGCTCGACCAGCTGCAGCTGCAGGGGCAGCAGGTGAGCCAGCGCGTGGAGCGGGTGGAAAGCGAACTGCGGCGCGAGATCGGCGAGCAGTCGCGCGGCGGGCGCCAGGAGATGCAGCAGACCCTGGCCACCTTCCAGGAAACCCTTTCGCGCCAGGAGGCCGAGGCCACGCGCACGCAGAACGCCCAGCTCGACGCCTTCGCCCTGCAACTCGTGCAACTGCGCGGCACACTGGGCGATACGCTCACGCGCCAGCTGCAGGACATGAGCGAAGGCAACGCGCGGCGCCTGGCCGAGATCCGCACCACGCTGGACGCGCAGCTCGCGCAACTGCAGCAGAACAACGCCGCCAAGCTCGATGAAATGCGCGCCACGGTCGATGAGAAACTGCAGAGCACGCTGCAGGCGCGCCTGGGCGAGAGCTTCAAGCAGGTGGCCGACCGCCTGGAGCAGGTGCACAAGGGCCTGGGCGAAATGCAGACGCTGGCGCAGGGCGTGGGCGACCTCAAGCACCTGCTGACCAACGTGAAGACGCGCGGCATGTTCGGCGAAGCCCAGCTGGCCGCGTTGCTCGAACAGGTGTTCGCGCCCGACCAGTACGCCGTGCAGGTGATGACCAAGCCGGGCAGCCGCTTCACGGTGGACTTCGCGATCAAGATGCCCGGCCGCAGCGAAGATGGCGCGCCTTGCTGGTTGCCGATCGACGCCAAATTTCCCAACGAGGACTACGAGCGCCTGCTCGATGCGCAGCAGCGCGCCGACGTCGAAGGCGCCGACCTGGCCGCGCGTGGGCTGGAGCAGCGCATCCGGCTCGAAGCGAAGTCCATGGCCGACAAGTACCTGCAGCCGCCGCACACGACCGACTTCGCCATCCTGTTCCTGCCCACCGAAGGCCTGTACGCCGAGGTGCTGCGCCGACCGGGGCTGATGGAAGTGCTGCAGCGCGAGCACCGCGTGACCCTGGCCGGGCCCACCACGCTCATGGCCATGCTCAACTCGCTGCAGATGGGCTTTCGCACGCTGGCGCTGGAAAAGCGCTCCAGCGAAGTCTGGCAGGTGCTGGGCGCGGTCAAGACCGAGTTCGGCAAGTTCGGCGACGTGCTCGCGCGCGTGAAGAGCCAGACGCAGACCGTGCTCAACACGCTGGACAGCGCCGAGACGCGCAGCCGCGCCATGGGCCGCGCGCTCAAGGCGGTGGAAGCCTTGCCGCAGGACCAGGCCAGCGCGCTGCTGCCGCTGGACCCCACCGACAACGGAGACGCTTGAACCCCCAGCTCCGATCCGTCCTCTGGCGCCTCATCGCGGCGCAGATCTGCCTGCATGCGTGCATGACGGGGTTTCGCATGGCCGCTCCGCTCATGGCGCTGCGCGAGGGCTACAGCCCGGTGGCCGTGGGCGTGTTGCTGGCCCTGTTCGCGCTGGCACCCGTTTTCATGGCCTTGCCCGCGGGGCGCTACGCCGACCGGCGCGGCCTGCGCAAACCGGTGATGCTCTCGGTGGGGGTGGCCTCGGCCGGCGCGGCGCTGTCGGTGGCCTTTCCCGTGTTCCCCATGCTGTGCCTGACCGCTTTGACCTGCGGGGCGGGCACGGGCATGGCCATGATCGCCCTGCAGCGCCACGTGGGCCGGCTGGCCCACGGGCCGACGGAGCTCAAGCAGGTGTTCAGCTGGATGGCCATCGGCCCGTCGATCTCCAACTTCCTGGGGCCCTTTCTGGCGGGCTTGATGATCGACAGCTTCGGCTTTCGCGCCGCCTTCCTGCTGCTCGCGCTGCTGCCCTCGCTGGCCTGGTACGGCGTGCGGCACACCGTCGAGCACGAGCCGGTGGCACCCGAGTTGCGCCAGGCCAGCGGCTCGTCGTGGAATTTGTTGAAGGACAAGGGCTTTCGCCAGCTGATGATGATCAACTGGATGCTGTCGTCCTGCTGGGATGTGCACACCTTCCTGGTGCCGGTGCTGGGCCACGAGCGCGGCCTGAGTGCGACCGTGATCGGCACCATCCTCGGCGCCTTCGCCCTGGCCGCCACCGCGATCCGCCTGCTCCTGCCGTGGCTGGCCTCGCACCTGCGCGAGTCGGTGGTGATCGGCACGGCCATGCTGGCCACCGCGCTGCTGTTCGCGGCCTATCCCATGGTGCACGCGGCCTGGGCCATGGGCACGCTCTCGGTGCTGCTGGGTTTCGCGCTCGGATCGGTGCAACCCATGATCATGAGTTCGCTGCACCAGATGACGCCGCACCACCGCCACGGCGAAGCGCTGGGCCTGCGCGCCATGGCCATCAACGGGTCCAGCGTGGTGATGCCGCTGATGTTCGGCTCGGCCGGCGCCCTGATCGGGGTGGGCGCGGTGTTCTGGCTCGTGGGCGCGGTGGTCGGCCTGGGTTCGCCGCTGGCCTGGCGCCTGCCGGCGCCTTCGGCCGAGGCGCCTCAGCGCATGCCTTAGGCGGGCGCGAGCTTGCGCGGAGCGGCCGCGCGTTGCGGGGCCCGCGCGGCGGGGTGGGTGAAGCCCAGCCCGGCGAGGTACACGTCCATCGTGTCGCGCCCGCTCTTCACGAGATCAAAAGCCTCGGGGTCGAGCAGCCAGTTCTGGATCAGGCCGTCGATGATCACGTGCAGGCCGAGCGCGGCGGTGCCCAGCGGGATGTGCAGCTGGATGCCTTCGCGCTGCACCGCCTGCTGAAGGATCTCTTCGGTCATGGCCATGCATTCGTTGCGCACCTGCAGATGGCGGTCGCGCACGGCCTGCATCTCGGCCACGTACTCCACCTTGTGCGTGGCGACCTCGAACACCCGGCGGGTCTGTTCGTCGTTGGCGGTCTGCTGGAGCGCGTTCATGATCGAGTCGCGCAGGGAGAGCAGGGGGTTGGCGGTGGTGTCCGCCGTGCGCGCGGTGCAGGCCAGCGTGCCCTCCAGAGGCATGGTCACGCGCTCCATCATGGCGTTGAACAGGTCGGCCTTGTCCTTGAAGTGCCAGTAGATCGCGCCGCGCGTGGTGCCGGCGGCGGTGGCAATGTCGTTGAGCGAGGTGCGGGAGACGCCTCGCTCCTGAAACAGATGCTCGGCAGCATCCAGCAGGCTGTGGCGGGTGGCCAGCGCATCGGCTTTGGTGCGTCGAACCATGGTGTTTGTGTCTCCAGAATGGAAGCCCGTGGGCATGGGCAGGACTATACATACATTCTTGGATGTATGTATACTTCGCCGTTTTGCGACAGCACAACCCGTCAGGGTATTCCCTGCCGTTGCGCGCCAACCCTCTTTCATACCCAAGGACTCCCATGCCCGCCTTGAGCCTCATCAAGTCAGTGCCCGTTTCGCGCACCCGGTTCGCCCCCTTGCCCCCGGCCCGGTTGTGGCGTGGCCTGTCCGTCCTCGCATTGGCCGCGGTGCTGGCCGCCTGCGGCGAGTCCGCTCCCCCGCAAGCAGCCGCCCCGGGTGGTGGCATGCCTGCCCCCGAAGTGGGCGTGGTCACGGTCGCCCCCGGCGACGTGGGCCTGACGACCGAACTGCCGGGCCGCCTGGAAGCGTCGCGCGTGGCGCAGGTGCGGGCCCGCGCGGCCGGCATCCTGCAGGAACGCCTGTTCCGCGAGGGCAGCGACGTGAAGGCGGGCCAGCCGCTGTTCCGCATCGATCCCGCGCCGTATTCGGCCGCCCTGCAAAGCGCCCAGGCCAGCCTGGCGCGCTCGCAGGCCAACCTCACGCAAGCCACGGCGCTGGCCGAGCGCTACGCGCCGCTGGTGAAGGAAAACGCCATCAGCCAGCAGGAATACGCCTCCGCCGTCGCGGCCCAGAAGCAGGCCGAGGCGGATGTCGCGGCCGGCAAGGCGGCCGTGCAGACCGCCAACATCAACCTCGGCTATGCCCGTGTGACGGCGCCCATTTCGGGCCGCATCGGCCGCGCGCTGGTGACCGAAGGCGCGCTGGTCGGGCAGGGCGAGGCCACGCAGCTGGCGGTGATCCAGCAGATCAACCCCATGTACGTGAACTTCACGCAGTCTGCCGCCGAGGTGTTCAAGCTGCGCAAGGCCATGGACAACGGCCAGCTCAAGGGAGCGGGCTCGCAAGCCGCGGCCGTGCAGGTGGTGCTGGAAGACGGCACCGTGTACGAACAGCCCGGCCGCCTGCTGTTCGCCGACCTGACGGTGGACAGCGCCACCGGCCAGGTGACGCTGCGCGCCGAAGTGCCCAACCCCAAGGGCACGCTGCTGCCGGGTCTGTATGTGCGCGTGCGCCTGGAGCAGGCCAAGGCCGGCAATGCGATCACGCTGCCCCAGCAGGCCGTGACGCGCTCGGCGCAGGGCGACACCGTCTCGGTGGTCGGCGCCGACGGCAAGATCTCGCCGCGCCAGGTGAAGGTGGGCGGTCAGCAGAACGGCCAGTGGGTCATCCTCGACGGCGTGAAGGCCGGCGAACAGATCATGGTCGATGGCTTCCAGAAGCTCCAGATGATGCCGCCCGGCACGCCCGTGAAGGCCGTGCCCTGGCAGGCGCCAGGCAGCGCGCCGGCTCCAGCCCCGGCCGCCGCAGCCCCGGCGCCCGAGGCCGCGAAGTAAGGAGCGCCCGACATGGCGAAATTCTTCATTGACCGACCCATCTTCGCGTGGGTGATCGCGCTCTTCATCATGGTGCTCGGCGGCGTGTCGATCACGCAGCTGCCGATCGCGCAGTACCCACCTGTGGCCCCGCCGGCCATCGTCATCAACACCGCCTACCCAGGCGCCTCGGCCGCCACGCTGGAGGACAGCGTGCTGTCGGTGATCGAGCGCGAGATGAACGGCGCGCCCGGCCTGATCTACATGGAATCGGTGGCTCAGGCCGATGGCAGCGGCAGCATCACGCTGAGCTTCGAGACCGGCACCAACCCGGAACTGGCGCAGGTGGACGTGCAGAACCGCTTGTCCCGGGCCACGCCGCGCCTGCCTTCGGCGGTCACGCAGCAGGGTGTGCGGGTGGACAAGTCCAACAGCAACTTCCTGCTGTTCGCCATGCTCTCGAGCGACGATCCGGCGCTGGACCCCGTGGCGCTGGGCGACTACGCCGCGCGCAGCGTGGTGCCCGAGCTGCAGCGCCTGCCCGGTGTGGGCCAGGCCCAGCTGTTCGGCTCCGAGCGCGCCATGCGCATCTGGATCGACCCGGCCAAGCTGCTCGGCTTCAACCTGAGTGCGTCCGACGTCAACAACGCCATCCGCGCGCAGAACGCGCAGGTCTCGGCCGGTGAAATCGGTGCGCTGCCCAACGTGGCCGGCCAGAGCATCGCGGCCACCGTGGTGGTCAACGGCCAGCTCGGCAGCGTCGAGCAGTTCGGCAACATCGTGCTGCGCGCCAGCGCCGACGGCGCCACGGTGCGCCTCAAGGACGTGGCCCGCATCGAACTCGGTGGCCAGGCGTACGCCACGTCGGCGCGCCTGAGCGGCAAGCCTGCGGTGGGCGTTGGCGTGCAGCTCTCGCCCAGTGGCAACGCCCTGGCCACGGCCGAGGCGGTGCGCACCAAGATGCACGAACTCGAGCGCTTCTTCCCCACCGGCATGAAATGGTCGATCCCCTACGACAGCTCGCGCTTCGTGAAGATCTCCATCACGCAGGTGGCCCAGACCCTGGGTGAGGCCATGCTGCTGGTGTTCCTGGTGATGTTCCTGTTCCTGCAGAACATCCGCTACACCATCATCCCGACCATCGTCGTGCCGGTGGCCCTGCTGGGCACCTTCGGGGCCCTGCTGGCCATGGGCTTCTCCATCAACGTGCTGACCATGTTCGGCATGGTGCTGGTGATCGGCATCGTGGTGGACGACGCCATCGTGGTGGTGGAGAACGTCGAGCGCATCATGAGCGAGGAGGGGCTGCCACCCCTGCAGGCGACCCGCAAGGCGATGTCGCAGATCTCCGGCGCCATCGTCGGCGTGACCGTGGTGCTGATCTCGGTGTTCGTGCCGCTGGCCTTCTTCGCCGGCTCGGTGGGCAACATCTACCGCCAGTTCTCGGCGGTGATGGGCGTGTCGATCGCGTTCTCGGCCTTCCTGGCCCTGTCGCTCACGCCCGCGCTGTGCGCGACGCTGCTCAAGCCGGTCGAGGCCGGCCACCACCACGAGAAGAAGGGCTTCTTCGGCTGGTTCAACCGCGGCTTCTCGCGCACGGCCAAACGCTACGAGCGAGGCGTGGCGGCGCTGCTGCCGCGCGCCGGTCGCACGCTGATCATCTACGTGGCCATCATCGCCGCCGCGGCCGTGGTCTACATGCGCCTGCCGACCTCGTTCCTGCCCAATGAAGACCAGGGCACGCTGCTGGTGAACGTGCAGCTGCCGCCGGGCGCCACGCAGGAGCGCACGCTGGACGTGATGAAGCAGGTGGAAGGCTACATCCTGCAGCAGCCCGAAGTGGAAAGCATGGTGGGCGTGCTGGGCTTCAGCTTCTCCGGCCAGGGCCAGAACGCCGCGCTGGCGTTCGTGACGCTCAAGGACTGGGCTGAGCGCACCGAGCCCGGCAGTTCGGCCGAGGCGGTGGCCGGGCGGGCCTTCGGCGCGCTCTCGGGCATCCGCGATGCGTTCATCTACCCGCTGAGCCCGCCACCCATTCCCGAACTGGGGGCCTCGTCCGGCTTCAGCTTCCGTCTGCAGGACCGGGGCGGTCTGGGCCGCGACGCCCTGATGAGCGCGCGCAACCAGCTGCTGGGCATGGCCTCGCAGAGCAAGGTGATCACCCAGGTGCGCCCGGACGGCCTGGAAGACGCGCCGCAGCTGCAGATCGACATCGACCGCGACAAGGCCAACGCCCTGGGCGTGGGCTTCGACGTGATCAATGCCGCCATCGGCACCTCGCTCGGATCGAGCTACGTCAACGATTTCCCCAACGCCGGCCGCCTTCAGCGCGTGGTGGTGCAGGCCGATGCGCCGGCCCGCATGCAGCCGGAAGACCTGTTGCGCCTGAACGTGGTGAACAACAAGGGCCAGGCGGTGCCGCTGTCGGCCTTCGCCACCACGAAATGGATCACCGGCCCGATGCAGACGGTGCGCTACAACGGCTACCCGTCCGTGCGCATCAGTGGCAGCGCCGCCCCCGGCATGAGCACGGGTGCGGCCATCGCCGAGATGGAAAAGCTCGCGGCCCAGTTGCCGCAAGGCATCGGCTACGAGTGGACCGGCCAGACGCGCGAGGAAAAGCTCGCCGGCTCGCAGGCCGTCATCCTGTACGCCTTCGCCATCCTGGCCGTGTTCCTCTGCCTGGCCGCGCTGTACGAGAGCTGGACCATTCCGCTGTCGGTGATTCTGGTGGTGCCGCTGGGCGTGCTCGGGGTGCTGCTGGCCACGTTGATGCGCGACTACTCGAACGACGTGTACTTCCAGGTGGGGCTGATCACCATCATCGGCCTCTCGGCGAAGAACGCGATTCTGATCATCGAGTTCGCCAAGGACCTGCAGGCGCAAGGCAAGAGCGTGATCGCGGCGGCGCTGGAAGCGGCCCACATCCGGTTCCGCCCCATCATCATGACCTCGATGGCGTTCACGCTGGGCGTGCTGCCGCTGGCGATCGCCTCGGGCGCCGGCTCGGCCAGCCAGCGCGCGATCGGTACCGGCGTGATCGGCGGCATGCTCACCGGCACCGTGCTGGCGGTGATCTTCGTGCCGATCTTCTTTGTGGTGGTTCGCACCCTGTTCAAGGGCAGCGAACGCCAGCACCAGCGGGATGCCGAACAAGCGGCCGCCCACCATGGCCCAGGAGTGCAAATCGATGTATGACATGACCCACCCCCGCGCCGCCTCCGGCGGCACCCCCTCGAGGGGGCGCATCGTGCGGCCTGGCGAAGCCAGTTCCGCCGGTGCTCTGGATGTTTCGTCTCGGCGCTTGTCGCGCCTCGGCTTGACGCTGCTGGCTGCTGCTGCGCTCGGTGCCTGCTCGTTCATTCCCAAGTACGAGCGCCCCGAGGCGCCGGTGGCCTCGCAGTTTCCGGGGCCTCAGCCGGCTGCTTCGGTCGATGCCAAGTCGGGCGCCGACGTTGCCTGGCGCGAGTTCATCGGTGACGCCAAGCTGCGCGAGTTGATCGCGCTGGCGCTGCAGAACAACCGCGACCTGCGCGTGGCCACGCTCAACATCGAGCAGGTGCGTGCTCAGTACCAGATCCGCCGCGCCGACCAGTTCCCGACCATCGGCCTGGCCGCCACCGGCAACCGCCAACCCGACGGCACCGGTGGCATCACCAGCGTCTACAGCGTGGGCCTGGCCCTGAGCAGCTGGGAGATCGATTTCTTCGGCCGCCTCGGCGCGCTGAAGGAAGCGGCCCTGGCCCAGTACCTTGCGAGCCAGGAAGCGCGCCACGCCGCGCAGACCAGCCTGGTGGCGGCTGTCGCCAGCACCTGGCTGAGCCTGCAGGCCAACGACGAGCTGCTGGTGCTGACCGAGCGCACCGTGGCCACGCGCGAGGATTCGCTGCGCCTGAGCAAGCTGCGCTTCGACAACGGTGCCACCTCCGCGCTGGACCTGCGCCAGGCCGAGTCGCTGACCGCCGCGGCCCAGTCCGCGCTGGCGCAGCAGCGCCGCCTGCGCGCGCTGGACATCAACGCCCTCACGCTGCTGGTGGGCCAGGCGCCCCCGGCCGAGCTGCTGCCCGTGCCGCCGACCGTGCCCACGCAGAGCGCCAATGCCAACGAGGTGGCCGTGCCGACCGCGCCCGTGCCCGCCGCCTCCATGCTGCGCGACGTGCCGGCCGGCCTGCCGTCGGACCTGCTCACGCGCCGCCCGGACATCCGCCAGGCCGAGCAGCAGCTGATTGCCGCCAACGCCAACATCGGCGCCGCGCGCGCCGCGTTCTTCCCGCGCATCTCGCTCACCGCGTCGGCCGGCACGGCCAGCAGCAGCCTCTCGGGCCTGTTCAAGGACGGTTCCTGGGGCTTCACGATGGCGCCGCAGGCCTTGCTGCCGATCTTCGATGCGGGGCGCAACCGCGCCAACCTGGACTCGTCCAACGCCGGGCGTGAGATCGCGGTGGCCCAGTACGAAAAGGCGATCCAGACCGCGTTCCGCGAAGTGGCCGATGCGCTGGCCGGCAGCGCGACGCTGGGCGACCAGCTCAGCGCGCAGCAGGTGCAGGCCACGGCCGAGGCCGAGCGCTTCCGCCTGGCCGAGCTGCGCTACCGCAATGGCGTGGCGAGCTTCCTCGACGTGCTGGACGCACAGCGCTCGCTGTTCGCCACCCAGCAGGCGCTGGCGCAGACGCGCCTGGCACAACAGCAGAACCAGGTGAACTTGTACAAGGCCCTGGGCGGCGGCTGGCAGCAGGAATGACCCCCTGCGCCGCTGACGCGGCCTCCCCCTGAAAGGGGGACAACGCCTGAGGCCCGGCGAAGCCGGTTCCTCGGCGTTTCTGGAGGGTTCACCGCGCGCCGGAAATGCCTTGCGGGGATCAGCCCTTCAAGCTGTAGAACTCGAGGATGTGTTCCCAGGCGGTCTGGGGATCGTCCACGTACTTGAACAGGTTCAGATCTTCCGGCGAGATCGTGCCTTCCTCGACCAGCACGTCGAGGTTGATCAGCCGCTTCCAGTAGTCCGATCCGAACAGCAGGATCGGCACCGGCTTGGACTTCTTGCATTGCACCAGCGTGATCACCTCGAACAGTTCGTCGAGCGTGCCGAAGCCGCCGGGGAATGCCAGCAGGGCCTTGGCGCGCATCATGAAGTGCATCTTGCGCAGCGCGAAGTAGTGGAACTTGAAGCTCAGCTCGGGTGAAACGTAGGGGTTGGCGGCCTGTTCGTGCGGCAGCGCGATGTTCAGGCCCACGGTGGGCGCGCCCTCATCGTGCGCGCCCCGGTTGGCCGCTTCCATGATGCCGGGGCCGCCACCGGTGCAGATGAAGAGCTGCTCGGCCTTCGCGCACTTCGCGCTGTAGCGGGCCACGATGCGCGCGAACTCGCGCGCCTTGTCGTAGTAGTGCGCGTTGCGCACCATGGCCTGGGCGCGCGCGATCTCGCGCGCGTCGCCGCTGCGCTCGGCGCGCACCAGCTGCTCCTGCGCTTCGCTGGCTTCGCGAAAGCGCGCGCTGCCGTAGACGACGATGGTGTTCTCGATGCCCGCTTCGCGCTGGGCCAGGTCGGGCTTGAGCATCTCAAGCTGCAGGCGGATGCCGCGCGTCTCGCGCCGCAGCAGGAACTCAGGGTCGGCGAACGCCAGGCGGTAGGCGTCGGCCTGCAGGGGCAGCCCTTCGTTGGCGTGGGTCTGGAGTTCGGCCCAGGCATCGGCCAGGCGGCGTTCATTGAGGTCTTGGGGAGCAGCCATGGTGGAATTCCTTCGTTTGTCGTGTGATTCGGATGATGCCGCTCACAGGGCGAGCGCCAGGGCCAGCGGCACGAAGACCACGGCCAGCGCGTTGCCCAGCATGATCATGGCACCGACCTTGTCGGGCTCCTGGTGGTAGCGGTCGGCCAGCATGAACTGCATCACGGCGGGAGGCAAGGCGGCGAACAGCAGCAGCTGGCCACGCGCCGCGCCTTCCAGGCCGAGCGCCCAGGCCAGCGGCAGGGCGATGGCCAGGCCGATGAGCGGGCGGGCCAGCGCGCCGAGCAGGCCGATCGCCAGGCCCTCGCGGGTCAGCGCGGTCAGGCGCACGCCCAGGGAGAACAGCATCATGGGCAGCAGCGCATCGCCCAGCAGCTTCAGGCCGGAGAGCACCACGTCGGGCGGGCGCACATCGGTCAGGGCGCTCGCGAAGCCGAGCGCCGTGCCGATCATCAGCGGGCTGGTGAGCAGGTCGCGCGTGCGCGCCATGCGGCTGGTGATGCGCGCGCCGAGCGAGAAGTGCAGCAGGTTGCTGACCGAGAACAGCGCCACGGCCGCGCCGAAGTGGGCCGGGCCGAAGGCCAGCAGCGCCAGGGGCAGGCCCATGTTGCCGCAGTTGTTGAACATCACCACCGGCACCAGCGTGCGCGGCTGCGCACCCATGGCCCGAGACAGGACCCAGGCCAGCAGACCGCCGCCCAGGATGATCACCCCGCCCCCCACGAGCAGCACCAGGTGCTCGGCGATGACGAAGTCGCGCGACGCGAGCGCCGAATACACCAGCATGGGCGCGAGCACGTCGAGCGCGATGCGGTTGAAGGTGCCCATGTCGGGCGCCTGCCGGCGCGCATAAGCGAAGCCGATCGCCACGATCAGGAACACCGGGATGATGACGTCGGCAATGCGGGCGATCAGGTCCATGCGCAGGGAGGGGGCGGCGTGCGGATGCCGGAAAGTGAAAAGGCTCCCGCAGGAGCCTCTTCAAGGGTTCGTCGTGGGCGTCAAACGCTCAGACGCGCTTGCGGTATTCGCCGGTGCGCGTGTCGATTTCGATGCGGTCGCCCTGGGCCACGAACAGCGGCACGGAGATTTCGAAACCGGTGGCGATCTTGGCCGGCTTGAGCACCTTGCCCGAGGTGTCGCCCTTGACGGCCGGCTCGGTCCAGGTGATTTCGCGCTCGACGCTGGTGGGCAGTTCGACCGAGATGGCCTTGCCGTCGTAGAACACCACTTCGACGGTCATGCCGTCTTCGAGGTAGTTCAGGGCGTCGCCCATGTTCTCGGCTTCCACTTCGTACTGGTTGTACTCGGCGTCCATGCAGACGTACATCGGATCGGCGAAGTAGGAGTAGGTGCACTCCTTCTTGTCCAGGATGATCTGGTCCATCTTGTCGTCGGCCTTGCAGACGACTTCGGTGGCCATGTTGTTCAACAGGGCCTTGAGCTTGAGGCGCACGGTGGCCGCGCCTCGGCCGCCACGGCTGTATTCGGTCTTCAGGACGATCATCGGGTCCTTGCCATGCATGATGACGTTGCCGGCGCGGAGTTCTTGAGCGATTTTCATAGGGCTTCCAACGGTTGGGCGCGGAATGGTGACTGGGATCGAATCCGGCCCGGTTTTCCGCAAAGCCTCGAATTTTATCGCTTTTCCAGTGCAAACCCGACCAGCTGGCTGCACAGGTCGGCCTGGGCCAGCAGGCGTTCGCGCGCCGCCTGGGCGCAGCCGTGCCAGCTTGCCAGGGTGTCGGCATCCGGCCAGACGGCCGCCTGCGGGCCGATGCCGTTCCACGCCAGGTGGAAGGCGCGCAGCGAGGGCGGTGCCTGCAGCCAGTCCAGAAACGCCTCCAGCTTGGCGTGGTGCGCGCCGTCGTGCTGCGGGTAGATGTGCCAGACGAAGGGCCGGCCGGCCCACAGGGCACGGGCCAGTGAATCCTCGCCGCGCACGAAGTTGAGGTCGCCAGTCCAGAGCAGGTGGTCGAAGTCGCGCTGGCTCAGCAGGGGCAGCGGGTGCAGCCGGCAGCCCGGGCCGGGCGAGGCCGCCTGCTGCACGGCCTGCCAGGCCCGCCCGGGCGTCACCAGCCAGTCGCTGATTGCCGTGTCCAGCCCGGCCTGTTGCAGCACGGCGGGCAGTGCGGCGGGTTCGTAGCAGAACAGGCTGACCCGGCGGGCCTCGGGGCGCACCGGCAGTTGCAGGCTGGCCAGCCAGGCCCCAGCGTCGAACGCGGCCTGGCGCGCCAGCAGGTCGGGCTCGCGCAGCAGGCCGCCCGTGCGGGCGGTGAACCCCGGGTAGAAGAACCATTTGCCGAGCCCACGCGCCGGCCCGCTCATGACCGGCGAGGGCAGGCGGTGCGAGCGTTCCACATAGGACTCGGCGCTGAGGTACTCCAGGTTGATCCACACCGGCGCGCGCGCGCCACCGGCCACGCGGGCGGCCAGCGCCTTGATGCACTCGGCCGGCGGCTCGCAGCCAAAGGCCTCGATCCACACGTCGGCCGGGGGCTGCGGGTCGGCCTGGCCGGCGGGCAGGGGCGAGGTCCAGGTCCGCACCTCGATGTTCGGCACGCTGCCTTGCAGCGCGCCGGGCGCCATCCAGGCCAGGGCCTGCGGGTCGTCCAGCCACAGGCGCACCTGCTCGCCCCGGCGGGCCAGCTCGGCCGAGAGTCGCCAGCAGACGCCCACGTCGCCGAAGTTGTCGATCACCCTGCAGAAAATGTCCCAGCGCATGGGCGCCATTGTCGGGGCTTGGCGGCGCCCGCTGGCCGGGCTACAGTTTGCGGGCGCTGCAGGCCGGGCCCGCTGGGTCGCTGAAGGCGCGGAGACCCGCACCATGGCCTTGCGACGCTTCATCCCCTGGCTGGCCGCACTGCCGCTGGTGCTCCTGTCTCCCCTGCTGGCCGCTCAGGACCTCATCGCCGACATGAGCGCCGGCCCGCCCACCGGCCGCTACGCCTTCGCCAGCAGCACCCCGCGCAGCCTGCCGGACCTGCTCAAGGGCCCGGGGCAGGGTGAGCCGGCCCAGCCGGTGGGGCACTGGTTCCTGCCCGCCGGCATGGAACGTGGGCCCGCCGTGATCCTGATCCACGGCTCGGGCGGCCTCTACGACGCCATGCTCGACTTCTGGCCCAGGCAGTTCAACGCCGCGGGCATCGCCGTGCTGGCGGTGGATTCCTTCGGGCCCCGCGGTGTCAAGAGCACGGCGGAGGACCAGTCGCAAGTGCCTTTCGCCGCCGACACGGCGGACGCCTTCGCCGCGCTCAAACTCGTGGCCAGCCACCCCCGCGTGGACCCGGCGCGCATCGCCATCATGGGGTTCTCGCGCGGGGGCATCACCACCTGGCGCACGGCGGTCGAGCGCATCGCGGCGGCGCAGAAGCTGCCCGACAACCTGCGTTTCGCCGCCCACGTGCCGATGTATTCGGGCGGCTGCGTGGGCGCGTTCCGCCTGATGGTCAAGCCCGGTGTGTTCACCGCCAAGGCGCCCATGCTGTGGGTGCACGGCGATGCGGACGACTACACGACCATCGGCGCCTGCCGCGACTACGCCGATCACATCGGCAAGGCCGGCACGCCGGTGGAGTTCGTCACCCTCGAAGGCGCGATGCACAAGTTCGACCAGGACGACACGCGCCGCCTGAACGTGCGCGGCGCGCAGCGCACGCTCGAAACCTGCCCGCTGGAGCTCGACATCGACACGCTGGCCACCTACGACCGCAACACCGGCCAGCGGGTCAGCGGCGAGGCGCTGCAGGCGCTCACGCGGCAGTCGTGCAGCGCCATCGGCGCACATGTGCAGGGCGACCGCGCCGCGCGCGACAAGGCCGCGCAGGCCATCCTGGCCTTCTTCCGCAAGACGCTCGGCTCACGCTGAGGCCCGCACGCCGGCGGGGCCGGCGGGGACGGGCCACAATACGCGCCCATGTCCGACACGCATTCCGAACAACTGCTCAGCGAGGTGGCCGCCCTGCCGGGCCTGCCCGGCGTGTACCGCTACTTCGACGCCCAGGGCCAGCTGCTCTACGTGGGAAAGGCGCGCAACCTCAAGAAGCGCGTGTCGAGCTATTTCCAGAAGAACCACGATGGCACGCGCATCGGCCACATGGTGGGCAAGATCGTGCGCATGGAAACCACCGTGGTGCGCTCCGAGGCCGAGGCGCTGCTGCTGGAAAACAACCTCATCAAGACGTTGAACCCCAAGTTCAACATCCTGTTCCGCGACGACAAGAGCTACCCCTACCTCAAGATCACCGGCACGCGCGAGGTGTTCAAGCCCTCGGCCCGGCTGCCGTCGCCCTCGCTGGCGTTTCCGCGCATGGCGTACTACCGGGGCGTGGTCGACCGCCGCCACAGCTACTACGGCCCGTACCCCAGCGCCTGGGCGGTGAAGGAGTCCATCACCCTGCTGCAGAAGGTGTTCCGCCTGCGCACCTGCGAGGACACGGTGTTCGCCAACCGCACGCGGCCCTGCCTGCTGTACCAGATCAAGCGCTGCAGCGGCCCTTGCGTGGACCTGATCGACCACGAGGCCTACGCGCAGGACGTGCGCGACGCCGAGCGCTTCCTGCGCGGCGAGACCCAGGCCGTGCTCGACACGCTGGAGCAGCGCATGCTCGCGCACGCCGAGAAGCTGGAGTTCGAGCAGGCCGCCGAGATCCGCAACCAGATGAGCGCGCTCTCGCGCGTGCTGCACCAGCAGGCCATGGACACCGTGTCGGACAAGGACGTGGACGTGCTCGCGGTGAAGGTGCACGGCGGGCGGGCCTGCGTGAACCTCGCGATGATCCGCGGCGGCCGCCACCTGGGCGACCGGCCGTATTTCCCCGCCCACGTGGACGACGCCACCGCCATCGACAACGCGCTGGCCGAGGAGGGCGGTGAAACCCCCAAGCCGGCGGACCCCGCCGAACGCGTGGCCGTGCAGGTGCTGGAGGCCTTCATCGCGCAGCACTACCTGGGCGTGGCCATGCCGCACACGCTGGTGACCAGCCACCCCGTGGGAAAGCCGCTGCTGGACGCGCTGACCGAGCAGATCGGCGCCAAGGTGAACGCGGTGCACCACCCGCGCGAGCACCGCCGCATCTGGCTGGAGATGGCGCAGAAGAACGCCGACATTGCGCTGGCGCGCCTGCTGGCCGAAGAAGGCAGCCAGCAGGCCCGCACGCGCGCGCTGGCCGACGCGCTGAACCTGCCTGACGACCAGCTCGACACGCTGCGCATCGAGTGCTTCGACATCTCGCACACCGCCGGTGAGTCCACCCAGGCGTCCTGCGTGGTGTTCGAAGGCCACAAGATGCAGAACAGCCAGTACCGCCGCTACAAGATCGAGGGCATCACCCCGGGCGATGACTACGCCGCCATGCGCCAGGTGCTGCTGCGCCGTTACGGCCGCATCGCCGAGGCCTTGCGGGCGGAGGAGGGCGCGCCCGCCCTCCCGCCCACCGAGGCCGCCGTGGCCGCCGACGCACCGGACGAGGCGCTGTCCACCGAGCCCACGGTCGAGTCCATCGCCGGCCCGCGCATGCCCGACCTGGTGCTGGTCGACGGCGGCAAAGGCCAGGTCAGCATGGCGCGCGAGGTCTTCGAGCAGCTCGGCCTGGACCTCTCGCTCATCGTCGGCGTGGAAAAAGGCGAAGGCCGCAAGGTCGGCCTGGAAGAGCTGGTGTTCGCGGACGGCCGGGAGAAGGTCTACCTCGGCCACGACTCCGCCGCGCTCATGCTGGTGGCGCAGATCCGCGACGAGGCCCACCGCTTCGCCATCACCGGCATGCGCGCGCAGCGCGCCAAGGTGCGCACCGGCGGCAGCAGGCTGGAGGACATCCCGGGCGTCGGCCCCAAGAAGCGCGCGCGCCTGCTGCAGCGTTTCGGCGGCGTGCGCGGCGTGGCCTCGGCCAGCGTGGAAGACCTATGCACGGTGGAAGGCATCTCCCCCGAGCTGGCGGACGCGATCTACCGCGCCCTGCACTGAAGAGCCCGTCCCGCTGCGGTTTCCGGGTTGCCAACGCATAATCGGCCCATGTTCTTCAACCTCCCCACCCTGCTCACCTGGGCCCGCATCGTCGCCATCCCACTGATCGTGGGGGTGTTCTATCTGGAGGACCTCAGCCCGGCCCAGCAGAACCTGATCGCCACGGTGCTGTTCATCGTGTTCGCGCTGACCGACTGGGCCGACGGTTACCTGGCCCGCAAACTCAACCAGACTTCGGCCTTCGGTGCCTTCCTCGACCCGGTGGCCGACAAGTTCCTGGTGTGCGCCAGCCTGCTGGTGCTGGTGCACCTGGACCGCGCCGACGTGTTCGTGGCCCTCATCATCATCGGCCGCGAGATCGCCATTTCGTCGCTGCGCGAGTGGATGGCCATCATCGGCGCGACCAAGAGCGTGGCCGTGCACATGATCGGCAAGGTCAAGACCACCGTGCAGATGGTGGCGATTCCCTTCCTGCTGTTCCACGGCACGCTGTTCGGCATGATCGACACGCAGCGGTGGGGCACCTGGCTGATCTGGATATCCGCCGTGCTGACCATCTGGTCCATGGTGTATTACCTGCAGAAGGCCATCCCCGAGATCCGCGCCAAGTCGCGCTGAGCCTCTGCCATGAATTCCCCGGCGCAAGACAACGCATGGCTGCGCGCCATGCCCTGGGTGTTCGTGCTGATCTGGAGCACGGGCTTCATCGTGGCGCGCTACGGCATGCCGCACGCGCCGCCGATGAAGTTCCTCGCCGTGCGCTACGCGCTGTCCATCGCGTGCTTCCTGCCCTGGATCTTCCTGGCCGGTGTGAAGTGGCCCAGCAACCGCACCCAGTGGTTCCACCTCGCGGTCACCGGTGTGCTGATGCACGCGGGTTACCTCGGCGGCGTGTGGGCGGCGGTCAAGGCCGGCATGGGCTCGGGCCTGTCCTCGCTCATCGTCGGCCTGCAGCCGGTGCTCACCGCCATCTGGCTCTCGGGCACGGGCTCCAAGGTGTCCGGACGCCAGTGGCTGGGCCTGGTGCTGGGCTTCGCCGGCCTGGTGCTGGTGGTCTCGCGCAAGTTCGGCGCAGGCGGGCCGGGCGACCAGGCCAACTGGCTCAACCTCTCGTTCGCGGTGATGGCCTTGATCGCCATCACCGTGGGCACGCTGTACCAGAAGCGCTTCGTGGCGGCCTGCGATGTGCGCACCGCCAACGCGGTGCAGTTGCTCGCGGCGCTGCTGGTGACCCTGCCGCTCACGCTGCTGGAAGCCGAGCGGATGGACTGGAACGGCGAGCTCATCGGTGCCATGGCCTGGTCGGTGCTGGGTCTTACGCTGGGCGGCAGCTCGCTGCTCTACCTGCTGATCCAGCGCGGCGCGGCGGCCTCGGTCACCAGCCTGATGTACCTGGTGCCGCCATGCACCGCGCTCATCGCCTGGCTGCTGTTCGCCGAACCGATCACCGCCGTCACCCTGGCCGGCACCGCGCTCACCGCTTTTGGCGTGGCGCTGGTGGTGCGCTCTTCGTCGCGCTGACGCGTTTCTTCCAGGGCTCCTGGCGGAAGCTCTCCACCAGGAAGTCCACCAGCAGGCGGATGCGGCGCGGCGTCTGCGGCCGGTACGGCGCCAGCCAGTGGATGTCGGCGTCGGGCATGGCATAGCTCGGCAGCACGCGAACCAGCTCACCGCTGGCGATCTGCGGCGCGATGTCCCACAGGCTGCGCAGCATGAGGCCGTGGCCCGCGAGGCACCAGTCGCGCACCAGCTCACCCGAGTTGCTCGACAGCGGGCCGCTCACCGGCACGTGCTGCACCTGCGCGTCCGACGCACGCTGCAGGCGCCAGTGGTCGAAGCGCTGGCCCGGCCCGCCGCCATTCTCGCGCACCACCAGACAGGCGTGCCGGGACAGATCCTGCAAATGGCGCGGAGCGCCGTGCCGTTCGAGGTAGGTGGGCGAGGCCACCAGCACGCGCTGGTTGGATGCCAGGCGGCGCGACACCCATTCGGCCGCGCGCTCGGTGGGTGCGTTCCACAGCCAGATGGCGCCGTCGAAACCTTCCACGGCCAGATCGGGCAACTGCTCGGTGAGCTGCAACTGCACCTGGATGCCGGTGTGGCGTGCCTGGAACTCGGCCAGCGCGGGCCCGAGCCAGAGCCGGCCGAAGCCGAAGGTGGCGGCGAGCCGGATCGGGCCAGCCGGCTCGGCCTGGCGCTCGCGCAGCTCGGCCTCTACCTCGTCGAAGGCGCGCAGCAGCTGCACTGCGCGCTCGCACAGCGTGTCGCCCTCAGCCGTGGGGCTCACGCGCCGCGTGGTGCGCTGAAACAGCCGCAGGCCCAGCCGGGCTTCGAGCGCGGCCAGACGCTTGGTGACGGCCGACGGTGCCACGCGCAGCGCACGAGCGGCCATGGCAAGGCTGCCATGCTGTCGGATGGCGAGCACGAGTTCGAGATCGGGGCGGTCCAATTGTTTCCCTTTGGGAACGAATCAATTGCCGGATTATTGCCCCAATGAGGACTATGCTGGCGCCCATGTTGAACGGATTCCAGCTCCATACCGTGCTGCGCGATGGTGTCGCCCTGCACACCCGCATCGGCGGGGACGGGCCGCCGCTCCTGCTGTTGCACGGCCACCCGCAGAGCATGGCCATGTGGCACCGCGTGGCGCCCGAACTGGCCCGGCACTTCACCCTGGTGCTGACGGACCTGCGAGGCTACGGCGATTCGGGCCGGCCCGCCGCCGACGCCCGACACCTCGCGCACAGCAAGCGCGAGATGGCGCTCGATGCCATCGCGGTCATGGCGCACCACGGCTTTCCGCGCTTCGACGTGCTGGCGCACGACCGGGGCGCGCGCGTGGCGCACCGCCTGGCCGCCGACCACCCCGATGCGGTGCGGCGTCTGCTGCTGCTGGACATCGCGCCCACTTTGGCCATGTACGCGCAGACCGGTGAAGCCTTCGCGCGGGCCTACTGGCACTGGTTCTTCCTGATCCAGCCGCCGCCGCTGCCCGAGGCGCTCATCGGCACCGACCCGGCGCGCTACGTGCGCAGCGTCATGGGCAGCCGCCACGCGGGGCTGGCACCGTTCGACCCCGCCGCGCTGGCCGAATACGAGCGCTGCGCCGCGCTGCCCGGCACCGCCGAGTCGGTCTGCGAGGACTACCGCGCCAGCGCCACCATCGACCTCGATCACGACCGCGCCGACGTGGCCGCCGCCCGCCGCATCGAACAGCCGCTGCGCGTGCTGTGGGGCGAACACGGCACGGTGGCGCGCTGCTTCGATGTGCTGGCGCTGTGGCGCGAGCGCGCCGCCAAGGTCTCGGGCCACGCCTTGCCGTGTGGCCACTACATCGCGGAAGAGGCGCCCGGGCGCCTCATCGACGAAACCCTGTCCTTTTTTCGATCCCCTTCCGAGGAGCAACAACCATGAGCAAACACCGCATCGCCGTCATCGCCGGAGACGGCATCGGCACCGAAGTCATGCCCGAAGGCATCCGCGTGCTGGAGGCCGCGACCTCGAAGTTCGGCATCGACCTGCAGTTCGACCACTTCGATTTTTCCAGCTGCGACTATTACGAGCGCCACGGCAAGATGCTGCCCGACAACTGGAAGGACCAGATCGGCGGGCACGACGCGATCTACTTTGGTGCGGTGGGCTGGCCCGACAAGGTGCCCGACCATGTGTCGCTCTGGGGCTCGCTGCTGATGTTCCGCCGCGAGTTCGACCAGTACGTCAACATCCGCCCCGCAAGACTCATGCCCGGCGTCACCGCGCCGGTGGTGCGCCGCGACGGCAGCCCGCGCGCGCCCGGCGAGATCGACATGGTGATCGTGCGCGAGAACACCGAAGGTGAATATTCCGCCATCGGCGGGCGCATGTTCCCCGGCACCGAGCGCGAGATCGTGGTACAGGAAACCGTGATGTCGCGCATCGGCGTGGACCGCGTGCTGCGCCACGCCTTCGAGGTCGCGCGCTCGCGCCCCAAGAAGCACCTGACCAGCGCCACCAAGTCCAACGGCATCGCCATCACCATGCCCTACTGGGACGAGCGCGTGGTCGAGATGGCCAAGGAATACCCGGACGTGAAGGTCGACAAGTTCCACATCGACATTCTCACCGCGCACTTCGTGCAACGCCCGGACTTCTTCGACGTGGTGGTCGGCAGCAACCTGTTCGGCGACATCCTCAGCGACCTCGGCCCGGCCTGCACCGGCACCATCGGCATCGCGCCCAGCGCCAACCTCAACCCCACGCGCCAGCATCCCTCGCTGTTCGAGCCGGTGCACGGCTCGGCACCGGACATCGCAGGCAAGGGGATCGCGAACCCGATTGGTCAGATTTGGTGCGGTGCCATGATGCTCGACTTCCTGGGCCATCGTGGTGCACACGACGCGATCATGCAGGCCATCGAGGCCGTGCTGCAGCCCGGCAGCGGTGCCCCGCGCACCGCCGACCTGGGGGGCCAGGCCGGCACGCGCGACGTGGGCCAGGCCATTGCAGAGGTGCTCGCGGCCTCGTGAAGGACGGAGGGAGTTGCGACAGATTGTTGCGCGCGACATCCGGTGGATGAAAGCGTCTAGAATCTCGCCTCTTGCGCCGACAGGCACCGGGCCCAGGCTCCTCAGTATTGACAGGGGTTGTGCCCAGTGGGTCTAATCACCCAGCGTTTGCCACGGTGTTGGCATCGTCCTGCGGTCTAGAGCGATTGGGGTTTTTTGCCCGCGGCCCGCGCCGTCTCCGGAAAAAACCTGTCCTTACGGAACATTCATTTCACCTTCAAGAGGGGCTATTTGTGAACAAAACAGAACTCGTCGAACACATTGCCAAGCACGCCGACATCTCCAAGGCGGCTGCAACGCGTGCACTGGACTCCACCATCACCGCCATCCGCACCACGCTCAAGAAGGGTGGCACTGTGTCGCTCGTCGGTTTTGGCTCTTTCGCCGTGACCAAACGCCCCGCCCGCAAAGGCCGCAACCCCCGCACCGGCGCTGAGATTAAAATCAAGGCCGCCAAAGTGCCGAAGTTCCGCCCGGGCAAGGCACTCAAGGATGCGCTGAACTGAAGCGCTCACCGGATTTCCGGTGGGGTGCTTAGCTCAGTCGGTAGAGCGGCGCCCTTACAAGGCGTAGGTCGGCGGTTCGACCCCGTCAGCACCCACCACCATCGAAAAGGCGAACCAGGGTTCGCCTTTTTTGTTGTCGGAAACGGCAGCACCACGTAGCAGGATTCAAGGCATGTTCGATTCCATCCGCAATCACAAGAAGTACCTCATGGGCTTCCTGATGATCCTGATCATCCCCTCGTTTGTGCTGTTCGGCATCGAAGGCTACACGCGCTTCAACGAGAGCGGCGCACCGGTGGCTGTCGTCGATGGAAAAGACATCACCAAGGCCGAATGGGACCAGGCGCACCAGCAGGAGTCCCAGCGCCTGCGCGAAGCGATGCCCTCGCTCGACTCGCGCCTGCTCGACAGCGATGGCGCGCGCTACGCCACGCTGGAGCGCCTGGTGCGCCAGCGCCTGCTGGCCGCTGCCGCGACCAAGCTCAACCTCTACACCAGCGACGCGCGCCTGGCGCGCGACCTGCAGCAGAACGAAGCCATCGCCGCGCTGCGCAAGCCCGATGGCACGCTCGACGTGGAGGCCTACCGCCAGCTCGTCGCCCGCCAGGGCTTGACGCCCGAGATGTTCGAAGCGCGCGTGCGCGCCGACCTCTCGCAGCGCCAGGTGTCGCAAGGCATCCTCGGTTCGAGCTTCGCGCCCACGGCGCTGGCCAACGTTTCGCTCAACGCCTTCTTCGAACGCCGTGAAGTGCGCGTGGCGCGCTTCGCCGCCAGCGACTTCGCTTCACAGGTCAAGCCGACCGACGCCGACATCGAAGCCTTCTACAGCGCGAACCAGGCCTCGTTCCAGGCGCCCGAGCAGGCCGAGATCGAATACCTCGTGCTCGACGCGGCGGCGCTGCAGAACAGCGTGACCTTCAACGAAGCCGACGTGAAGACCTATTACGAACAGAACGCCTCGCGCCTGTCCGGCACCGAGGAGCGCCGCGCGCGCCACATCCTGCTGACCGTGCCGGCCGGCGCGCCCGCCGCCGACAAGGACGCCGTGCGCAAGCGCGCCGAAGAACTGCTCGCGCAGGTGCGCGCCAAGCCCGCGAGCTTCGCCGACGTGGCCAAGGCCCAGTCGCAAGACCCGGGCTCGGCCGCCAAGGGTGGTGACCTCGACTACTTCGGCCGGGGTGCCATGGTCAAGCCTTTCGAGGACGTGGTGTTCTCGCTGGCCAAGGGCGCGATCTCCGATGTGGTCGAAACCGACTTCGGTTTCCACATCATCCAGCTCACCGACATCAAGGCACCGCCGGTGCGCAGCTTCGAATCCATGCGCCCCGAGATCGAAGCCGAGTTGAAGAAGCAACAGGCCCAGAAGCAGTACGCCGAAGCCGCCGACACCTTCAGCAACCTCGTCTACGAGCAGGCCGATTCCCTGCAACCCGCGGCCGATCGCCTGAAGCTGCAGGTCCGCAAGGCCACGGTGCAACGCCAGCCGCAGCCCGGTGCGACCGGCGCGCTTGCCAGCGAACGCCTGCTCGGCGCGCTGTTCGACACCGAGTCGATCGACAAGAAGCGCAACACCGAAGCGATCGACACGGGTTCGGGCCAACTGGTCTCGGCGCGCGTGGTGAAGCACTCGCCCGCCCACACCCAGCCCCTGGCGGAGGTGCGCGAGCAGGTGCGCGCGCGCCTGGTCGCTCAGCGCACGGCAGAACTGGCGCGCGCCGAAGGCGAGAAGCAGCTGCAGGCCTGGAAGGCGGGCGGCGACGCCAAGGGCCTGGGCAATGCCGTCGTGGTGTCCCGCGAGAACCCGCAAGGCCTTGCGCAGCAAGTGCTGACCGCCGCCCTGAGCGCGGACCCGAAGACCTTGCCCGCCTGGGTGGGCGTGAACCTGGCCGACCAGGGCTACGCCATCGTGAAGGTGGAGAAGGTGCTGCCGCGCGATGTGCGCGAAGCGCAAGCCCTGGCCCAGGAAGTGCAGCAATACAACCAGTGGTGGGCTTCGGCCGAAAACGAAGCCTACGTCGAAGGCCTCAAGGAACGCTTCAAGGCCCGCATCCTGGTGCCCGAGCCGGCCACCACGCCGGCACCGGCCCGATGAGAGGGCTTTGGTTCGGGCTATAATAATCAGCTTGCGGTGGCTGTAGCTCAGTTGGTAGAGTCCAGGATTGTGATTCCTGTTGTCGTGGGTTCGAGTCCCATCAGCCACCCCACCATTTGAACCCCCGTATCCATGCGGCCTCCAGGCTGGTGTGGGTGCATTCTGGGGGTGCACGATAAAGAGCCCCGCTGACGCGGGGCTTTTTCGTTTCTGGACTGTCCAACGTCGTTCAGGTCAGTCCCACATTGGCTTGCCTCGTCGCGCGTGCTTGGTGCCGGTCTTCCTCTGGTGGCTGTTGGGCCGCTATCCTCGGGGCGGAGCAGGTCCAGGAAACCACACGAGGGGCGGCATGAAGTTCTCGCAAATGACGGCGGTGCGGCAGCAACAGGTCATCGACGCAGTAAACCAGCGATGGGGGCAGCTCCATGGACTGGAAAAGGAGTGGGGCGAGCGGGTCTACAAGTACCTCTTGCTTTCCAATTCAGGTGGGGCGGTTGCGATGCTGAGTTTCCTTGGGACCGGCAAGGCCGCCCACCTGATGGCCGCGCAGTCTGCGTTGGTCGCCTTCGTTTTGGGCGTCATCGTCACGGGCTGCGGTCTGGCTCGCATCTACCATCAGATGGATCGGTTCTTCGCCAAGTACAAGGCCGACGCCAACCAGTTCTTTGCCGATGAAATCGAATTTGGCGAGGTTGCAAAACGCGACGAAGCCCGCTCGGGCAAGTTGCCCCTCATGGCCTACGTGCTGCCGTACGCCGCCTTCGCCCTCTTCATTGGTGGCTGCGTCGTGGCGGCCTACGGCCTGTTCGGCAAAGCGGTGCCATCTGCATGAACGCCGCTGCGGATGCTCCACGGTCCAGGTTGATCGACCGGCTGGCGGAGGTGGACATGGGAACTCGGGGTCTCCGTGCGGACCGCATCTCTGTACGGGTTCTTGCGCGAGGAGTTGACGGGGAACAGGGGGTAGTGAACCACGCCCACCTTCTCCGCCTCACGTAAGTCCCCGATTTACAAGGCCCCATGAATGGCGGCAGGCCGTGCGTGACCTACCCCAGTGGACAGCCTTCGGTACAGCATCTTGTGCCCGACGCTGAGCCGGTCAGTGACGATGCAGATGATGGGCGTCTGGCACATGCGCATGGCGGTGCCTTTGCTCCTCATGGGCATGAAGATGACTGTGTGCACCATCAGGCATGGGGTCGTGTTGGTGCCCGTGGTGTCCGTCGTCGTGCGTGTGGGCATGCTCGTGGCTCATCTTCTCGTGCACGTGTTCATGCTCGTGCATTTCGATCAAGTGCAGGACGACACCGCTGAGCATCAATCCGCCTCCCAGAACGAGGAGAAGGGAGCCACTTCGTTCACCGAGCCCCAATGCACCCAGGGCACCAATAAACGGGGCAAACGCGAACACCGAACCTGTCCGTGCAGCACCGAAGGTTCTCTGCGCGAGTAAGTAGAACCGAAGGCTGAGTCCGTAGCCGCTGGCACCGATAGCCAGCAAGAGACAGGCGGGCTGCAGGGCAGGCATGGGTTCGTCAAACAGGTAAGCGAGAGAGACCGTCGCCATGGTGCCCAACGCCGACTTCGTGAGCACTACCTGACCCGGGTCACGGTCAGCGACCCCGCGCGACAACGTGTTGTCGACGCCCCAGGCAGCGGTGGCAACCGTTACGGCAGCCAGCCCAAGGAGTTGAACGCCACCTTGCAAGCCCTGCTCCAAGGCGAGCACAACGCTGCCCGCGAGCAGCGTCAACATCGCCAGAACCACGCGCCTGTCGACGGTCTCGCCATACAGCTGCCATGCCAGCAGCGCCGTGAACAAGGCTTCAAGGGTCAGCATCAACGACGCTGAAGTACCGCTTGTTCGCTGAAGTCCCCATGCGAGCGCGACAGGTCCCACGACTGCCCCAAACAGAGCCATTGCAACCAAGCGCCTCGCGTCGCCGCGCTGAAGTTGCGCCTCGCGCTCCTTGGGACGGCGGATGAACAGCGCGACAATGCCCGCACCTCCATACAGCAGGCCAGCGGTGGTGAACGGACCGAGGCCCCGCCCCCACATTTGAACGAAGGGCGTGCTCAACCCAAAAAGGGCGGCTGCCAGCAGTGCCAGCAGACCGCCCTTGAGCACGGGTGTGAGTGACCCGTGTGTCATGTCTTACTGACCGGTGAAGTTCGCCGCAATGAAGTTGCCCGGATGGGAGAAGAAGACATACAGATTCTGCTTCGTTTTGTCCGTGGCGGAGGGGTTCGTGAAGGTGGCCTTCCACTCCTTGCCCTTCTTGCCGTCCACCAGCTCCAGCTTGCCGAGCTTGACGGCCTGCCATGAGTTCTCCAGTTTGGCGCCCTTCACGAGCGCATCTCTGCGCTGGTTGGCGCAATCGGTAACGACGGCTTCGGTCGCAGGCGTCTTACCGTGGAAATGGCAACTGCTGCCCTTGTCGGCCAAGGCCATCGGGCTGAAGGATTGCAGTGCGATGAGTGCGGCGCTGAGAATGAGTGCTTTCATGATGATTCCTTGAACGTAGGTACTCGGGGTGTAGGGGAGGTCAGATGCCGTCACGGCTCTTGTCTTCCGTGTTTTCGACATCCATGTCTTCATGAGCGTGCCGGTGCTCGGCGGCGGGAAAACGGAAGCTGTCTGGGTGGCTGTCGTGTTGGTAGCCATGCAATTGCGTAAACAGGAGGTACACGCCGCCGTAGAAGAGCGCCAGATTGGCGGCATAGCTGAATCGCTTGAAGGACGGCCGATGACGCCATAGGGCCAGAGCGCCCACCATGACCGTGAGGGCGGCGATTTGCCCCACCTCCACACCCACATTGAAGCTCAGGATGCGCCAGAGCATTGCGAGAGAGTCGTCCCCCAGGGGTAGCTGTTGCAGCCGCGTTGACAAGCCAAACCCATGCAGCAGGCCGAACCCGAACACTGCCCAGAGCAAGTTCGGTGATGCCATCGAGAAGTACTTCTGGAAGCCACCGTTGTTGTCGAATGCCTTGTACATCACGCTAAGCGCGATGATGGCGTCGACAAGGTAGAAGTTCCAGGTGATCTTGAAGTACGTCGCGAAGATGAGCGTGATGCAATGACCGATGGTGAAGACAGTCACGAACTTGGCCACATCCCGGAACGTCGTCAAGAAGAACACCACGCCGAACAGGAACAGCAGGTGGTCGTAGCCCGTCAGCATGTGCCGAGCCCCGAGTTCGATGTAGTGAAAGTAGCCAGCGTCAAGCATCCGTTGCTGGTCCTCGGCGGAGATGCCGTGAGCGAGTGCCAGCAGCGGCACCAGTCCCAGGGCAATCGCCAAAGGAAAGCGATAGTTGAGTTTTTTCATAGACTGAGAATGAAGGGTTGAGAACACCGCGCAGCACAACGGCCAAGCGCAGCAGAGCTCCCGCAAGGCGGGGTAGCAAGTCAACGAGGGGACGTCCGCTCCAATGACCGCGAGCCAGGGGCTCACGCGGAGGGCTTCAGGATGTCAGGCTGGGAGGGCGCAGCAGGCCGTCCAGATACACCGATGGGGGCTCAGAAATGCTGGAATCAGGCTGTACGCTCGGCATCAGGAAAATGCCCGTACCTGCACCCAGTGGGGTCAGCGCCAGGGGTTGGAAGCCGTTGTCGGCATGGAAATGAGGCGAGCTGTCGCTGTCTGACGCGAGGTGCAGTGACGCATCGGCATGGTGGTGGTGATCCGTGTCTTGTGAATGGACCGCCATGTGCGCCAGTTGCTCGCCTTGCGCCTCGACCGCAAAGGGTGTCACCCACACCAGCGTCTGCCAGAGCATGACGGCAATCAGGAGGGCGGCCTTCAGGGCTTGGCGCATCGCCCGAGTATAGGTTGGCTCCCGTGACAGGATGTCCGTTCGTTGCAGTTCGCAGTCGTTAGCAGGTGTGCAAATGCACCCCCAAGGATTCCAAACCCGCATGGGCGCCTGCTGTCTGGAGGTAGGGGGCTACCGGTTTGGTGTCCCATCAGCCACCCCATCCAAACCCCAGCATTCTTGCGGCCCCCGGCCGCAGGGATGCATCCAGAAGAGCCCCGCTGACGCGGGGCTTTTTCGTTTCTGGCTGTGCCATGGCGACCGAGCTTTTGTGGTCGCTCCATGCCATTGCACCCATCGGTTTCGCCAGCGGGCGCACGGCGCGACTTTGGTGGGAGATCAGGATTTGTACCCATCCCCAGAGGGGGGCAGGCGTGGAAAGATCGAGGACGCGGGCGGGAGCGTTCCCTCGCCCTGTGACAGGAGGGGCGATGATCAAGGTCATGAACAAGGGCCACCGGACCGTTCCGATTCTCTGTTGCGACGTTTGCGGGACCTGGATCGACGACGCTGACGAGGGTGCCGCGGTCTTCTGCAAGAAGCATGGGGAGGGCGACATCTCCGAGGTGCTCCACGCCCACAAGGGACGCTGCCACGTTGTCGCAGAGGAGCGGTTGGGCGGGCAGGTCAAGACCGGGTGGCATGAGCTGCGCCAGCACCTCCAGCTCCTCACGTTCAACACCGGCGTGCCACCCGCCGCGCTTCAAAAGATGGATGGCGACAACGGGATGTAGCGCCGCGCGATGGCGCTGGCCCGATCAGGGCCTTGCAATCGGGCAGGGGAATCTCACGGCTTGTCCTTCTTCATCAGGCCCAGATCGCGCAGCACCGCGAGGCGGCACACGCTGGCCATGGAGCGCTGTTCCCTGTCGGCCTTTTCTTTCGCGCGTTCGAGTTCGTCCGGGAGCAAACGCAGTGCGATGGGGCGCTCGCTGATCGCGCCGTTGGGGACTCGTTTGCGTCGTGCGGGCAAGGTGGTTTTGACCATGTTTCACCAGAGCGTGACCACATCACTCAGTTAGCATTGAGTAACGGGAAAATACACATCAACCGAATTTTATAACGGAATTCTGTCAGTAAAACTTTATGGTAACAGATATCCGTTCGTCTATTGGCGCCCGACTGCGTGAAGAGCGGGAGAGGCTCGATCTGAGCCAAGCGCAAATGGCAGCGCTTGCCGAGTTCAAGCTGCGGACTTATCAGGATTGGGAGCGCGGCATTGCCGCAGTGAGTTCCGAATTTCTGGCGCTTGCCGCACCGCACGGTCTGGATGTGTTCTATGTCCTCACTGGCGAGCGCATGTCGACGAAGCTGACCCTCGACCCCATCCAGAGCGCCGTGCTGAACAGCCTGGCGCAATGCTCACCGCAGCGGCAGATGGAAGCGGTCCAGCACCTGGCGCTGCTGGCCGCAGGCATGTCGCCCCAGACGCCTGCGGGCCGTGCAGCCGCCGTGAAAAAACCCGCCCGTGGCATGGGCGCGGCGAAGGTGCGCAAGGAAAAGTAGAAGAATGGGCTGTGCCCTCACTCCTTGTAGGAAGGGTCGGTTCGGTCGAGCAGGCGCAGCAAGGCGTGCCAATCACGTCCCTGGATGTAGGACGGCGAGCCATCGAATTGCGCGATGGCGTGTCGGCACACCTCTTCAGCGGGGTAGATGAGTTTCTGGGTGCCCGAGGTGGCGGCGATCTGGATCTGGCAGGCCCGCTCCAGATAGAACATCAGCTCGAAGGCCTCCGGCACGGTGCGACCCATGGTGAGCAGCCCGTGGTTGCGCAGGATCAGGACGTTTCTGTTGCCCACGTCGGCAATCAGCCGCTGCTGCTCGTCGTTGTTCAGCGCGATGCCTTCGAAGTCGTGATAACAGAGCTGCCCGTACACGCGCATGGCGTGTTGCGAGATGGGCAGCAGGCCATCCTGCTGCGCCGCCACCGCCACGCCGGCTGCGGTGTGCGTGTGCAGGACGCAACCCACATCCGGGCGCGCGCTGTGGATCGCGCCGTGAATGACGAAGGCCGCCGGGTTCACGTCCAGCTGCACGTCCTCGGCCAGGTTGCCGTGCACATCCACCTTGACCAGGTTGGAAGCGGACACCTCTTCGTAGAGCAGGCCGAAGGGGTTGATGAGGTAGTGCTCGTGCGACCCCGGCACCCGCGAGGAGATGTGGTTGTAGATCCAGTCGGTCATGCGGAAATGGGCGATGAGCCGGTAGCAGGCGGCCAGTTCCACCCGGGCCGCCCATTCCTCGGGCGACACCTGTTCGCGCAGTTGTTTCCGTTCCTTCAGCAGGACGGCGAGTTCGTCGTTGTTCAGCATGTCAATCTTTCATCGTGGGAGCGCGCGGTGCGCAGGAGAGCCGCACTTCGCGGGTCCTGGTGTCACTCGGCGGAGATGCCCTTTTGCTGAATCAGCTTGGGCCAGTAGTCCGCATCCTGTTTCCATTGCAGTGCCATGGCGGCGGTGTCGGCGGGCGTGGGCAGCAAGCCGAGTTCCAGCAGGCGGCTGTTGACCGATGGGTGGGCCACCGCCTTCTGCAGTTCCGCGCTGAGTTTGGCGATCACGTCCTTGGGCGTGGCGGCGGGCACGACGATGCCTTGCCAGGGCAGCATTTCAATGTCGGCATAGCCCAGTTCGATGAGTGACGGCACATTGGGCAGCGAGGCGAGGCGGGCCTTGCCGAAGGTGGCGAGGGGCTTGATCTTGCCGGCCTTGATCATGGGCATGGCCGCGACGGTGTCCACCACCATCAGCGGGATCTGGCCGCCCAGCAGGTCCTGAAGGGCGGGAGCGGCGCCGCGATAGGGCGTATGGACCACGTCGAGCTTGTTGCGGTCCTTGAGCATTTCCATGGCGAGGTGGTGAGGCCCACCCACGCCGGGCGATCCGTAGCTGAGCTTGCCGGGGTTGCGCTTGATCTCTTCGATGAGCTGGCGCGCATCGGTAAGGCTGGAAGTGGCGTTGACGGCCAGCAGCAGCGGGAAGCGCCCCAGCAGGGCCACGGGAGCAAAGTCCCTGGACGGCTGGTAGCTGAGCTTTTTGAACAAGGCCGTGTTGTAGACCAGGGTGCCGCCATCGACGCTCATCATGGTGTAGCCGTCGCCAGCGGCCTTCGCGGTGGCATCGGCGGCAATGACCGTGGCACCGCCCGGGCGGTTTTCGATCAGCACCGGCTGCTCCATCTGGATCGCCAGCTGCGCGCCGACCATGCGGGCCAATGCATCGGTTCCGCCGCCCGCCGCATAGCCCACCACCCATTTGATGGGCTTGGTGGGGTAGGGGTCCGCGGCCAGGGCGGTGATCGCCAACGACGCGACGAGGGCCGCGCCGAGCTGTCTGAAGAGGGGCATGTGTGTCTCCTGGTGGGCAGTGTTGTGGTGTGCCGCAGTCTAGGGACGCCCCTTCGCGCCAGACATGCCATGTGGGCCCTGTGGCATACCGAATCGGAATGCTCCAAAACCGGCGCAGACTAAGATCCCTATCCCCTTCCTCCAAGGCTGCGGCCATGCCTTCCATGCTGTTGAATCTGCGCGAGCTTCATGCGTTTCAGGCAGTGATCGATGCGGGCTCCCTGAGCAAGGCGGCGGAGAGCCTGCACATCACGCAGCCGGCGCTCAGCCGGATCATCCGGCGGCTCGAAGAGCAACTCGGCGTGGCCTTGTTCGAGCGGCACCAGTACGGCGTGGCGCTGACGGACTTTGGCCGGCGGCTGGAGCCTCATGCGAGGCTGATGCTGTCCGAGTCTTCCCGGGCCGTGCAGGAAGTCGATGCCCTGCGCGGTCAGCCCGGGGGCGTCGTGCGCTTTGGCGCGGTGGTCAGCGCGCTCGCGAGCTTCGTGCCGGGCGTGGTGGAGCGCTTGCTGGCCCGGATGCCGGGCCTGCAGGTGGTCCTGGTCGAAGGGCTCTCGGAAGATCTGCTGCAGCAGCTCGCCCGTGGCGAGATCGACCTGGCCTTGGCGTTTGCCGTGTCCACCTCCGATGACATCACCACCGTTTCGCAGAGCGAATGGCAGGAGGGTTGCCACGTGGTCACGGGGGCGACCCACCGTTTGTGCGGGCGCCAGGATCTGCGCTTGCAGGATTTGCTGGGCGAGGCCTGGGCCCTGGCCCCACGGGGAACCCAGCCGCGTGACGAGTTGAAGCAGATGTACCTGGACCACCACCTGCCGCCGCCGCAGGCCACCGTGGAGTCCCGGTCCATGGCGGCGTTGCGCCAGTTGGTGGCCGGGGGCTCGTTCCTGGGCTGGATGCCACGCCAGCTCGTGACCTCGTTGTCAGGGCCGGGAGAGGGCGCGATCCGCATCCTGCATCTGCAGGACGTTCGCTCCGTGCGCCGGTTCGCGCTCTATCGGCGTCGCGAGGGCACGCTGTCGCCGGCCACGTTGGCGCTTCGCGACGAACTGCTGGCGTACATCCGCACGCTGTAGGCGCCGGCGCGCGCTGTTAAGCCAAAATGGCCGGCGAACGGCAAAGCCTGAGCCTCAACCACCGGCGTTGAGCCCCATGGTCGCCGAGGGAGAACACAGTGGCCATCCGCGTCAATGCGCCTTATCAGGCGGTCTACATCCATGAACCGCTGGGGCATGAGGTTCCGGCACTCAACACGCCATGGTCGGTCGCCGGCCTGTTCCGGTTCGAGGCCGACGTCAACTTCAACACCCTGATCGTCGCGCTGTACGGCACCACGAACGCGGCTTCGTGGGTCGGGCTTTACATGAATTCCGACGGCATCACCTGCCAGCTCGAAGGCTACAACGGCGGGTCGCCCACGGTCAGCGCCAGCTACACGCTGCAGGTGGGCCAGGCATACCGCCTGGCGATCGACTACGACGGCGCGGGCACCGTGCGCATGTTGCTCGATGGCGCGGTGGTGCTCTCCATGGCGTTCGTGCCCAACGCGGGCACGGCGGGCGAGCGCTCGCTGCAATGGGGCGGCTATGGCGAGCTGGCGGGCTATACGGACTGCACGATCGCGCGCTGGCGCATGTGGACGGCCGTGCTGACCGAGGCGGAGCACCGCCGCGAGTACCGCTCGACGGTGCCGTTTCGCACGCGCAACCTGATCCACAACTGGCCGATGGATGCCGGCAGCGTGCGGTTCGACGACACGATGCCTGGCGAGCCCCCGCTGGCCGACAACCCCGCCGAGCCGTGCGGCGATGGCAGCGATTTCACCTACCTGCCCAGCATTCTCGGTGTGCCCCAGGTCGTGGACCTGGGCACCTCGGCCACGCCCGGCGCGCGCACCGTCAATGTGCCGCAGTGGGCGGAATTCGTCGCCGTGCACATCGTCGGCAGCGATGACACGGCTGTGCCTTATACCGATCTCGCCTCCATCGCTTCGGATTTCGCGGCGGCTTTCAGCCAGACGGGCAACGGCGCCATTGCCACAGCGGCGGGTGGCTGGGTGTGCACGGCGCCGGTGGCGAACTGGGCCGCCGGCCGCAGCGTCACCATCGCGTTCACGCAGGCGAATTCGCTGGCGGGCGCACATGCCTTCGTCTGCTTCCTCCAGGACACCACGGGTGTCACCGCGCGGGGTTATGGCCAGGCAACGGGCGATGGCACCACGCCTGGCGTGGCCAGCGCGTCCGGGGTGTCGGGCGGCCTGGCCGTTGCGCTGGACACGCGGCTGAACGCGACGTCCGGTGCCTTTCCCGGCAACGAGTCGGGCTGGGATTCGGTGCTCACCGGCGAATCCACCGGGACCTTCGGCTACTGGGCGAGCTCCCGCCTTCGGTCCAAGCCCATCACGGCCACGGGCACCGAGACCGCCACGACGCAGAACACGTACGCCGGGCCGATCACCCTGGCGACCTGGGCCCCGGCGAGCCTCGCCACGGTCGCGCCAACGGTCGCTTTCCCGGTGGCGGCGGACGTGACCGCCAGCGGCAGCAACAGCGCGAGCAGCAGCTGGGCGGTCAGCCATCCGGCCGCCACGGCTGGCGACATGCTGACCTTCCATCTGGCCTGGGACGACAGCACGGACACCACGTCGGTGAGCACGCCCACCGGCCCGAACGGTGAAGTGGCCACGTCCATCGCAGGCCCGATCGCATCGAGTGGCACGGAGGTGCGGGCGCAGGCCTGGCGGTACATCGCCACGGGCGCCTGGAGTGCCGGCACGCGCACGTTCACACCGAGTGCCAGCGAGCAGTGGACCGCCGCCGTCCTCAAGGTGCGCGCGGGCGAGTTCGACGCCTCGACACCGGTCGGCGCCACCGCCACGCGCGCCAGCGCGGGAGGCGCTGAAACCACGGTGCTGTCGCCCGCCTTCAGCGCGGGCTCGACCGACGGGGGCGGGCGACTGGTGTGCTGGGGTGCTGTGGACGATGACCCGGTGATCGCGAACGCCAGCGCCTGGTCCACCTTGAACAGTGTGGATCGCGGCGCGGTCTGCGGCACGCTCGCGGCGCGCAACCTGGAGGCCACCGACAGCGAAGCCTTCACGGCCGGCGGTTGGCGCATTGCCGGCGACAGCGGGGCCACCCTGGCCTATGTGATTCGCAAGCCCTAGGGCTCGGGGGCCGGGCGCCCGCCATGCCAGGCCGCGCCTGGCGGGCTGCACCGGCTGACCGGGCCTAGCGGCCGCTGGGCACGAACTGGTTGGTGTAGAGCTCTTTCACCGGGGTCTCGCGCGGCACCACGCCATTGGTGACGTAGAACTTCTGCAGCTCGGCCAGGCGGGCCTCGTCCATCGTGCCGGGCACCTTCTGAGCGGCGTAGACGTACTGGTTGAACAGCTCGAAGGCCTTCTGGATGCTGGCTTCCTTGCCCTTGTGCACCGGCACGTGCGCCACGTAAGCGGTGGTGGCGGCCTTGGGGTCGGCCATGATGTCCTTCATGCCCTTGAGCGTGGCGCGCACCAGCTTCTGGATCAGCTGCGGGTTCTTGGCGATGGTCTCGTCGGAGGCGAGGATGGCCTGGGCCATGCTCTTGAAGTAGATGTCGGCCGGCAGGATGTCGACCTGCGCACCGGCCTCCATCGCGCTCACCGTCCAGTCGGGCACCGTGGCCATGGCGGACGCGCGTTTCGCCGCGAACTGCTGCCACACACCGCCCGGGCCGGCGGCCTGGATGTTGACGTCGTTCTTGGTCAGGCTGACCTTGCTGAGCATGCCCACCAGGGCGTAGTAGGTGGTGTCGGTGTAGGCCAGGACGGTGACGGTCTTGCCCTTGAGTTCGCGCGGGCTCTCGATCTTCTCGTCCTTGTGGCTCACGAGCTGGGTGAGCGAACCGGCGCCGAGCACGGCCACGGCCTTGACGGGGATGCCCTGGGCGCGGGCGATGATGGGGGTGTCGCCGATGGCGCCGCCGATGACGGCGTTGCCGGCACCGATCTGCTTGGCCACGTCCACGCCGCCGCGCGCGGTGACGAAGTTGACCTTGAGGCCTTCCTGCTCGTAGTAGCCCTTGGCCTGGGCCAGCATCCAGGGGCCGAAGGCGGGCAGCGTGGCCGGCGCGGGCAGCAGGTAGGTGACTTCTTGCGCTTGCGCGTGGGCCAGCAGCGGGAACGCGGTGCCGCTGGCCATGAGCAGTGCCAGCAGGCGGCGGCGGCTCGTGCGGGCCAGAGGGCGGAACACTTGGGGCATGGGAAGTCCTTTCAATGGCTGAGGGTGTGAAGCTGGCGGTAGAAGTCGTCCACGTGGGCCTGGGCGCTGGCGGGCAGCGCCTGCAGAGCCTGGGCATGGCGCGCCGGGTCCTGCTCGGCGCCGGCGCGGCCCACGCGGTGCGAAGCCTCCTGCACGAAGCGGCACACGGGCGCGCGGCGCTCGCCGAAGCGGGCCAGGGCCGCCGGCACCGGCGCGCCGCCTTCGAGCAGGCGGGCGAGCACCACGGCGTCCTGCACCGCGAGGGCGCCGCCTTGTCCCATGAAGGGGGTCGATGCGTGGGCGGCGTCGCCGATCAGCACCACGCGGCCCTGGTGCCAGGGCAGGGGCATCACCACCTCTTCCACCGCGGTGTAGAGCACCTCGGTGTCGGGCGAGATCTCGTCGAGGAAGGGGCGCACCGGCCCGCCGAATTCGGTGAAGCTCGCGCGCATGGTCTCGGGCCAGTGGGCGGGCTCGAACCAGGTGTCCTTCGGCTGCGCCACGGTGCCGAAGATGTAGAGGCGCTCCGGCGAAATCGGCATGATGCCCAGCCGCTTGCCCAGGCCCATCATCATGATCTTGTCCACCAGCGCGGGCGGGCGCCGGTGCACGCTGCGCCAGACGCCGAAGCCCGAGTAGGTGGGCTGCACCTCGGGCCAGAGCAGGGCGCGCAGGCCCGAGCGGATGCCGTCGGCGCCCACCACGAGGTCGAAGGACGCCTCACCGCCATCGGAGAAGCGCACGTGCGCGCCGCCCTCGTCCTGCCGCAGGGACAACACCGTGGTGCCCAGGCGCACCGGCACCCCCAGCGCGTCGAGCCGGCCGGACAGCACGCGGTGCATCTCGGCCCGCTTGATGCCCAGGATGGCGGGCGCGGGCGGTGAGCCCAGGCTGGGGTAGACCACGTCCACCAGGTGCCGCCCGTCCTGGTCCAGGTAGACGTTGCGGCCGGAGGCGATGGGAAAACCCGCCTCGACCAGATCCTGCATCGCGCCGATCTGGCGGAAGTGGTCCAGGCCGTTGCTGTAGACGAAGATGCCCGAACTCTGGAAGCGCCATTGCGGCTGCTTTTCAACCACCTCGACCTGCCAGCCGCGCTGCGCGAGCGCCAGGGCGGCGGAACAGCCGGCAATGCCGGCACCAACGATCAGAACTTTTTTCATGGGGGAACCAGAAGACCAACGCGGACGCGGTCGATTCTTGGTCAGGCCCCGCCTGTGTTCAACCTTCGGGGCGCCGGATCTGGGCACCGATCGTCCGCGACTTGATGCACTGGCTGGGCGTCTGCCCGGCCCAGCGCTCGAACGCGCGGGAAAACGCCTTCTCCGAGCCGTAACCCACGCCCTGCGCGACGCGCCAGACGTCGTCCGCCCCTTTGAGGAACTGCTGGCGCGCGATGCCCATGCGCACCGAGGTGAGGTAGCGCAGCGGGGTGGTGCCCATGAGTTCCACGAAGCGCTCGCTGAACACCGAGCGCGACTGGTGGCTCACGCGGGCCAGGCTCTCCACCGACCACGGCAGTTCCGGGTGGGCATGCATCTGCGCCAGGGCCTTGCCGATGGCCTTGTCGCGCACGCCGTTGAGCCAGCCCTGGGCGCCGGCGGGGCCATGGTGCAGGTGCTCGCGCAGCACGTGCACCAGCAGCAGGTCGGCCATGCGCGCGGTGGACAGCTGCCAACCGGGGCGCTGCTCGATGGTCTCGTCCACCATGGCCTGGGTGGCCAGCGCCAGGGTGCGCGTGGTGGCGATCTCGGCCGCGCGCAGCACGATCAGCGGAGGCAGCCAGGAGAGCAATGAGACGCCCTGGTGCTGCGGCATCCACAGGTGCAGCGAGAAGAGCTCGGTGGCCGCGCCGCCACCGCCGTGGGCGAAGGTGATGGGGTGGTCGCCGTGCGCGCCGCGCATGTGCCGCTGCAGCAGCGAGCGGAACGGCACGGTGTCCAGGCCGATCTCGGCGGCGGCGACGTGGGGGCCGCCCTGCGGCAGCATCACGATGTCGCCGGGCTGCACGTGCACCGCGTCCAGCCCGTCCATCTGGATCCAGTAGGGCTCGCCGGTGCACACGCGCATCAGCAGGCCTTCCACGCCTTCGGAGCGCAGCGCCCACGGTGCCGTGAGCGAGAAGCGCGCCGTCACGGCGCGGTCCGTGCGCAGGGTGCCCAGGACCAGGCTGATCAGATCGCCGGAAGAGGTGCCCATGAAGGTCCGGGAGGCGGGGCCGTCAGGCCGACGGCGCCTCTTCCAGTTGCGCCCGCAACGTGGCCACCTGCTCGCGCAGCGCGGTGTTCTCCGCCTGCAGCGCCGCGACCTTCTGGCGCAGGGCCGTGAGTTCATCGGTGCCTGGGTCGGCCGCTTCGCCGGCCGCGTCCGCATCGGCCTCGGGCGGCTTGCGGCGGGCTTCGCGCACGCGCTTGGCCGCGAGCTTGAGCTCGTCCTTGCCGGCCAGGGCGGCGGCCTTCTGTTCTTCCGGCGGCAGGCTGGCCACGGCCGCGGCGGCGTTGAGCGACACGGCCCCGGCCTTGAGCGCGTCCACGAGTTCGGGCGCGGCCTGCTTCTGGATCTTCTCGATCATCACCACCTGGCTGCTGCTCAGGCGCGCGGCCTTGGCGATGTCTTCGCGGCTGTGCAGCGGCCGGGGTTCGAGCGCGGCGACGGCCGGGTTTTGCGCGGCCACGGGCGCGGGGGCTTCCTCATCGGGCGGCAGGTCCTCCGGCGAGGGCGAGGTCGCCAGGATGCGCGTGCGCCGCTCGGCCAGGATCTCGCGCTTGCGCAAGGCCAGCACGCCACGCTGGAAGTCCGACACGCTGCGCCGGCCCAGGTGCTGGTCGATCATCCACAGGTGCACGTCCTCCAGGGTCTGGAAGCGCGGGTTCTGCACGGTCTGGAAGGGCAGGCCGTGTTTCTGGCAGATGCCGTAGCGGTTGTGGCCGTCCACCAGCACGTCGCCCCACAGCACCAGCGCATCGCGGCAGCCTTCGGCGAGGATGCTGCGCTCCAGCGCATCGTGCTCGTCGGGCGTGAGGGGGTCGATGTAGGCTTTGAGTTCCGGGTTGACGGTGAGGTGCATGGGGACGGGATCGGGGGGGAAGAGGGTGGGGCGCGAATTGTAGATGGCGGGCAACGGCGCGCGGATCGCCAGACCACGCCCGCCCACGCGGTGGGGGCTCAGGCCTCCAGCAGCGAGGCGCGCAGCCGCTCGAGCGCCTTCGCGTTCAGACCCATGGCGCTTTCCAGGTAACGGGGCAGGCCGCCGAACTCCTGCTCGATGGTGGTGAAGGCCGCGTCGAGAAAGGCCGGCTGCACGCTCCAGAGCACGTCCATCACATGCGCCGGTCCGCGCGCTTCCACCAGCGGGCTGCGCACGTAGAGGTGGTTGGTGAGCAGGTAGTCCTGCACGATGTCGTCGCGCGAGACCCCCAATGCGCTGAGCAGCAGCGCGGCAGCGAAGCCGGTGCGGTCCTTGCCGGCGGTGCAGTGGAACACCAGCGGCGTGGGCTGGTCGAGCAGATGGCGGAAGAAGCGCGCGTACACCGGCGCACCTTCGCGCGCGAAGCCCCGGTAGGTCTGGCACATCAGCGCCACGGTCTCGGCCTCGGTGGGCACCTGCTGCGCGGCGAGCAGTTGCTGCACGCGGTGCACCACGGTGGGTTCGATCGACAGGGCCAGCGTGGTCAGGCCCTCGACCTCGGAGGGCAGGGTGGCGCTTTCGGCCACGCCACGGAAGTCGATGCGGTGCGTGACGCCCAGGCCTTGCAGCGTGGCGCGGTCTTCGGGCGTGAGGCCCGCGAGGTGGTCGGAGCGGTAGACGCGGCGCAGGCGCACGCGCCGCCCGTCCAGGCCGACGTGGCCGCCGAGGTCGCGGAAATTGGAGGCGCTGTGGAGCAGCCGGGGCGCAAAGGTGGACGTGGGCGGGGTCGACATGCGGCCATTGTCGCGCGCCGCCGATGTCAGGGTTTTTTGGTCGGCGCGGGTGCGGCCGCCACTGAAACACATGGGTCGCCCGCGGTCTTGTCGCCTTGTTCGATCAGCGGGATCACCGCGGCCGCCGGGCCCGCCGCCGCGCCCAGCGCGAGAGCCCCGAGCAGCCGGCCCGCCAGGCGCCGACCCTCGATGCCCACGTCGGGCTTGCCCAGGGTGCCGGTCACGGTGATGGGCGTGCGCAGCGAGAGCGGCGACCAGTCCTTGGGCTTGGCGACCAGGCGCAGGGCCATCGACTCGTCGCGCAGGTTGACTTGGCCGTCGATGCGCACGGTGCTGTCGCGGTTGTCGATCACCGCCAGCCGGGGTTCGAACACACCGTTGCGCGCCACGAGGTCGAAACGCGCGCAGTTCAACGGCAGCGGGTGGTCGCCCCGGATCAGCACGCCCAGGGCCTGCGCCAGGTCCAGGCCCATGGCCTCGGTGGCCAGGTGGGAGATGGTGCCGTCGCGCAGCGTCAGATCGACCGGGCCGTTCAGCGAGCCCAGGATGTCGGCCGTGGAGTTGCCCGCGCCGCGCACGTCCAGCCTGGCGGAGAGCACGCCAGTGAGGTAGGAGCGCGCCGCCTGTTCGCCGCCCTGGCGCGCCTGTTCGCGTTCCTTCTTCAGGGCCTTGGTGGCGTTGGCCGAGGGCGCGGGGGGCGCGGTGTCCTTGCGCATCCCGCGCATCCAGCCTGCGATGTCCACGCCAGCGACGTCCAGCCGCGCCTGCCATTTGGCGGGTTGCGCATTGGCGTCGAGCTGGGTCATGCCCTTGAACTGGCCGCCCGACACCGAGGCCTGCAGGTCGTCCAGGCGCAGCACGCCCGCGTCGAGATGGATGCGGGTCTTGAGCCCTTTCAAGGGCGCCATGGCGTCGGTGCCGAAGTCCACTTCATCGATGGCCACGTTCACGTCGGCGTCCATCGCTTTCAGCGAGGGCAGGTCGAAGCGGCGCTGCGGCAGCACGCGGCCCTGGGCTTCCTGCTGCGGTGGCGCCTTGGCGGTGCCGCCTTCGCCACCGATGGCCGGCCCCAGGTCGGCGAACGCGAGCTTGGGGCCGGTGAGTTCGCCCGTGAGTTGGCGCGGGCTGGTGAGCTGGTGAAAGCGCAGGTCGCCCGCGAGGCTGCTGCTGCCGATGGTGGCGCGCGAGGCCTGCAGGCGCCACACGCCGTCGGCTTGCGAGAGCCGGCCGCGCAGGTCGAAGGGCGGGGTCTGCGGCAGGGTGATGCCCAGCGGGCGGCCCACTTCGGCCAGGGAGCGGCCCTGGAACGACAGCGCGCCATCGAGCCGGGGTGTGCCCAGCAGGGCGGCGGCCTGGCCGTCGAACAGCAGCCTGGCCGAGGCCACCGTGCCCGCCACGCGCACCGGCACCCACTGCGCGTCGGGCGCGGCATCGGGGTCCTGCAGCAAGGGCAGGGTGCTGCCCGCGCGCACCTGCAGGTCCATGGGCATGGTGCGGTAGCGGCCCTTGAAGGTGGCCTCATAACCCGAGGCGGCGCCGGTCACGGCCTCGCCTTCGCTGCCTTTCACGCCGATGGCCAGATCGACGTCCTGCACCGCATCCTTCCAGGCCACCTGGCCCTGGCCGATCACGAGCGAACCGAAGCGCGGCAGGCCACCCAGCGGGTCGCTGTTCTCTTCGGCGCGAGGCTTGTCGTCCTGGTTGCCCAGCTGCCAGTTGGCGTCCCCGCCCTCGATGCGCATCAGATGCGCGTCGAGCTGATCCGCCTGCAGCCGCTGCAGCAGCAGGCGATCGCCGCGCTGCCAGCGCCAGAGGTCGCCCCAGTGCCAGACCAGGGTGATGTGGCGCGCATCGAGCAGATGGGGAGCGCCGAAGCGCGCGTCGGAGGCGACGCGCAGGTGCTCCACCTCCAGCCGGGGGCGCCACAGCAGGTGTGTGCGCACCTGGCCCTGCATCTGCACCGGCACGCCGACGCCGCGCGTGGCGGCGTTCTCGAAGGGTTGGCGCAGCACCGGCCAGCCGCTGTATTCGCCCCATGCCACGCCCAGAACGAGCACGGCGAGCACGCCACCGGCGATCCAGAGGGTTCGAGGGCGTCGCCTCTTCGAAGGGGGAGGGTTGGTCTGAGCGTCCACGCTTCATTGGAACGCAGCGCGGGCCGGATCGTTCGGTTTCGGCCCGATGACGCGGCCTTGTCCTACAGGGCGGCGGCGGCCAGCCCGCAGGTCGGTCGATAGAATCCAGATTCCGAATCTGAATGGGTTCTTCCATGCGCGATGCCCCGAGCGGAGATGCCGTGTCGGACACGATGGAGGTGAATGACGAGACGCATGCCCCGGATGCACGCTGGCTCTCACAAGGCGACGACTGGGTGTTGGAACTCAGCGGCGCCTGGCGCGGACACAGCGCCCCTCTCCCCGAGCTTCCGGCCACCGAGGTCGTGGGCGCCGTGCGTGCCCACGCGGACGGCCTGCGCTCGTGGGACGCGTCCCTGGCCTCCGCGCTGTGGCATCAGATCGAACCCTTCGCGCGCCGTGGTGCGGATGTCGACCTGCAGGCCCTGCCCGAAGGTCTCCAGCAGATCCTGGCGCTCGCGCTGGACACCCCGCCCCCCGCCGCAGCGGCCCCGGCCGCCACACGCGGCCGCGTGGCCCGCCTGGGCGCGCGCGTCACCGCCTGGTGGGCCCTGCGCCGCAAGACGCTGACCTTCTTCGGCGAGGTGCTGCTGTCCCTGGGCCGCTGGCTGCGCGGGCGCAGCGACATGCGCGCCTCCGACCTTGCCTGGCAGATCGAACAGACGGGGCCGCGCAGCCTGCCCATCGTGGCGCTGGTGTGCTTCCTGGTCGGTCTCATCGTGGCCTACATGGGCGCGGCCCAGCTGCAGCGCTTCGGTGCGCAGAACTACATCGCCGACCTCGTGACGGTGGGCGTGGTGCGCGAGGTGGCGGCCCTGTTGGTGGGCATCGTGCTGGCGGGTCGCGTGGGCGCGGCCTTCGCGGCGCAGATCGGCAGCATGCGCGCCAACGAAGAAGTGGACGCGCTGGCCACCATGGGCGTGAACCCGGTGGACTTCCTGGTGCTGCCGCGCGTGCTGGCGCTGCTCATCGTCGGGCCCATGCTCACCGCCTTCGGCGCGCTGGTGGGCATGGCCGTGGGCTGGCTGGTGGCGGTGGGCATCTATGGCGTCACACCGCTGGAATATGTGTACGCCAGCGCCCAGGCCATCACGCTGCCGCACGTGGTGGTGGGGCTGATCAAGGGCACCACCTACTCGGTGCTGGTGGCGCTCGCGGGTTGCCTGCAGGGCATGGCGGCGGGGCGCAGTGCGCAGGCCGTGGGCGACGCGACGACGGCCTCGGTGGTGCAGGCCATCGTGTGGATCGTGGTGGTCGCTTCCGCGCTCACCGTGGTGTTTCAACGCCTGGACTTCTAGATGGACGAACACCTGCACGCCCAACCCGCCCCGCCCGAGCCCGGTGCGGAACCGCTGGTGCGCGTGGAGAACCTGACCATGGCGTTCGGCAGCAACGTGATCCAGCGCGACCTGAATTTCGAGATTCTGCCCGGCGAGGTGTTGGCCCTGGCCGGCGGCAGCGGTTGCGGCAAGAGCACGCTGCTGCGCCACCTCATCGGCTTGCAGGTGCCCGCCAAGGGCCGGGTGCTTTATGGCACGCAAGACCTGTACGCCGCCGACGACAAGGAGAAGGCCGCGCTGCTGCGTTCCTTCGGCGTGATGTTCCAGGCCGGCGCGCTGTGGAGCAGCATGACCGTGGGCGAGAACGTGATGCTGCCCATGCAGGTGCTGACCGACATGGAGCCCGAACGCCGCGAGCAGGAGGCGCGCTTCAAGCTCGCGCTCGTGGGGCTGGCGGGCAGTTTCGAGGCCGAGCCCGCCACGCTGAGCGGCGGCATGCGCAAGCGCGCCGCCATCGCGCGCGCATTGGCGCTGAATCCGCAACTGCTGTTCCTGGACGAGCCCTCCGCCGGCCTGGACCCGCTGACCTCCGCCCACCTGGACGAACTCATCATGCACCTGCGCGACGACCTGGGCACCACGGTGGTGATGGTCAGCCACGAACTCGAGAGCATCTTCGCACTGGCCGACCGCCTGCTGTTCCTGGACGCGCAAAGCAAGACCATGACGGCGCTCGGCCCGCCCAAGGCATTGCGGCAGGACGGCCCGGAGGAAGTCCAGCGCTTCCTGCGCCGCGGTGCCGCCGCCCCTGTCAGAGAGGAAACCCCATCATGAAGCGCAAGGCCAACCCCACCCTCATCGGCACCTTCGTGGTGGCCGGCCTCGCGCTGATCGCGGTGGCCATCATCACGCTGGCCGGCAGCAGCTACTTCACGCGCAAGGAGCGCACCGTGATGTACTTCAGCGGCTCCGTCTACGGCCTGCAGGTCGGCGCCCCCGTGGTGTTCCGTGGCGTGCGCGTGGGCAGCGTGGAGTCGATCGAGGTCTCCTACAACAGCGAGACCGACGCCTTCTCCATCCCGGTGGTGGCCTCGCTCGACAGCGATGCCCTGCGCGGGCTCGATGGCAAGCACGGCGATGCGGCTTCCGATTCCGAACTGGCGCTGCCCGCGCTGGTGGAGCGGGGCATGAGCGCGCAGCTCTCGATGCAGAGCCTGCTCACCGGCCTGCTCTATGTGGACCTGGACCTGCGCCCCAAGCGCGTGGCCAGCACGCACGGCACGCGGCGCGGCCTGACCGAAATTCCGACCGCGCCCACGGCGATCCAGACCTTCCGCGATCAGCTCGAAGGCATCGACCTGCGCAAGATCACCGACGACTTGGCGGCGATCGCCGCTTCGGCCCGCGCCGTGATCTCGGGGCCGCAGCTCAACCAGGCCCTGAGCGACCTGGCCGAGATCACCGCGACCTTCAAGCGCGTGTCCGAGCGGCTCGACAAGCGCCTGGACCCGCTGGCCAACGAGTTGCAGCGCTCGCTCGTGTCCACCCGCACCGCGATGGACGGCATGGAGAAGGCGGCCAAATCGGTGAACGACAGCGCCGTTGGTTTTGGCCGCACGTCCGAGCGCGTGTCCGACCTGCTGGCGCCCGACGCGCCCCTGGTGCAGAACCTGCAGCGCGCGGCCAACGAGGTGAGCCGCACCGCAGGCGCGCTGCGCGAGGCCACCGCGGGCGATTCGCAGCTGATGGTGGGGGCCGACCGCGCGCTGGACGACCTCTCGCGCGCCGCCCGCGCGTTGCGCGACCTGGCCGAGGCCCTGGAACAACAACCCGATGCGCTCCTGCGGGGCAGAAAGGTCAACGAATGAACCGCCCAGCCATGAACCGACGCGGCCTGCTCGCCGCCCTGGGCCTGGCGCCCGTGGTGTTCGCCGCCGGCTGCGCCGGCACCGATGCGCCGCCCACGCGCTGGTACGAATTGCGCGCGGAGCCCCCGGAACCCCGGCCGGCGCCCCGGCCGGGCGATGGCGCGGTGTGGGAGGTCTCCGGCCTGGTGCGCCTGCCCGGCTCGCTGGACCGGGACGTGCTGATGGTCTCCAGCGGCGCGTCGTCCCTGCTGCCGCTGCCCGGGCACCGCTGGGCCGAGCCGCTGCGCGAGAGCGTGCCGCGCCGCCTGGTGGCCGACCTGGCGCTGCTGCGGGGCGAGGGCCTGGTCTGGCGCGCGCCCGCGCCCTCGGGGGCGAACGTGACGCGGCAGCTGCGCGTCGAGATCGATTCGCTGATGGCCGACAGCGGCCGGCGCACCCTGCGCCTGCAGGCCCGCTGGTGGCTGACCGACCTGCGCGGCGGCACCACGCCGCCCACGCTGGGCCAGGCCGACATCGAGGTGCCGCTGGCCGACGGCTCGCCCGACGCCCTGGCGGCCGGCCACCGCCTGGCCGTCTGGCGCCTGGCGCAGCGCATCGCGGGCGGCTGAGCGGGGGCCTCGGGAGGGGCGATCCCGAGAAGGGCTGCGCGTTCGTCGGCTGGATTTCAGTGCCGGCGGTTCCTGTCGATAGGCCGGAGGTGATCCGATCCTTTTGCCTGAACCTCCCCACATGAACCTCTTTCGCAACATGACCGTGAACGCCAAACTCTGGGCCGGCGTTCTTGCCATCGTGCTCGCCCTGGGCGCGATGTTGTCCTTCACCGGCACCCGCTCCAGTGCCTTGACCAGGGAAGCCGATGAAGTGCTCGGCCGGATGTCCGACAAGACCGTGATCGCCACGGAATGGGCTGGCCTGACCGAAACCAACGTGACGCGCGTGCAGGCTTCGATCCTGAGCACCGACCCCTCCATCGACCAGCTTTACAAAGACGTCATTCCCGTGGGCGTGGCCTCGATTTCCGCGCTGCAGAAGCGGCTGGACGCGATGCCCATGAACGACGCCGAGAAGGCCCAGCTCGAGAAGATCGCCGGGCTGCGCCAGGCTGTGCTGGGTTCGCTGGCCAAGGCCAACGAGATGAAGAAGAACGGTGACACCGCCGGTGCCGTGGCCGAAATCACGTCCCGCTTCAACGCGGCCGTGCCCCCTTACGTGGCGGCGCTGCGGGAGTTCGCGCAGATGCAGGTGAGCATGCAGGCCGAGGCGCAGGCAAAGTTCGCCGCCGCACGCGCCAGCAACATGACCATGGCGAGCGCGCAGATCGGCCTGCTGATCGTGGGCATCATCGTCGGCGCATTTCTCCTCATCCGCAACATCCGCACGCCGCTGCGCGAGGCGGTGGCGTTTGCCGAGCGCGTCGCCGGCGGTGACCTGACCGCGCGCATCCGCAACGACCGCCGCGACGAGTTCGGCGCGATGACCAAAGCTCTCTCCGACATGCGCGATCGCCTGGTGCACGTGGTGGCCGACGTGAAGCGCGGCACCGACAACATCACTGTGGCCGCGCGCGAGATCGCCTCGGGCAACAACGACCTCTCGGCCCGCACCGAGCAGACCGCCGCGAACCTGCAGCAGACCGCCGCCAGCATCGAGCAGATGTCGGGCGCGATCCGGCAGTCGGCCGACTCGGCGCGCGTGGCCAACCAGCTGGCCGACGTGGCCGGCCAGAGCGCCCAGAAGGGCGGCCAGGTGGTCAACGAAGTGGTGTCCACCATGGAGGAGATCAACCAGGCCTCGCGCAAGATCAGCGACATCATCGGCGTGATCGATGGGATCGCGTTCCAGACCAACATCCTGGCGCTGAACGCGGCGGTGGAAGCCGCGCGGGCGGGCGAACAGGGCCGGGGCTTCGCCGTGGTGGCCGGAGAGGTGCGCAACCTTGCGCAGCGCAGTGCGCAGGCGGCCAAGGAAATCAAGGTGCTGATCGGCGCCAGCGTGGACAAGGTGACCGCCGGCACCGAACTGGTGGGCCAGGCCGGCCAGACCATGGGCGAGATCGTGGAGAACGTGGTGCGCGTGCGCGACATCATCGGCGAGATCGCCTCGTCGTCGAGCGAGCAGGCCGAAGGCGTCAACCAGATCAACGCCTCCGTCTCCAACCTGGACCAGATGACGCAGCAGAACGCGGCGCTGGTCGAGGAAAGCGCGGCCGCCGCATCGAGCATGAACGACCAGGCGCTGCGCCTGTCCGAGGTGGTGCGCATCTTCCGCGTGGACGGGGCCGATGCGGCCAGCTCGATCGCTCAACTGAATGCCAACGACCTGCACAAGCGCCCCACGGCCGTGGTCGCCAAGCCGGTGGCTGCAACTGCAACGGCACCTGCCGCGCCGAAAGCGGCGCCTGCTCCCGTGAAGGCCGTGGCCAAGGCACCGGCGGTGAAGCCCGCTGCGGCACCGGTCGCGGTGGCGAAGAGCCCCAGGCCCGCGCCGGTGGCCGCTCCCGTGCCCGCGACGGCGGGTGGTGCGGACGACTGGGAATCGTTCTGAACGAAGAAGGCTTCGCGGCCTTCTTCAGTTCACCATCACCAGCTTGCCCTTGACCGAACGCGATCCCATGATCGCGTAGGCCTTGTGCAGCTCGCTCATGGGCAGGGTCTGGTCGATCACCGGCTTGACCTGGCCCCTGGCATACATCCCCGCCAACGCCTGCATCATCTCGGCGTTGGCCTTGGGTTCGCGGCGCGCGAAATCGCCCCAGAACACGCCCACCAGGCTCGCGCCCTTGAGCAGGGTGAGGTTCAGCGGCAGGGCCGGGATCGGGCCGCTGGCAAAGCCCACCACCAGGTAGCGGCCGCGCCAGGCGATCGAGCGGAACGCGGGCTCGGCGAAGTCACCACCCACCGGGTCGTAGATCACGTCCGGGCCCTTGCCGTCGGTGAGCTGCTTGATCGCATCGCGCAGGCCCTCCTTGGGGGTGTGCACGCTGTAGTTGATGGTGGCGTCGGCCCCCAGCTGCTTGCACAGCTCGCACTTCTCGTCGCTGGAGGCAGCCGCGATCACGCGCGCACCCGCGGCCTTGGCGATCTGGATCGCCGCCGTGCCCACGCCGCCGGCCGCGCCCAGCACCAGCACGGTCTCGCCGGCCTTGAGCGCGCCCCGGTCCATCAGCGCGTGCCACGAGGTGGCGTAGATCATGATGAACGCGGCCGCGTCCACCGCCGGAAACCCGGGCGGCAGCGGCATGCACAGCGCGGCCGGCGCGATGGTGTGCGTGCCGAAGCCGCCCGTGCCGCTCAGGCAGGCCACGCTTTGTCCCACCTGCAGGTGCTTCACACCCTCGCCCACCGCCCGCACCACGCCGGCGTATTCCGAACCTGGCACGAAGGGCAGGGCGGGCTTCATCTGGTACTTGTTCTGCACGATGAGCAGGTCGGGGAAATTCAGGCTCGCGGCCTGGATCTCGATCAGCACCTCGCCCGCCTTGGGCGCTGGCGTGGGCAGTTCCTTCCAGGTCAGGGCGTCGACGCCCACGGGGTTTTCGCAGAGCCAGGCATGCATGGTGTGTCCTCGTTCAAATGGTCATGAAACCGTTCCATGATAGGCAGCGGGGACCGTCTTCCGCAGCGGGTAAGCCCCTTGCATGTCCCGGGCGTGACCGGGGCGATCCACCTAAAATCGCGGCAATGAAAATACTCATCTCCAACGACGACGGTTACCAGGCGCCCGGCATCGTGGCGCTCTACGAAGCCCTCAAGGGGCTGGCCGAGGTGGAGGTGGTGGCCCCGGAACACAACAACAGCGCCAAGTCCAACGCGCTCTCGCTGCATTCGCCGCTGTACGTGCACACGGCCTACAACGGTTTTCGCTATGTGAACGGCACGCCGGCCGACTGCGTGCACATCGCGCTCACCGGCCTGCTGGGCTACCGGCCCGATCTGGTGGTCTCCGGCATCAACAACGGCGCCAACATGGGCGACGACACGATCTACTCCGGCACGGTGGGCGCGGCCATGGAGGGCTACCTGTTCGGCGTGCCCGCCATCGCCTTTTCACAGACCGAAAAGGGCTGGGGCCACCTGGAAGACGCGGGCCAGATGGCCGCGCGCCTGGTCTCGCAACTGCTGCCCTCGCTGGAAAACGGCCCGCCCGCCGAGCCCTGGCTGCTCAACGTCAACATCCCCAACCGGCCGCTGGCCGAGCTGCGCGGCTTCAAGGTGGCGCGCCTGGGCCGCCGGCACGCTGCCGAGCAGGTGATTTCGCAGACCAACCCGCGCGGCGACACCATGTACTGGATCGGCAGCGCGGGCAAGGCCAAGGACGACGCCGAAGGCACGGATTTCCACGCCTCGCTGCAGGGTTACGCGACCATCACGCCCCTGCAGGTGGACCTGACCGACCACGACCGCCTTGCCTACTGGGCGCCCACGGCCGCGAGCCTGTCCACGGGCGGAGCCGGCTCGTGAAGCGCGGTCTGCCGGGGGGTCCGCCGTCACCATCTTCCGCCCCTGCGGCGGGCGCGAAGCCCAGGCCGGGTTTTCCGGCGCGCCTGCCCGCCGCCGCGCCCGCACCGGTGCTGCGCAATCAGTTGCAGCCCCGGCCGGCGGCGCGCGCCGTGGCACCGCCGGCCCTGCCGCAGCCCAAGGCCGCGCCCCGGGTACCGGCGCATCCGGTGGCGCCCACGGGCGTGGGCATGGAATCGCAGGCGGTGCGCGCCGCCATGGTGCGCAAGATCCAGGGGCAGGGCGTCACGCACACGGGCGTGCTGGCGGCTTTGCAGGCGGTGGAACGCCACCGCTTCGTCGATTCGGCGCTGGTCAACCAGGCCTATGAAGACACCAGCCTGCCCATCGGCCTGGGGCAGACGATTTCCAAGCCCGGCGTGGTGGCGCGCATGCTGGAGCTGCTTTGCCAGGGCCGCAGCGAGAAGATGGGCCGGGTGCTGGAGATCGGCACCGGCTGCGGTTACCAGGCCGCTTTGCTCAGCCACCTGGCGCGCGAGGTCTACAGCATCGAGCGGCTCAAGGGGCTGCACGAAAAATCGCGCGAGAACCTTCGCTGGTTCCGCCTCTCCAACCTGCACCTGCTGTTTGGCGATGGCATGCTGGGCTACCCCAAAGGGGCACCCTATGCGGCCATCATCGCGGCGGCGGGTGGCAACGACATTCCGCAGGCTTGGATCGACCAGTTGGCCGTGGGTGGCCGGCTGGTGGCGCCCGCGGTCACGGCGGCCGGTCGGCAGAACCTGGTGGTGGTGGACAAAACCGCCACCGGCATCGTCCGCACCGAGCTGGAGGCCGTGCTCTTTGTGCCTCTAAAATCGGGTGTCGCATGATGTTGCACCGCCTCCCGGGCGGTGCAACGTGTCTTTTTCAGGGCCCTGACCGCGCAGGCGGCCAGGGTTCCTTGCAATTCGTGGGAGTTTTCATGAACAAGCGTGTTTTCCAATGCTCGGGGCGTCCCCAGGAGTCGGGTCGTCCTGCATGGCGAGGCGTCGCGGTCATGTCCATGCTGGCGGCGCTGATGGTCGCCGCCGGTTGTTCCTCCACCCGCCTGGACCGCCCGGCGCCGGTGGAAGACCGAGGCGGTTCCGCCGCCCCGCGCCCGGCCGAAGTGGTGCCCATGCCGGGCGCCGAGAACGCCGGCAAGCCGGGCTACTACACCGTCAAGGCGGGCGATACCCTGTTCCGCATCGCGCTGGACAACGGCCAGAACTGGCGCGACATCCAGGCCTGGAACAACCTGACCAACCCGAATGCGCTCGAAGTGGGCCAGGTGCTGCGCGTGCAGCCGCCGGGCGCCACCGCCACGGCACCGACAGGCCCCACCACGAGCCCGGTGACCAGTTCGGGCGTGGCCTCGCGGCCGCTGTCGGAAACCGCGCCCCCCGCGGCCTCCACCTCGCCCACCACCCCGCCGGCCCCGGCACCCGCCCCGGCCGCGGGCGGTGCCGACGAGATCAGCTTCATCTGGCCGGCCCAGGGCACCGTCATCACGCCGTTCGACGAGGCCAACAACAAGGGCGTGTCGATCGCCGGCAAGATCGGCGACCCGGTGGTCGCGGCGGCCGATGGCCGTGTGGTCTACGCCGGTGCCGGCCTGCGCGGCTATGGCAACCTGATCATCCTCAAGCACAACAACACCTACCTCACCGCCTACGCCCACAACCAGGCGCTGCTGGTGCGTGAGGACCAGGCTGTGCGCCAGGGCCAGAAGATCGCCGAGATGGGCAGCAGCGACACCGATCGCGTGAAGCTGCACTTCGAGGTGCGCCGCCTGGGCAAGCCGGTCGACCCGATGGGCCACCTGCCCAAGCGCTGAACCCCGGCGCGGCATGGCCTGGCCGGTTCTCGTCTTCGACATCGAGTCCATTCCCGACGTGGCCGGGCTGCGCGCCCTGCGCGGCGCGGCGCCCGAGTTGACCGACGAGCAGGTCCACGCCGCCTGGCTGGCCGAGCGCAAGGAAAAGGGCCAGAGCGACTTCGTGCCGCTGCACCTGCAGCGCGTGCTCGTCATCAGCTGCGTCTTCCGCAACGCTGAGGGCCTGCGCATCCATTCCTTCGTGGACCGCGATGGGCAGAGCGAAGGCAAGGTGGTGCAGGCCTTCTTCCATTCCATCGAGAAGCACACGCCCCAGCTGGTGAGCTGGAACGGGGGCGGCTTCGACCTGCCGGTGCTGCATTACCGCGGCCTGCGCCATGGCGTGGAGGCCAGCAAGTACTGGGACCTGGGCGAGGACGACCGCGAGTTCAAGTGGAACAACTACATCAGCCGGTACCACATGCGGCACCTGGACCTGATGGACCTGCTGGCCATGTACTCGCCCAAGAACAACGCGCCACTGGATGCCATGGCCAAGCTCTGCGGCTTTCCGGGCAAGCTGGGCATGGACGGCTCGCAGGTGTACGCGCAGTACCTGGCGGGGCAGACCGAAGAGATTCGCCGCTATTGCGAGACCGACGTGATGAACACCTACCTGGTGTACTGCCGTTTCCAGAAGATGCGCGGCGGGTTGACCGAGGCCGAATACGGGCAGGAAATCGCCATGGTCAAGGAGACGCTGGGCAACCTGGCGCCGGCCGAGCCGCACTGGGACGAGTACCTGCGGGCCTGGGCCTGAGACAATCGGGGGATGACAGCGTCCTCCCTCCACGAAAACAGCCTTCTCACCACCGCCAGCACCGAGGCGGCCCACGAAACACCGGCCAGCACCCTGCCTGAGGGCTGGCTCGCGATCGAATCCCTCGACATCGACGCCCAGGGCATCGCCCGCCGGCCCGACGGCAAGGTGGTGTTCATCGAAGGTGCGCTGCCCTTCGAACAGGTCAGCGTGAACGTGCACCGCAAGAAGAACAACTGGGAGGCCGGCACGGTGACGGCGATCCATCGCGAATCCTCGCAGCGCGTGCGGCCCGGCTGCCCGCACTTCGGCCTGCACGCCGGCGCTTGCGGCGGCTGCAAGATGCAGCACCTTCACGAGGCCGCCCAGGTGGCCGTCAAGCAACGCGTGCTGGAAGACAACCTGTGGCACCTGGGCAAAGTCAAGGCCGAGACCATGATGCGGCCCATCGAAGGCCCGGCCTGGGGCTACCGCCACCGCGCGCGCCTTTCGGTGCGCCACGTGCACAAGAAGGGCGAGGTGCTGATCGGCTTTCACGAGCGCAAGAGCCGCTATGTGGCCGACATGAAGGTCTGCCCGGTGCTGCCCGCGCACGTGAGCAACATGCTCATGCCCTTGCGCGAACTCATCTTCGGCATGGACGCGCGCGACACATGCCCGCAGATCGAGCTGGCCAGCGGCGACGACGTGACGGCGCTCGTGCTGCGCCACCTGGAGCCGCTGAGCGAGGACGACCGCGCGCGCCTGCGGGCCTTCGGCCTCCAGCATGGCGTGCAATGGTGGCTGCAGGCCAAAGGGCCGGACACGGTCAAGCTGCTCGACGAGGGTGGGGCGGTGCTGTCGTATTCCCTGCCCGAGTTCGGCATCACCATGCCGTTCAAGCCGACCGACTTCACCCAGGTCAACCCGTACATCAACCGTGTGCTGGTGGTGCGCGCCCTGCGCCTGCTCGACGCCCGGGCCGATGAGCGTGTGATCGACTGGTTCTGCGGTCTGGGCAACTTCACGCTGCCGATCGCCACGACGGCGGGCGAGGTGCTGGGCATCGAAGGCAGCGAGGCCCTGGTGGCGCGCTCCCGCGAGAACTTGGCGGGCAACCAGGCCGGCCGGGACCGCCCGCTTGCGCCCACCACCTTCGCGGCGCGCAACCTGTTCGAGATGACGCCCGAGCAACTGGTGGCCGATGGCGTGGCACAGAAGTGGCTGGTGGACCCACCGCGCGAGGGCGCGTTCGCCCTGGCCAAGGCCATGGCCGACCTGCACCAGAACCCGGCCCTGCGCGGTGGCTGGACGCCGCCGCAGCGCATCGTCTACGTGAGCTGCAACCCGGCCACGCTCGCGCGCGACGCGGGGCTGCTGGTGCACCAGGCGGGCTATCGCTGCGTGGCGGCCGGGGTGGTCAACATGTTTGCCCACACGGCGCACGTCGAGAGCATGGCGGTGTTCGAGCTGGACCCGTCGAAGGTGCCGGGCGCCGATGCGGCGCCAGCGGTGGCCGACGAGGGCTGAGTCAGGACTTCTGCGATTCGGCGCCGTGCTTGGCGCCGTCGGCCGCCGCGGGCGCGGCGCCGGACTCGGGTTCGGAGGGCATGCCCACCACCGAGTTCTCGCGCATGTACTGGTCCATCTCCCGCCAGCCGGCGAACACGGCGGCCTTGCCGGCGCGCGGGTAGTTGCTGAAGCAGCTTTCGATGCTGCGCACCGCATGCCGGCACGCGCTGCCGATGGCCTTGCCCTCGGCCTCCTTCTTGGCCGCGACCTGCGTGGCGGTCTCGATGCCCAGGGCTTCGCAGCCGGTCAGCAGGCTGACGGCGGCCAGGAGGCAGAGGGTGAGGGCGGTGTGTCGCATGGCTGTTCAGTGGGTTTCAGCCTTGTTTCGGCGCCTCGGCCCCGAACTTGACGCCTCTGGCAGCAAAAAAGTCACGCCACCCGCGCGGCAGGTCAAGAAAAAGGACCCGAAGGTCCTTTTTCTTGGGGCGAGAGCCGGGGCTTACTCGCGGTCGCCGCCGAACATGCCCAGCAGCATCAGCAGGCTCTGGAAGATGTTGAACAGGCTCAGGTACAGGCCCAGGGTGGCGGTGATGTAGTTGGTCTCGCCGCCGTCCACGATGCGCTTGAGGTCGTAGAGCAGGTACAGGCTGAACACCACGATCGCCAGGGTGGCGATCACGGCCATGCCGGCCGGGCTGCCCACGAACACGTTGATGATCGCCCCGATCATGATGGCCAGGGCGCCCACGAAGAGCCACTTGCCCAGGCCGGAGAGGTCGCGCTTGATCACGGCAGAGAGGTTGGCCATGATGAAGAACACGCCGGCCGTGCCGCCAAAGGCGGTCATGATCAGGCTGGAGCCGTTGGAAAAGCCCAGCACCGAAGCCAGCAGGCGCGAAAGCATCAGGCCCATGAAGAAGGTGAAAGCCAGCAGCACGGGCACGCCGGCGGCGGAGTTCTTGGTCTTCTCGATCGCGAACATGAAGGCGAAGGCGCCGCCCAGGAAGACGATCAGGCCCAGGCCGCCCGTGAGCGCGGCGGTGATGCCGGTCTGCACGCCGATCCAGGCGCCCAGCACGGTCGGCAGCATGGACAGGGCCAGCAGCCAGTAGGTGTTGCGCATGACTTTGTTGCGCAGTGCATCGGAAGAGACGGCGGTGCCGAAGCGGCCGCTGGTCTGTGCTTGGTCGGTCATGGTGGTGATCTCCTTCATCATCTGACGACGTGGGCCGGTCGCTGCGCGTCGGAATGACGCGCAACCGGCGAAATTGCATTGTAGGAGGCTGGTTCGCCGTGAGCACCCGGCGCGGGACAACGCATTTTTGGTATGGTCACTTGTGACCTGGGGTGTGCCAATGCACGCGTTATCGTTCGCACTTTGCGCCCGGGCGGTAAGCTCCCGCTCTGCAATTCCTTCTCTGATCCCCCATTTAGGACCAAGTTCATGAAAAACAAGGCAATGCTCGAAATCGCCGACGTCAAACTCATCGCCGCCGCGGCCGAAGCCGAGGCGGTGAAGAACAACTGGGCCGTGACCATCGCCATCGTGGACGACGGCGGGCACCTGCTCTGGCTGCAGCGGCTGGACGGCGCGGCCGCGATTTCCGCCCACATCGCCCCCGCCAAGGCCCACACGGCCGCGATGGGCCGGCGCGAGAGCAAGATCTACGAAGATGTCATCAACCAGGGCCGCATGTCCTTCCTGAGCGCGCCCACGCTTTCGGGCATGCTCGAAGGTGGCGTGCCCATCCTCAAGGATGGCCAGTGCCTGGGCGCGGTGGGGGTGAGCGGTGTGAAGTCGACCGAAGACGCGCAGATCGCGCGCGCGGGCATCGCGGCGATTGGCCTGTAAGCGAATCCGGGCGGCGCGCCCCGAAAAAATGCCTGGCTAACGAGACCCGGGGTCTCTTGGCTGGCTAAAAACGACGCACGGGGATGGTGATGTCCCCGGGTCGCCCCACGATGAAAAAACGGTGCGAGGCGGGCTGGCGGTGCCGCCTGGTTACTTGGTGAGGATCAGCTTGCCCTGTCGCGTCGCGTGCAGCCGGTAGAGCGATCCGTTGTGATGGATGGCCACCACCTTCTGGCCTCGAAGCAGCTCGGCGCTGGGCAGCACCGGCACGGGATGGCCTTCGTGCAGGAGCTGCAGCGTCGTCGGCGCATCGGATGCGGTTGCGTCGGCGGGCGCGGGGGTGGTGTCCGGGTTCGGGTTCATGGCGTGCCTGGTTCCGTGATGAAGCCGATCTTGCGCACACCGCTGCGCTGCGCGCTGGCCATGGCTTGCGCCACGCGCTCATACCGCACCGCCTTGTCGCCACGGATGTGCAGCTCGGGCTGGGGATCTTGCGCGGCCGCCGCCGCGAGGCGGTTGGCGAAGTCGGCGTCTTCCACGCGCTGGTCGTTCCAGTAATAGACACCGTCCGCATCCACCGACAGGCGGATGTTCTCGGGCTTGTCCAGCACCTTCTCCACGCTCGCCTGGGGCAGCTCGATGTTGACCGAGTGCTTGATCACGGGCACGGTGATGATGAAGATGATCAGCAGGACCAGCATGACGTCGATGAACGGGATCATGTTGATCTCGCTCATCACCTCGTCGCTGTCCGATTGGGTTCCGATGGCCATGGCGGGTCCTTACGAGGCCTTCTTCATCGGCAGCACCTTGCCGTCGGCCGCGCCGGCGGTGACGCGGGCGCCGGTGACGAAGTACGCATGCAGGTCGTGTGCGAAGCGGTTGAGCTGGTGGCTGATGCCCTTGTTGCCGCGCACCAGGGCGTTGTAGCCCAGCACGGCGGGAATGGCGACCAGCAGGCCGAGCGCGGTCATGATCAGCGCCTCGCCGATCGGGCCGGCCACGCGGTCGATGCTGACCTGGCCGGCCGCGCCGATGCTCAGCAGGGCGTGGTAGATGCCCCAGACGGTGCCGAACAGGCCCACGAAAGGCGCGGTGGAGGCCACCGAGGCGAGCACCGACAGGCCGCTCTGGGCGCGGGCGGTGTGGTCGTCCACGCTCTTGCGCAGCGAACGCTCGACCCAGTCGCTCACGTCCAGGCTGTCGTGCAGCTGGCGCTGCGGCGGCGTGCCGTTGTGGCCGTCCTTGTGCAGGATGTGGCGGGTGGCTTCGCGGCCTTCCAGGGCCACGCTGCGGAAGGGGTTGCCTTCGGACGAGCCCAGCTTGTCCAGGCCTTCGGCGAAATCGGCGCTGTGCCAGAAGCCTTCGATGCCCTTGGCCTGGGCGCGCTGGGCGCGCTGGTCCAGGGCCTTCCACAGGATGATGACCCAGGTGGTCAGGGACATCGCCAGCAGCACGATGGCCACCGAGCGGGTGACCCAGTCACCTTGTGTCCAGACGTGGGCCAAGCCGGTCGAAGCGAATTGCGGATCCATGATTCTCTGACTCCAGGGGAAGAGGTTTATTCCAAAACGAAATTGATCGGGATGTTGAACCACATGGCTTCAGCCACCCCGTTGCGCTTGCCCGGCACGTAGCGCCAGCGCAGCACGGTCTGTACGGCGGTCTGGTCCAGCCGGTCGAAGCCGCTGGAGGTGCGGACCTCGGCCTTGCTCGCCGTGCCGTTGGTCTCGATGAACACGCGCACCACGACCTTGCCCTGCTCGCCCATGCGCTTGGACAAGGCGGGGTAGGGCGGGCGCGGGTTGTTCAGGTAATCGGCGCTGCTGGAGGGCAGTTCCACGCGCGGCGGTGCGGGTGGCGCGGGCGGCGCGGGCGGTGCCGGGGGCGCTGGCTCGGCGGCCACGACAGGCGGCGCGGGTTCCGGGGGCGCCACCACGGGCGCCGTGGGTGAGGGCTCCTGCTGCAATACCGGTTGCGGCGTGGGCTCGGGGCGCGCGATGGGCTTCGGTTTGGGCTGGGGCTTTTGCACCACAGGCGCAGGCGGTGGCGGCTCGGGAATGACCTGTGGCTTTGCGGGCTCGATGATCTCGGCCAGCACCTCGACCGGGATCACCATCTCCACGGCGCGGCGCAGCAGGCCGCTCTGCAGAGCCCAGACGGCCAGCACATGGAAGCCCATCACCGCTGCCACCACCAGGATGCGGCGATTCAGTCGGCGCGGTGGGGCGTCAGGCAAGGGAGAGAGGGGAGGCGCCATGGTGGCGCTGGCGGTCGGCATGGTGAAGTCGGCAGAGGCTCGGCAGGACGATGGCGTGGGGCCGTGGTGAAGGCCTCGTTATGAACTATCTGTGTCGAAAAATCCACCACGCCGCGATCAGCATGATCATGAGGCTGGCGCCGAGGACAGCGAGGCCGGTGGTCATGGAGGTCCTTTCGCTTGGGCCGACGGCTCGGCGGTGTGGCGGGAAACTGGCAGTCATTCTAAACGAGAATGTTTCGCATTCTCATGATTTCAGTAAAAAAGGAGCGGCTTTTTTAGCGCGGTGGCGGTGCCAGCGCGGTGGAGGCCTCGGCCAGCGTGCGACAGCCGGTGAGCGCCATCGCGATTTCCAGCTCGTCGCGCAGCAGGCGCAGCACGTGGGCGACCCCGGTCGCGCCCGACGTGGCCAGGCCGTGCAGCACGGGGCGGCCCACCAGCACCGCGCTCGCGCCCAGGCCGATGGCTTTGAGCACGTCGGTGCCCCGCCGGATGCCGCCGTCCACCAGCAGGGGCAGATCGCCTTGCACGGCTTGCGCGATGCGGGGCAGGGCGTTGGCTGTGGTGATGGCGGTGTCGAGCGTGCGCCCGCCGTGGTTGGAGACGATCAGGCCCGAGGCGCCGCAGGCCACCGCCTGGCGGGCATCGTCGGGATGCAGCACGCCCTTGATCAGCACGGGCAGGCGCGTGATCGAGCGCAGCCAGGCCACGTCGTCCCAGGCGGGTGCGTGGGTGAGCAGGTCGTCGAACAGGGCGCTCTGCCCCGCGGCCAGTGTGCGGGGCGGCGGTTGGCGCAGGCCCGTGAGGTTGACCGCGCCGATGCCGGCCGGCAGCCGAAAGCCGCTGCGCCGTTCGCTGTCGCGAGCGCCTTGCACCGGCGCGTCCACCGTGAGCACCAGCGCTTCGAAGCCGGCGGCTTCGGCGCGCTGCACGAGTTCGGCCGTGAAGCCCCGGTCGGGCTGGAGGTAGAGCTGGAACCACAAGGGGCCGCGCCCAGGCTCCGGCAGGAAGCGGGCCGCGATCTCGTCCAGCGGTACCGATGCCTGGGTGCTGAACACCAGGCCCGCGCCCAGTGCGGCGGCGGCCAGGGCGGTGGCGTGTTCGCCATCGGGGTGCGCCAGGCGCTGATGCGCCATGGGTGCGACCAGAATGGGGTGGGCCAGGGTGCGGCCGAGCAGCTCGATGCGGGTGTGGCCCCCTGCCAGAGGCTTGAGAACGCGGGGCAGCAGCTCCAGGGCGCGCCAGGCGTCGATGTTGCGCGCGAAGGTCAGCTCGTCGGCCGCCGCGCCGAACAGATAGGCCCAGGTGGCATCGTCCAGCACGCGGCGGGCGTGGCGCTCGTGATCGCCCAGGGTGGCGACGTCCGGGGGCAGGGCGGGGTGGGATGTCATGGCGTCGTGGGGGTGCGGCGGGCTTGGGAGCGGTGCAGCAAAAACAGGAGCAGCGCGGGCAGGGGCTTTGTTTCGCTGTTTATAATGGGAACAATTCTCATTTGTAGGTCATTATTGTCCATGCCGGGCCGGGTCGGCCGAACCGGGCAGGGTTCGGCGGATTCTGGGCCATGGAAAAAA